>NZ_CAXAPN010000001.1:0-299573 GCF_963971015.1 Pseudomonas sp. RA_15y_Pfl2_54
TGCCAGAAGGCGTTGAAATGGTAATGCCAGGTGACAACATTCAGATGACTGTTACCCTGATCAAAACCATCGCGATGGAAGACGGTCTGCGTTTCGCTATCCGTGAAGGCGGTCGTACCGTCGGCGCTGGCGTCGTAGCCAAAATCATCGAGTAAGTCTCTTTTGTAGAGTCAGCTTGATGGATTGAAAAAGCCCCCGCTCAGCGGGGGCTTTTTTATTGGGTTGACACCTATCTGGGGCGTCTATAGAATTGCGCCTCCTTTTAACGGGCGTATTGCGCCCGGTGGGAATAGCAGCCGGAGTCTGAAATCCAATGCAAAATCAGCAAATCCGTATCAGGTTGAAGGCTTTTGACCATCGCCTGATCGACCAATCAACCCAGGAAATCGTGGAAACCGCGAAACGTACTGGTGCTCAAGTGCGTGGTCCAATTCCACTGCCTACCCGTAAAGAGCGGTTTACCGTTCTGGTTTCCCCGCACGTCAACAAAGACGCGCGTGACCAGTACGAAATCCGCACTCATAAGCGCGTTCTGGACATCGTCCAGCCAACGGATAAAACCGTTGATGCTCTTATGAAGCTTGATCTTGCGGCCGGTGTGGAAGTGCAGATCAGCCTCGGCTAAGACTCGGTCTTAGTCGTGTAACGCTCTGAAATGGGCGGCCATAGCGGGTGAAAGCCCCGTACACTCATGAGGTTTACAACATGACTATTGGTGTAGTCGGTCGTAAATGCGGTATGACCCGTATTTTCACCGAAGAAGGTGTCTCCATTCCGGTCACGGTCATTGAGATCGAGCCGAATCGCGTCACCCAGTTCAAAACTGAAGAGACCGATGGCTATCGTGCAGTGCAAGTCACTGTCGGCGAGCGTCGTGCTTCGCGTGTAACAGCAGCTCAGGCTGGCCACTTCGCTAAAGCGAACGTTGCCGCTGGTCGCACTACCATGGAATTCCGTCTTGAAGAAGGCGAGTACCAGGCTGGCGATCTGATCAACGCTGAAATCTTTGCCGCTGGTCAACTGGTTGATGTAACCGGTCAGTCCAAGGGTAAAGGCTTCCAGGGTACGATCAAGCGTTGGAATTTCCGCGGGCAAGATAACACCCACGGTAACTCCGTATCCCACCGCGTCCCAGGCTCTATCGGCCAGTGCCAGACTCCTGGTCGTGTATTCAAGGGCAAAAAAATGTCCGGTCATATGGGCGCTGAGCGCGTGACCGTGCAGTCCCTGGAAGTAGTGCGCGTGGACGCTGAACGCAATCTGTTGTTGGTCAAGGGCGCTGTTCCTGGCGCTACTGGCGGCAACCTGGTTGTACGTCCAGCAGCCAAGGCTCGCGGTTAAGGGGAAGCTGACATGCAATTAAATGTAAATGACGCTCAAGCGATCGAAGTTTCCGAACTGACATTTGGCGGCGAGTTCAACGAGACGCTGGTTCACCAAGCAGTCGTGGCCTACATGGCCGGCGGCCGTCAGGGTAGCAAGCAGCAAAAGACCCGTTCCGACGTTCGTGGTGGCGGTAAGCGCCCATGGCGTCAGAAAGGTACTGGCCGTGCTCGTGCCGGTACTATCCGTAGCCCAATCTGGCGTGGCGGCGGTACCACTTTTGCAGCTCGTCCACAGGATCACTCCCAGAAGCTGAACAAGAAGATGTATCGCGCAGCAATGCGTTCCATCCTTGCTGAGCTGGTGCGTACGGATCGTCTGGTCGTGGTTCAGGATTTCGCTGTTGAAACTCCGAAAACCAAAGATCTGCTGGGCAAGCTGAACAACATGAGCCTGACCGATGTTCTCATCGTGTCGGACGCTGTTGATCAGAACCTGTACCTGGCTGCTCGTAACCTGCCGCACGTAGATGTACGTGACGTTCAAGGTTCCGATCCAGTTAGTCTGATCGCATACGACAAGGTGTTGATCACCGTGTCGGCCGTGAAGAAATTCGAGGAGCTGCTGGGATGAACCAGGAACGCGTATTTAAAGTTCTGCTTGGCCCGCACGTTTCCGAGAAGGCTACGGTTCTGGCTGACAAGAAAGGCCAGTTCGTTTTCAAGGTTGCGACTGACGCAACCAAGCTGGAAATCAAGAAGGCCGTCGAAAGCCTGTTCAGCGTGAAAGTTGAGCGTGTTACTACCCTGAATGTTTTGGGTAAGAGCAAGCGCACAGCTCGCGGTCTGGGCAAGCGCAATGACTGGAAGAAGGCAGTTATCTCCCTTCAGCCAGGCCAAGATCTCGATTTCAGCAGCAGTGCTGAGTAAGGAAGGGGTGCATCATGGCAATCGTTAAATGCAAACCGACTTCCCCTGGCCGCCGTTTTGTGGTCAAGGTGGTCAACCAGGAGCTGCATAAAGGCGCTCCTCACGCACCGCTGCTCGAGAAAAAATCGAAGACTGGTGGTCGTAACAACAATGGCCGTATTACCACGCGTCACATCGGTGGTGGTCATAAGCAGCATTATCGTATGGTCGATTTCCGTCGCAACGACAAAGATGGCATTCCAGCCACTGTTGAGCGTATCGAATACGATCCAAACCGTACTGCTCACATTGCTCTTATGTTGTACGCAGACGGTGAACGCCGTTACATCATCGCCCCTAAAGGCGTGAGCGCTGGCGACCAGCTGATTTCGGGTGCTTTGGCTCCGATCAAGCCAGGCAACCAGTTGCAACTGCGCAGCATTCCAGTTGGTAGCACCGTACACGGCATCGAACTGAAGCCAGGTAAAGGCGCACAGATCGCTCGTTCTGCTGGTGCTTCGGCTCAGCTGATCGCTCGTGAAGGTGTGTACGTTACCCTGCGTCTTCGCTCCGGTGAAATGCGTAAAGTTCTGGCTGAATGCCGTGCGACCCTGGGCGAAGTCTCGAACTCCGAGCACAGCCTGCGTTCGCTGGGTAAAGCTGGTGCCAAACGCTGGCGTGGCGTTCGCCCAACCGTTCGTGGTGTTGCCATGAACCCGGTTGACCACCCACATGGTGGTGGTGAAGGTCGTACCTCTGGTGGTCGTCATCCGGTATCGCCATGGGGCTTCCCGACGAAGGGCGCGAAGACTCGTGGTAATAAGCGTACCGACAAAATGATCGTCCGTCGTCGCAAGTAAATAGAGGGATACGACAGTGCCACGTTCTCTGAAAAAAGGTCCTTTTATTGATCTTCACCTACTGAAGAAGATCGAAGTGGCGGCGGAGAAGAACGATCGCAAACCAATTAAGACTTGGTCGCGTCGTTCTATGATCCTGCCACAAATGGTCGGTCTGACCATCGCAGTACACAACGGTCGTCAACACGTCCCGGTTCTCGTTAACGAAGACATGGTCGGCCACAAACTGGGCGAGTTTGCCGGTACCCGCACTTATCGTGGGCACGTAGCAGACAAGAAAGCCAAGCGTTAAGGGGTTAGGAAATGGAAGTAGCCGCTAAGTTGTCGGGCGCTCGAATCTCCGCCCAGAAAGCCCGCTTGGTCGCCGACCAGATCCGCGGGAAGAAGGTGGGCGAAGCGCTCAACTTGTTGGCTTTCAGCAGTAAGAAAGCCGCCGAGATCATGAAGAAAGTGCTGGAGTCGGCCGTAGCCAACGCCGAGCATAACGAAGGCGCAGACGTTGATGACCTGAAGGTCAGCACCGTTTTCGTCAACGAAGGGCGTTCGCTGAAGCGCATCATGCCGCGTGCCAAAGGCCGTGCTGATCGCATCGTCAAGCGGTCTTGCCATATCACTGTCAAGGTTGCTGACAAGTAACGGAGTCGAAGAGATGGGTCAGAAAGTACATCCCATTGGCATTCGCCTGGGAATCGTCAAGGAGCACACCTCCGTCTGGTACGCAGACGGTCGGACTTATGCGGACTATTTGTTCGCTGATCTGAAGGTGCGTGAGTATCTCCAAGACAAACTAAAAAGCGCGTCCGTAAGCCGTATCGATATCCATCGTCCGGCGCAAACTGCACGTATCACCATCCACACCGCTCGCCCAGGTATCGTTATCGGGAAGAAAGGTGAAGATGTTGAGAAACTGCGTCAGGACCTGACCAAGCAAATGGGTGTGCCTGTGCACATCAATATCGAAGAGATCCGTAAGCCGGAGCTCGACGGTATGCTGGTTGCGCAGAGCGTAGCTCAGCAGCTGGAGCGTCGCGTAATGTTCCGTCGCGCTATGAAGCGCGCTGTACAGAACGCCATGCGCATTGGTGCCAAAGGCATCAAAATCCAAGTGAGCGGTCGTCTCGGCGGTGCTGAAATCGCACGTACTGAATGGTATCGCGAAGGTCGTGTGCCGTTGCACACCCTGCGTGCCGACATCGACTATGCCAACTACGAAGCTCACACCACATACGGTGTGATCGGTGTAAAGGTTTGGATCTTCAAAGGCGAAGTAATTGGTGGTCGCCAAGAAGAGCTGAAACCACAAGCACCAGCGCCTCGTAAAAAAGCTGCTAAGTAAGGGGTACGCCAAATGTTGCAACCTAAGCGTACGAAGTTCCGCAAGCAGATGACAGGCCACAACCGTGGTCTGGCTCAGCGCGGTAGCAAAGTCAGCTTCGGCGAGTTCGCGCTGAAGTCTGTAGCTCGTGGTCGTCTCACCGCTCGTCAGATCGAGTCAGCGCGTCGTGCTCTGACCCGTCACGTTAAACGTGGCGGCAAGATCTGGATCCGTGTATTCCCGGATAAGCCTATTTCCAAAAAGCCTCTCGAAGTTCGGATGGGTAAAGGTAAGGGTAACGTCGAATACTGGGTAGCCCAGATTCAGCCAGGCAAAGTCCTGTATGAAATCGAGGGTGTAACTGAAGAGCTGGCGCGTGAGGCTTTTGCCTTGGCTGCTGCAAAGCTGCCGCTCGCCACCGCCTTTGTTAAACGGACGGTGATGTGATGAAAGCGAATGAACTTCGTGAAAAATCCGCACAGCAGCTGAACGAGCAACTGCTCGGCTTGCTGCGCGACCAGTTCAATCTGCGTATGCAGAAAGCAACTGGCCAGTTGGGGCAGTCTCATCTGCTCTCGCAAGTTAAGCGTGACATCGCTCGCGTGAAGACTGTGCTCAACCAGCAGGCAGGTAAGTGATCATGGCTGAAGCCGAAAAAACTGTCCGTACGCTGACTGGCCGTGTTGTCAGCGACAAGATGGACAAAACCATCACCGTTCTGATCGAGCGTCGCGTTAAGCACCCGATCTACGGTAAATACGTTAAGCGTTCGACTAAGCTGCACGCGCACGACGAAACCAATCAGTGCCACATCGGCGACAAAGTCACTATTCGTGAAACTCGTCCGATGGCCAAGACCAAGTCTTGGGCATTGGTTGATGTTCTCGAACGCGCTGTGGAAGTCTAAGGACTAGGGGTCGGAGAAATTATATGATTCAGACTCAATCCATGCTCGATGTGGCCGATAACAGCGGCGCTCGCCGTGTTATGTGCATCAAGGTGCTGGGTGGCTCCCATCGTCGTTACGCTGGTATCGGTGACATCATCAAAGTTACCGTGAAGGAAGCAATTCCTCGCGGTAAAGTGAAAAAAGGCCAAGTGATGACTGCTGTTGTAGTCCGCACTCGTCACGGCGTACGTCGTGCTGATGGCTCCATTATCCGCTTTGATGGCAACGCTGCTGTTCTTCTGAACAACAAGCAAGAGCCGATCGGCACCCGTATCTTTGGGCCAGTGACCCGTGAACTTCGTACTGAGAAGTTCATGAAGATCGTCTCGCTCGCCCCAGAAGTGCTGTAAGGAGATCCGACATGCAAAAGATTCGTCGTGACGACGAGATCATCGTGATCGCCGGCAAAGACAAAGGTAAGCGCGGTAAGGTGCTGAAGGTTCTTGCTGACAACCGTCTGGTTGTTGGTGGTCTGAACCTGGTCAAGCGTCATACCAAGCCTAACCCGATGTCGGGCGTACAAGGCGGTATCGTCGAGAAAGAAGCGCCACTGCACGCTTCTAACGTAGCCATCTTCAATGGCGAAACCAACAAGGCTGACCGCGTTGGTTTCAAAGTTGAAGACGGTAAGAAAATTCGTGTCTTCAAGTCGACCCAAAAAGCGGTTGATGCTTGAACACTGCTAGGTAGAAGACCATGGCACGACTAAAAGAGATTTACCGGAAGGAAATCGCTCCGAAACTTAAGGAAGAACTTAAGCTTTCGAACGTGATGGAAGTTCCGCGCGTTACCAAAATCACCCTGAACATGGGTCTGGGCGAAGCGATCGGCGACAAAAAAGTCATCGAGCATGCTGTTGCTGACCTGGAAAAGATCACCGGCCAAAAAGTCGTTGTGACCTACGCTCGTAAATCCATCGCTGGCTTTAAAGTCCGTGAAGGATGGCCGATCGGCGTCAAGGTGACTCTACGCCGTGAGCGTATGTACGAGTTCCTGGATCGTCTGCTGTCGATCTCCCTGCCTCGGGTTCGCGACTTCCGCGGCCTGAATGCCAAGTCCTTTGATGGTCGTGGTAACTACAGCATGGGTGTGAAAGAGCAGATCATTTTCCCGGAAATCGACTACGACAAGATCGATGCTCTCCGCGGTCTGGACATTACCCTGACCACCACTGCCAAGAACGATGATGAAGGCCGCGCTCTGCTGCGTGCTTTCAAATTCCCGTTCCGCAACTGATTGGAGTAGGAAAATGGCCAAGAAGAGCATGAAAAACCGTGAGCTGAAGCGTCAGCTCACTGTTGCCAAGTACGCCACCAAGCGTGCAGCGCTGAAAGCTATCATCGTTGATCTGAACGCAAGTCCAGAAGCGCGTTGGGAGGCTACCGTAGCTCTGCAGAAGCAACCACGTGATGCAAGCGCTTCGCGCATGCGTAACCGTTGCCGCCTGACTGGTCGTCCGCACGGCGTTTACCGCAAGTTCGGCCTTGGCCGTAACAAGCTGCGTGAAGCTGCAATGCGTGGTGACGTTCCAGGTCTGGTTAAAGCCAGCTGGTAATCGCTGTCAAAGCCTTGATGGTCGGTTTCGCAAGAACCTGACCATCGGTGGCCTTGAATTTGAATCAAGCCCCTTTTGGGGCTTGATTCATTTCTGGGGTGTGTCTAGAATGACCGGCTCGCCTGAGCCCGTGTTTTTCATGCCCGGAAGTTCTCGGCGACAAGTAGTAGCCGCAAGGCTAATTTTTCTGTTTTAGGAGCGTCTAGCCCATGAGTATGCAGGACCCGTTAGCGGACATGCTAACTCGAATCCGTAATGCCCAGATGGCTGAAAAGTCTGTCGTAAGCATGCCGTCTTCCACGTTGAAGGTGGCTGTAGCAAAAGTCCTGAAGGACGAAGGTTACATCGCGGATTTTCAGATCACCACCGACGCTAAGCCGTCGTTGTCCATCTCGCTGAAGTACTTCGAAGGCCGTCCGGTTATCGAAGAAGTGAAGCGCGTTAGTCGTCCAGGCCTGCGTCAGTACAAGTCCGTTGAAGATCTGCCGAAAGTTCGTGGCGGTCTTGGCGTGTCTATCGTCTCCACCAACAAAGGTGTGATGACGGATCGTGCTGCGCGCGCTGCCGGTGTCGGCGGCGAAGTTCTTTGCACTGTGTTCTAAGGGGGGATAAGCATGTCTCGCGTCGCTAAGAACCCCGTTAAGCTGCCAGCCGGTGTCGAAGTAAAATTCGCAGGCCAACAGCTTTCGGTGAAGGGTGCCAAGGGTACTCTTGAACTGAACATCCATTCGTCTGTTGAAATTGTTGAAGAAGCTGGTGAGCTGCGTTTTGCTGCTCGCAATGGCGATCAACAAACTCGCGCAATGGCCGGTACCACGCGTGCGTTGGTAAACAACATGGTCCAAGGCGTAAGCCAAGGCTTCGAGCGTAAGCTCCAGCTGGTCGGTGTTGGTTACAAAGCGCAAGCAAAAGGCACGGTTTTGAACCTTGCCCTTGGCTTCTCGCACCCAGTGGATTACGAACTGCCGGAAGGCATCACCGCTGAGACTCCTAGCCAGACCGATATCCTGATCAAGGGCATCGATAAGCAGCTGGTGGGTCAAGTGGCCGCTGAGATCCGCGACTTCCGTCCACCAGAGCCGTACAAAGGCAAAGGTGTGCGCTACGCGGACGAAGTCGTCCGTCGTAAAGAAGCCAAGAAGAAGTAGGGCATAGCAAATGACCGACAAAAAAGTTACTCGACTGCGTCGCGCTCGCAAAGCACGCCTGAAAATGCACGAACTCGAAGTCGTGCGTCTCTGCGTGTTCCGCTCGTCGCAGCACATCTACGCCCAGGTCATCTCGGCCGACGGCAACAAAGTCCTGGCAAGTGCCTCGACTTTGGATAAAGAACTGCGTGATGGCGCCACTGGCAACATCGACGCGGCCACAAAGGTTGGCCAGCTGGTCGCTACGCGTGCTAAGGCCGCTGGCGTCTCGCAAGTGGCTTTCGACCGCTCTGGCTTCAAGTACCATGGCCGCGTTAAAGCGCTGGCTGATGCTGCTCGTGAAGCTGGGCTGGAGTTCTAAGTTATGTCAAATAACGACCAAAAGCGCGACGAAGGCTACATTGAGAAGCTGGTTCAAGTTAACCGCGTAGCCAAAACCGTTAAAGGCGGCCGTATCTTCACTTTCACCGCGTTGACCGTGGTTGGTGATGGTAAAGGGCGTGTTGGCTTCGGCCGTGGCAAGTCGCGTGAAGTGCCTGCTGCGATCCAGAAGGCAATGGAAGCTGCTCGCCGCAACATGATCCAGGTTGACCTGAACGGCACCACTCTGCAGTACGCAATGAAGTCCGCTCATGGCGCTTCGAAGGTGTACATGCAGCCTGCTTCTGAAGGTACCGGTATCATCGCTGGCGGCGCTATGCGTGCTGTCCTCGAAGTTGCTGGTGTTCAGAACGTTCTGGCCAAGTGCTACGGCTCGACTAACCCTGTAAACGTGGTTCACGCCACTTTCAAGGGTTTGAAAGCCATGCAATCTCCTGAGTCCATCGCTGCCAAGCGTGGTCTGACTGTCAAGGAGATCTTCTGATCATGGCTACCGTTAAAGTAACGCTGATCAAAAGCATGACCGGCCGAATCCCTAACCACAAACTGTGTGTTAAGGGTCTGGGTCTGCGTCGCATCGGTCACACTGTAGAAGTTCAGGATACTCCCGAGAATCGCGGGATGATCAACAAGGCTTACTACATGCTGCGTGTCGAGGGTTAATCGATGAAACTCAATGATCTGAGTCCAGCGCCGGGTTCCCGTCGCGAAAAGCATCGTCCGGGCCGTGGTATCGGTAGTGGTTTGGGTAAGACTGGTGGCCGTGGTCACAAAGGTCAAACCTCCCGCTCCGGTGGCACCATTGCTCCAGGCTTTGAAGGCGGTCAACAGCCGCTGCATCGTCGTCTGCCGAAGTTCGGTTTCGTTTCCCTGAAAGCCATGGATCGCGCAGAAGTGCGTTTGTCCGAGCTGGCTAAAGTGGAAGGCGACATCGTCACCGTGCAGTCCCTGAAAGATGCCAACGTGATCAACGTCAACGTACAGCGTGTAAAAATCATGCTGTCCGGTGAAGTGACTCGCGCTGTCACTATCGGCAAGGGAATCGGCGCCACCAAAGGTGCGCGTTCGGCTATCGAAGCAGCTGGCGGCAAGTTCGAGGAATAAATGGCTAAGCAAGGTGCTCTCTCTGCGCTCGGCAAAGGCGGTATGTCTGAACTTTGGGCTCGTCTGCGTTTTCTGTTCCTGGCGATTATCGTCTACCGAATAGGCGCACACATCCCGGTTCCAGGTATCAACCCGGACCGACTCGCAGACCTGTTTCGACAGAATGAGGGGACCATTCTTAGCTTGTTCAACATGTTCTCCGGCGGCGCGCTGGAACGGATGAGCATCTTTGCATTGGGGATCATGCCGTACATTTCGGCATCGATCATCATGCAACTGATGACAGCCGTCAGTCCGCAGTTGGAGCAGTTGAAGAAGGAAGGTGAAGCTGGCCGTCGCAAGATCAGCCAGTACACCCGCTACGGCACCGTCGTCCTCGCTCTCGTTCAGGCCATTGGCATGTCCATTGGTCTGGCGGGGCAGGGCGTTGCGTTCACTGGTGACTTTGGCTTCCATTTCGTCGCGGTATCCACTTTTGTGGCTGGTGCGATGTTCATGATGTGGCTGGGTGAGCAGATTACTGAGCGTGGTGTAGGTAACGGTATCTCGATGTTGATTTTTTCGGGTATCGTCGCCGGTCTTCCGAGAGCGATCGGGCAGTCTTTCGAGTCTGCGCGTCAGGGTGATATCAATATTTTTGCCTTGGTTGCCATCGGTTTGCTGGCAGTAGCGATTATCGGTTTTGTGGTGTTCATTGAGCGTGGTCAGCGTCGTATTGCTGTTCATTACGCCAAGCGTCAGCAGGGTCGTAAGGTTTTTGCTGCGCAGACAAGCCACTTGCCGCTGAAGGTGAACATGGCCGGTGTTATTCCGGCTATTTTCGCGAGCAGCATTTTGCTGTTTCCGGCTTCGTTGGGTGCCTGGTTTGGTCAGTCTGAAGGTATGGGCTGGTTGCAGGACATCTCGCAGTCGATCGCTCCTGGTCAGCCGTTGAATATTCTGCTGTTTAGTGCAGGGATTATTTTCTTCTGCTTCTTCTATACGGCGTTGATGTTCAATCCGAAAGACGTAGCGGAAAACCTGAAGAAGTCCGGTGCCTTTATTCCGGGTATCCGTCCAGGTGAGCAGTCTGCGCGCTATATTGATGGCGTTCTGACCCGCTTGACCATGTTCGGTGCTCTTTACATGACGGCCGTGTGCTTGTTGCCCCAGTTCCTGGTGGTTGCAGCAAACGTTCCGTTCTACCTTGGCGGGACCTCGTTGCTGATCGTGGTCGTGGTTGTGATGGACTTCATGTCTCAAGTACAATCGCACCTCGTTTCGCACCAGTACGAATCCCTGATGAAGAAAGCCAACCTGAAGGGTTACGGCAGCGGCATGTTGCGCTGAGTACCCATAAGGTTCGAGGAGTTGGTGATGAAAGTTCGTGCATCGGTGAAAAAGCTGTGCCGTAACTGCAAGATTATTCGCCGCGAAGGTGTTGTTCGAGTAATTTGCAGCGCGGAACCGCGTCACAAACAGCGCCAAGGCTGAGTGTGATTGTGCTTCAAGCCCGGTAGCTAGTGCGCTACCGGGTTGATTATTTGTTATTACAGCGATATTATCTCGCGCCCTATTTCTTGGCTTCCGGGGCGTAGGTAGCTGTCAATTGGAGTCCCACTGAATGGCCCGTATTGCAGGCGTTAACATTCCAGATAACAAGCATACTGTTATCTCGCTGACCTACATCTATGGTGTCGGTCGCACTACTGCACAGAAGATCTGTGCAGAGACTGGGGTAAACCCAGCAGCAAAGATCAAAGATCTGAGCGACGAGCAAATTGAACAGCTGCGTGGCGAAGTGGCGAAGTTCACCACTGAAGGTGACCTGCGTCGCGAAATCAACATGAAAATCAAGCGCTTGATGGACCTCGGTTGCTATCGCGGTCTGCGTCATCGTCGCGGTCTTCCAGTGCGCGGTCAGCGTACCAAGACCAACGCGCGTACCCGTAAAGGTCCGCGTAAGCCGATCCGCAAGTAATCGCCCCAGCGAATCGACAGGAATTTAATCATGGCAAAACCTGCTGCTCGTCCTCGTAAAAAAGTTAAAAAGACAGTGGTTGATGGCATCGCCCACATCCATGCATCTTTTAACAACACCATCGTGACCATTACCGACCGTCAAGGTAACGCTCTTTCCTGGGCTACCTCCGGTGGTTCGGGTTTCCGCGGTTCCCGCAAGTCCACCCCGTTTGCTGCTCAAGTGGCTGCTGAACGTGCTGGTCAAGCTGCGCTGGAATATGGCCTGAAAAATCTTGACGTTAACGTCAAGGGTCCAGGTCCAGGTCGTGAATCCGCAGTCCGCGCTTTGAACGGCTGTGGCTACAAGATCGCCAGCATCACCGACGTGACGCCAATCCCGCACAACGGGTGCCGTCCGCCGAAGAAGCGCCGCGTGTAATCCAGGAGATTGTAAAGAATGGCTCGTTACATTGGTCCAAAATGCAAACTCGCTCGTCGCGAAGGCACCGATCTCTTCCTGAAGAGCGGCGTGCGCGCGATCGAATCGAAGTGCAACATTGAAGCAGCACCTGGTATCCACGGCCAACGCCGCGGTCGCCAGTCCGACTACGGCACCCAACTGCGTGAAAAGCAGAAGGTCCGTCGTATTTACGGCGTTCTCGAGCGTCAGTTCAGCGGCTACTACAAAGAAGCTGCTGGCAAGAAAGGTGCAACTGGTGAAAACCTGCTGCAACTGCTCGAATGCCGTCTGGACAACGTTGTATACCGTATGGGCTTTGGTTCGACTCGTGCCGAATCCCGTCAGCTGGTATCGCACAAGTCGATCAGCGTTAACGGTCAGACCGTAAACGTTCCGTCGTATCAGGTTCGTGCTGGTGACGTGGTTGCAGTTCGCGAGAAAGCAAAAAACCAACTTCGCATTGTCCAAGCTCTCGATCTGTGTGCCCAACGTGGCCGCGTAGAATGGGTAGAAGTAGACACTGAGAAGAAGTCGGGCGTTTTCAAGAACGTTCCTGCTCGCAGTGATCTGTCCGCCGACATCAACGAAAGCCTGATTGTCGAGCTCTACTCCAAGTAAGGGCTAGAAAATAGGTGCATCCATGCAGATTTCGGTAAATGAGTTCCTGACACCCCGCCATATTGATGTGCAGGTTGTCAGTCCAACCCGCGCCAAGATCACTCTCGAGCCTCTCGAGCGTGGTTTTGGCCACACCCTGGGCAACGCGCTGCGACGCATCCTGTTGTCCTCAATGCCCGGCTGCGCAGTAGTCGAGGCCGAGATTGACGGTGTGCTCCACGAGTACAGCGCCATCGAAGGTGTACAGGAAGACGTAATTGAAATCCTGTTGAACCTTAAAGGTCTGGCCATCAAGCTGCACGGTCGTGACGAAGTTACGCTGACCTTGTCGAAGAAGGGTTCGGGGGTGGTTACCGCTGCCGATATTCAGCTGGATCATGATGTCGAGATCGTTAATCCCGATCACGTAATCGCTAACCTGGCGTCTAACGGCGCCCTGAACATGAAGCTCACCGTAGCTCGTGGTCGTGGTTATGAACCAGCCGACTCGCGTCAGAGCGATGAAGACGAAAGCCGCAGCATCGGTCGCTTGCAGCTTGATTCTTCGTTCAGCCCGGTTCGCCGTATCGCATACGTGGTGGAAAACGCCCGTGTCGAGCAGCGTACCAACCTGGACAAGCTGGTTATTGATCTGGAAACCAACGGTACCCTGGATCCTGAAGAGGCTATCCGCCGCGCTGCAACCATTCTGCAACAGCAGTTGGCTGCGTTCGTCGACCTCAAAGGTGACAGTGAGCCAGTGGTTGTCGAGCAGGAAGACGAGATCGATCCGATCCTGCTTCGCCCGGTTGACGATCTGGAACTGACTGTACGTTCGGCTAACTGCCTTAAGGCGGAAAACATCTACTACATCGGTGACCTGATTCAGCGTACCGAAGTAGAGCTGTTGAAGACTCCGAACCTGGGCAAGAAATCCTTGACTGAAATCAAGGACGTTCTGGCCTCCCGCGGTCTGTCCCTCGGCATGCGCCTCGACAACTGGCCGCCTGCAAGTCTTAAGAAGGACGACAAGGCGACTGCCTGATCGTCGTAATCACCGAACGTTGTGTTTGGTAAGGAATGAACCATGCGTCATCGTAAAAGTGGTCGTCACCTGAGCCGCACCAGCTCGCACCGCAAGGCCATGTTTCAAAACATGGCGGTGTCGCTGTTCGAGCACGAGCTGATCAAAACTACTCTGCCAAAAGCCAAAGAACTGCGTCGCGTTGCTGAGCCGCTGATCACTCTGGCCAAGACAGACAGCCTGGCTAACCGCCGTCTGGCTTTCGACCGTACTCGTTCGAAAGCTATCGTTGGTAAGCTCTTCAACGACCTGGGCAAGCGTTATGCTACCCGTGAGGGTGGCTACCTGCGCATCCTCAAGTGCGGTTTCCGCGCTGGCGACAACGCGCCTATGGCGTACGTCGAGTTGGTTGATCGTGCTACTGCTGGCGAAGCTGTATCCGCCGAGTAAGACGTCAGTCTGAAACAAAGAACCGGGCCTAGTGCCCGGTTTTTTGTGCCTCTAAGAAAAGCGCTTTACGTACAAGCATCTCCCTCTGTTCTGTTGTCACTATGTGTTGGGAAGTTTAATTAGTAATTTTCTATCGATGTGTGCAGGTTAATGAATTTGTAGGTGTCACATTGTTGATTGATACTCCCGTCCAAGCCGATTAGCCGGCAGCTCCAAGACTGACAGAGGAAGAAGACCGTATGAGCCAGACCAAAACGCTTACGACCGCCAGTGGCGCGCCTGTCGCTGATAACCAGAATTCTCGCTCCGCCGGCCCGCGAGGCCCGCTGCTGCTCGACGATTTTCATCTGATCGAGAAGCTTGCCCACTTTAATCGTGAAAACATTCCTGAGCGCCGGGTGCACGCTAAGGGCTCGGGTGCTTACGGTACGTTTACCGTAACCCGCGATATCACCGATTACACCAGCGCTAAGCTGTTCGAGTCCGTAGGGAAGCAAACCCCGACCTTCCTGCGTTTTTCAACGGTAGGTGGCGAGCGCGGTTCTGCCGACACCGAGCGAGATCCGCGTGGCTTTGCGCTGAAGTTCTACACCGAGGAAGGTAACTGGGACATTGTCGGCAACAACACGCCAGTCTTCTTCATTCGCGACCCGCTGAAATTCCCTGACTTCATCCACACCCAAAAGCGCCTGCCACAAAGTAATCTGAAGAGTGCGCAGATGATGTGGGACTTCTGGTCGCATTCGCCGGAAGCGTTACACCAAGTCACCATTCTTTTTTCTGACCGCGGGATCCCGGACGGGTACCGTCACATGCACGGCTTTGGTAGTCACACTTACAGTCTGATCAGCGCTCAAGGCGAGCGTCACTGGGTGAAGTGGCACTACAAGACCCAGCAAGGCATCAAAAACCTTGCGCCGGCTGATGCCGCTCGTCTGGCTGGCACTGACCCGGATTACGCGCAGCGTGATCTGTTTGAAGCAATTGAGCGCGGTGACTTCCCGAAATGGCGCGTGTGCATTCAGATCATGACCGAGGCTCAGGCAGCGGCGCACTATGAGAACCCGTTTGACGTGACCAAGACCTGGTCGCAGAAAGAGTTCCCGCTGATCGAAGTAGGTGAGCTGGAGCTGAACCGCAATCCGCTGAACTACTTCGCTGAAGTCGAGCAGGCCGCGTTCGGCCCGAGCAACATGGTGCCTGGCGTCGGTTTGTCGCCGGATCGTATGCTGCAAGGTCGTGTATTCGCTTACGCTGATGCTCACCGCTACCGTGTTGGTACCAATCACCAGCAATTGCCTGTGAATGCGCCACGCAGTGCGGTGAACACATACCAGCGCGACGGTTCGATGGCTTTCGGCAGCAACGGTGGCGCAGCGCCAAATTACGAGCCGAACAGTTACGTAGAGTCGCCCAAACAAGCGCCGCGTTATGCAGAGCCGGCGCTGGCCTTGAGCGGTGCGGCTGACCGCTACGATCATCGCGAGGACAGTGATTACTACAGTCAGGCGGGGGCACTGTTCCGCTTGATGAATGACGAACAGAAAGCGCTGCTGGTCAGTAACATTGCAGGAGCGATGGCCGGTGTGACGCCTGATGTTGTGGATCGCCAGTTGCAGCATTTCTACAAAGCTGATCCGGCGTATGGCGAAGCAATTGCAAAGCTGCTCAACGTACAGCTTAACGAAGTCTAAACGAGAAGCAGAACCGCCCTCATTAGGGCGGTTTTTGCGTTATTTAGCCTGCTTTTCTCAGATTATCTTCGCTTTTATTGCGCATGGAGGGTGACCTGACAGTCAGGTTGGTTCAAACTACAGCCTTTCAAGCAGGGAGATGTAGGGCGATGCAAGGCCACCCAGACGTTATCGATTACCTCAACACGTTGCTGACCGGCGAACTAGCCGCGCGTGATCAGTATTTTGTCCACTCGCGGATGTATGAGGACTGGGGATTCACCAAGCTCTACGAACGAATCAACCACGAGATGGAAGAAGAAGCAGGCCATGCTGACGCGTTGATGCGCCGGATCCTGATGCTTGAAGGTACGCCACGCATGCGTCCGGATGATCTGGATGTCGGCACCACCGTCCCGGAGATGCTCGAAGCCGATCTGCGCCTTGAGTACAAAGTCCGTGCGGCATTGTGCAAAGGCATCGAGCTCTGCGAACAGCACAACGACTACGTCAGCCGTGAGATATTGCGCGTTCAGCTCCACGATACCGAAGAAGATCACACCTACTGGCTGGAAAAGCAGTTGGGCCTGATCAAGCTGATCGGTCTCCAGAACTACCTGCAATCCCACACCTGACATGTAATACAAAAAAGCCCCTGTCACTGACGAAGTGACAGGGGCTTTTTCATGCTCGGTGTCTAGGCCCGATCACGGATCAGCAGTGGCTTGAGGTAATGGCCGGTGTGAGATTGCTTCATCTCGGCCACTTCCTCGGGCGTGCCGGTGGCAATGATCTGGCCACCCTTGGAACCACCCTCAGGCCCGAGATCGACCAGCCAGTCGGCAGTCTTGATCACGTCAAGGTTGTGCTCGATCACCACCACGGTGTTGCCGTGGTCGCGCAGGCGATGCAGGACGTCGAGCAATTGCTGGATATCCGCGAAGTGCAGGCCCGTGGTCGGCTCGTCGAGGATGTACAGCGTCTTGCCGGTATCGCGTTTGGACAACTCACGGGACAGTTTGACCCGCTGCGCCTCACCACCGGACAAGGTCGTAGCCGACTGCCCCAGCTTGATGTACGACAGCCCCACATCCATCAAGGTTTGCAGCTTGCGCGCGAGTGCCGGTACCGCGTCGAAGAACACTCGAGCCTCTTCGATGGTCATCTCGAGAGTTTCGTGGATGTTCTTGCCCTTGTATTTGATCTCAAGGGTTTCGCGGTTGTAGCGTTTGCTCTTGCACACGTCGCACGGAACATAGATATCCGGCAGGAAGTGCATTTCAACCTTGATCAGGCCATCACCCTGGCACGCCTCGCAGCGACCGCCCTTGACGTTGAACGAGAAACGCCCCGGGCCATAGCCTCGGGAACGCGACTCGGGCACGCCGGCGAACAGTTCCCGGATCGGGGTGAACAGCCCGGTATAAGTTGCCGGGTTGGACCGTGGTGTGCGCCCAATCGGGCTCTGATCAATGTCGACCACTTTGTCCAGATGTTCCAGGCCCTTGATGCTGTCGTGCGCGGCTGCTTCCAGAGTGGTCGCACCGTTGAGTGCGGTAGCGCTCAGCGGGAACAGGGTGTTGTTGATCAGGGTCGATTTGCCCGAGCCGGAAACACCCGTCACGCAAGTCAGCAGGCCGATCGGAATTTCCAGATCGACGTTGCGCAGGTTGTTGCCCCGTGCACCCTTGAGCGCCAGAACCTGTTTCTTGTTGCGCGGTGTACGCTTGGCCGGCACCTCGATCTTCACCCGGCCCGACAGGTATTTGCCGGTCAGGGAATCGGGGTGCGCCATGACTTCGGCTGGCGTACCTTCGGCAACGATCTGTCCGCCATGCACACCGGCACCGGGGCCGATATCCACGACATAGTCAGCCAGGCGAATCGCGTCTTCGTCGTGCTCGACCACAATCACTGTGTTGCCGATGTCGCGCAGGTGTTTGAGTGTGCCGAGCAGCCGGTCGTTATCACGCTGGTGCAAGCCGATGGAAGGCTCATCGAGGATATACAGAACGCCCACCAGGCCGGCACCGATCTGGCTGGCCAGCCGGATCCGCTGTGCTTCGCCGCCGGACAACGTGTCGGCACTGCGATCCAGCGACAGATAGTCCAGGCCCACGTTGACCAGAAACTGCAGGCGCTCGCGGATTTCCTTGAGAATCTTGTCCGCGATTTCGCCACGACGGCCAGTCATTTTCAGTTCGCCGAAGTATTCACATGCATCGCCAATCGGCAGATTGGTCACTGCCGGCAGCGTTTTTTCGCCGACCCAGACATGCCGAGCCTCACGACGCAGACGGGTGCCACGGCAGTCCGGGCAAGACTGAGTGCTGAGGAACTTGGCCAGCTCTTCACGCACGCTCGCCGATTCGGTTTCGCGGTAGCGACGCTCGAGGTTCGGCACGATGCCTTCGAACGGGTGCGAACGTTTGACGATATCGCCACGGTCGTTCAGGTATTTGAAGTCGACGTTCTGCGAGCCGCTGCCGTGCAGGATGAATTTCTGCTGATCGGCTGGCAGTTCGTTGAAGGGCACTTCGAGGCTGAACCCGTAATGCGAAGCCAATGAGCCCAGCATCTGGAAGTAGTAGACGTTGCGCCTGTCCCAGCCGCGAATGGCCCCTTCGGCCAGGGTCAGATCACCATTGACCAGTCGCTTGATGTCGAAGAATTGCTTCACGCCCAGGCCATCGCAAGTCGGGCAGGCGCCGGCCGGGTTGTTGAAGGAAAACAGTTTTGGTTCGAGCTCGCTGATCGCGTGGCCGCAGATCGGGCAGGCGAAACGCGCGGAGAAGATCATCTCTTCGCCCGGCTCATCGTCCATCGGCGCCACGAGGGCAATGCCGTCCGCCAGTTTGAGTGCGGTCTCGAACGATTCGGCCAAACGCTGCTGCAGATCGGCGCGAACCTTGAAACGGTCGACAATCACGTCGATCGAATGCTTCTTCTGTTTATCCAGTTTCGGCAGCTCGTCGAGCTCGCAGATCCGGCCATTGACCCGGGCACGGACGAAGCCCTGAGCGCGCAGCTCTTCAAACACCGACAAGTGTTCGCCTTTGCGCTCGCGGATCACCGGGGCCAGCAGCATCAATTTGCTGCCTTCCGGCTGGGCCAGTACCAGGTCGACCATCTGGCTGACGGTCTGTGCTTCCAGTGGAATGTCGTGGTCGGGGCAGCGGGGCGTACCGACGCGTGCATACAGCAGGCGCAGATAGTCGTAGATTTCGGTGATGGTGCCGACCGTGGAGCGGGGGTTGTGCGAGGTCGATTTCTGTTCGATGGAAATCGCAGGCGACAGGCCTTCGATGGTGTCGACGTCGGGTTTTTCCATCATCGACAGGAACTGCCGGGCGTAAGCCGACAGGGATTCGACATAGCGGCGCTGACCTTCGGCGTAGAGTGTGTCGAAGGCCAGGGACGACTTGCCGGATCCGGACAGGCCGGTGATGACGATCAGCTTGTCCCGTGGCAGGGTCAGGTCGATGTTCTTCAGGTTGTGGGTACGGGCCCCACGTATCAGGATCTTGTCCAAAGTGGCCTCGCTCGGCGGGCGTCGAAAACGTAGGAGTATACGGGCAAATACTGGATGGATGCACACTATCAAGCGCAGCGTTTTTTGCCTTGCATGAAGAGAGTTTCATGTAGGCGTGTCATAGCGTCGCGATATACCCCGTCTTCCGATGGGACTGGTAGAATCGCCGCCGGTTCACACGAGGTTTTTCCATGCACGATCCCCACAGCGAACGCATGAGTGGCAGCGAGACCCGCGCGGCGAGCGGTCTGGCCCTGGTGTTCGCCTTCCGTATGCTTGGCATGTTCATGGTGTTGCCAGTACTGGCGACCTACGGCATGGATCTGGCAGGCGCGACCCCGGCCCTGATCGGGCTGGCAATTGGTGCTTACGGCCTGACCCAGGCGATTTTTCAGATTCCGTTCGGGATCATTTCCGACCGCATTGGCCGCCGGCCGGTCATTTACCTGGGGCTGATCGTCTTCGCCCTCGGCAGTGTGCTGGCGTCCCAGGCCGATTCGATCTGGGGCGTGATCGCCGGGCGGATCCTGCAGGGCGCCGGCGCGATCTCCGCCGCGGTCATGGCCTTGCTCTCCGACCTGACCCGTGAACAGCACCGCACCAAAGCGATGGCGATGATCGGCATGACCATCGGTTTGTCCTTCGCTGTGGCGATGGTGGTCGGGCCGCTGCTGACCCGGGTTTTCGGTTTGTCCGGACTGTTCCTCGCTACAGGCGGCATGGCACTGATCGGGATCCTGATCATCATGTTCATGGTGCCGCGCTCAACCGGGCCGTTGCAGCATCGTGAGTCCGGCGTGGCGCGTCAGGCGCTGCTGCCGACGCTCAAGCATCCCGATCTGCTGCGCCTCGATCTTGGCATCTTTGTATTGCACGCGATGCTCATGTCGAGCTTCGTCGCGCTGCCCTTGGCCCTGGTGGAAAAAGCCGGGTTGCCCAAGGAGCAGCATTGGTGGGTTTACCTGACCGCGCTGCTGATTTCTTTCTTCGCCATGATCCCGTTCATCATCTATGGCGAGAAGAAACGCAAAATGAAACGAATCTTGCTCGGCGCCGTCATGACGCTGATGCTGACTGAGCTATTCTTCTGGAAGTTCGGTGACAGCCTGCGGGCTCTGGTGATCGGCACGGTGGTGTTCTTCACCGCGTTCAATCTGCTGGAGGCTTCTCTGCCGTCGCTGATCAGCAAGGTTTCACCGGCAGGTGGCAAGGGCACGGCCATGGGCGTGTATTCCACCAGTCAGTTCCTCGGTTCGGCACTCGGCGGGATACTCGGCGGCTGGCTGTTTCAGCATGGCGGTCTGTCGGTTGTGTTCCTCGGATGTGCGGGGCTGGCTGCCATCTGGCTGGCCTTTGCTGTTACCATGCGCGAACCTCCCTACGTGACGAGCCTGCGCTTGCCGTTGTCGCCCGAGGCGATCCGCGAAGCGGGTCTGGTCGAGCGCCTCAAGGCCCTCGTGGGGGTAACCGATGCAGTGATAGTTGCGGATGAAGCGGCTGTTTACATCAAACTGGACAAAGAATTAGTGGATCGCGACACCCTCGAACGCCTGGTGAACAACCCGGCCGGGGCTGCTTGCGAAGCCTAGGAGAACGTTATGGCCCGTGGGGTTAACAAAGTCATATTGGTCGGCACTTGCGGCCAGGATCCCGAAGTTCGCTACCTGCCTAACGGTAACGCCGTGACCAACCTGAGTCTGGCAACCAGCGAACAGTGGACCGACAAGCAAACCGGTCAGAAGGTCGAGAAGACCGAGTGGCACCGTGTTTCGATGTTCGGCAAGGTGGCCGAGATCGCCGGTGAGTACCTGCGCAAAGGTTCGCAGGTCTACATCGAAGGCAAGCTGCAGACCCGCGAGTGGGAAAAAGACGGTATCAAGCGTTACACCACCGAAATCGTGGTCGACATGCAAGGCACCATGCAACTGCTCGGCGGCCGTCCACAACAGGGCGACCAACAAGGCGGCGGCAACAACTATCAGCAGTCCGCTCCAACGCCACGTCAGCAGGCTCCACGCCCGCAGCAGTCGGCGCCACAGCAGCGTTCGGCCCCGGCTCCACAGCAGGCCGCACCGCAACCGGCTCCGGATTTCGACAGCTTCGATGACGATATTCCGTTCTGATTCTTGGCTGCATACGATCTAAATAAAAAGGCCCGTCGTTCAACGCGACAGGCCTTTTTTGTGGGCGGTGGTTTGTCAGTCAAGAATCAAATGCGGCAGAAACCGGCTTGAATCCTTGGTGATCAGACTGTTGTCCTCACGCACGCCAATACCCGCCGCCTGATCGCCAATCACCCAGGAGCCGATCAGCGTGTAGCTGTTACCGAACTTCGGCAGTGGTGCGAACTCCTGAAGGATAAATGGCGCATCGGTGTAGGGCCCATCTTCTTTGACGATCAGACCTTGCGCGGTTTGCAGTTCGATGTTTGCACCTTCCCGGGAGAAGTACGGTTTGCGCACCCAGCCTTTGGGCACGGCACTGGCCGGGTTCGGATCGAGGTGCGCTGCGAGCAGATTCGGATGGCCTTTGTGCAACTCCCACAACAGCGGCAGTGCGCCTTTGTTCGACAGGATCGCTTTCCACGCAGGCTCGAAAAACTGCGTATCGCACTCGGCAATCGCCGCGCCGAACGGTTCATGGAAGATGAATTCCCAGGCGTGCAGCTTGAACAGGTGCGGGATCCAGCGATCTTGCAGGTCGACAAAGCGGCCCTCGGCCGTCAGGCCAATGTCTTCGATGTCGATGTGCCGGGATTCGATGCCGACCTTTTCCGCGATCAGTCGCAGGTAATCGGTGGTGCCTTTATCCTCGACCGAGTCTTTCATTGAGGCAAAGTAGAAAGGTCGCTTGAGCTGCAACTCGGCAAAGGCTTGATGCAGCTTGGTGTCGATGCTGTTGAACTGGTCGGCATGGCTGGGCAGCGTGCCGCGCTCAATGCATTGCTCCAGCCAACCCCACTGGAACGCCGCCGCCTCGTAAAGGCTGGTTGGCGTGTCGTAGTTGAGTTCCAGCAGTTTCGCCGGGCCGTTGCCGCTGTAGGAAAAGTCCATGCGCCCGTACAGATGCGGATGTCCTTCCAGCCAGGACGTTCGGATCATGTCGTAGTACGTAGGCGGGATGCTCAGGCGATCCAGCAGTTCTTCGCTGTGTACCACGCGGTCGACCAGGTCCATGCACATCTCGTGCAGTTCGGTGGTCGGGTCCTCGAGATCGTTTTCGATTTGCGTGAGCGTGAACTGGTAATACGCGCTTTCGTCCCAGTAGGGCTCGTCGTCGATGGTGTGGAACATAAAGCCGAGGCTCTCGGCCGTTTGTTTCCAGTCGGGGCGCTCGGCGCAGTGGACCTTTTTCATCGTCAGCTGCTCGAGCGGCCGGAACTGCTGCCCCAACCACCCCAACCGCTGCGGGCGCTGGACTGGCTGCCAAAACCGCCACGGGAGGTGGAGGAGGCGACGTTCACCGGTTTGCTTTTGCTGCTTTCGTAGGTCGGTTGGCTACGGGGCGCAGACTCGATTCTTTTGGACTGCGTCGAGGTGTTGTAGGGCTGGCGCGTATCGCGGTCGCGATAGACCGTGCGATTCGAGTTGTTGCTCATCGCGTTGCCGATCAGCCATCCGCTCAGCCATCCGCCGCCACTCGAGGTGTGGGAAGTGTTTTGCACATTCTGGGCAGCCGTCGTGTCACCGGCCGGCATCTGCGCATCGGCGATGGCGTCGAGATTTTGTGGGGTTTCACCGTTCTGCGGCACTTTGAAACCGCCGAGTTTCGGCACGAAGCGGCCGTCGGAGTTTTTCTGGCACCAGTCGGCAGCAAAGTCCGCGTCGCACTTGGCCTTGTCGTCGTACGCCGGAGCGATACGCCGGTGTTCGGTGAGCGCCGCGACGTAGGCGTTGGAGCAGACGTCGGCTGCCACTTCGGCATCGACGCACTGCTCAACGCTCTGGAAATTGCGCGCCTGATCCACCGCTGCCGCTTCGCCGGAAATGGCCATGGCCACCGACGCGGCGAGGGACAACTGAACGTACTTGCTTCGTTTCATCTAAGGCTTCCTGCCGATCAGTTGGACGGTGTCATGCACGCAGCGTTGAGCATACCGACGCTGATCGCTACCGCTGCGACGTAGATGCCGGAAGCGATTTCACCGTTGGCGATGCGCTGGGAAGTGCCTTTGAGCACCAGGCCAGTGGCGAGAAACGCCAGCAGTTGCACTGCTGCGGCAATCACGGCCCAGAGCACGAAGTCGAGGACGTTGACCGAATAGGCGATCACGTTGCTGGCAGGAATGGCGAAACCGATGATTGCACCGGACAGCGCAATGGCGGCGGCCGTGTTGCCGGAGCGGATCAGCTCGAATTCCTTGTGCGGGGTGATGCGCGTGTAGACGAATTGAAACAGCATGAACAGCAACACGGCGCCGATCAGGTAAACGATGAAACCGGTCAGAGCGGTCTTGTTCAGCGAGACAGCCAGCACTTCCAGCATGAAAAGCGTCCTTATTTAAATGGTGCTCAGGTCAGTCGTGTACAGCGAAATGCCGAGCGAGGTGCTCAGGCTGACGGTGCCTTCTTCGTCTTGTTCGACGGAGAACAACAACAGCTCGCGACGATCGGTCAGGCCGGTCTCGCGGGCGTAAAGCATGGCGTGGTGTTCGATGGTGTAGCTCTCGTCCGGGTTGACCACCTGCTCGGTCAGCGGCACCAGTTCGGTCTGGCCTTGTTCGGTGCCCCACTCGCGGGTGAATTCGACACCTTCGTGGGTGTAGGTCGGCAAACCGATCAGGCTGTTGGGGCCGGCCAGTCGCTGCAGTTCGGCGTCACTGTTGACTGTCACGTAACTGAGGTAGTTGAACAGGATGACCGATTCGATCTGATCATCGCCGGTGACGTGGATCTGTACCCAGAAATCCTCGTCGTTCATGTAATAGCGGTGCAGTTTATTGGACTGGCCGAGGTCGACCCAGCCTGCGCTCCAGATCGCCTGATCGAAGGGGACTCGTACCGAAGTCGAACCGTCGAGCAGCAGGGCCAGCGTCGAATCGAATCTGACGCCCTTGCCTTGGGCCATCCCGAGTGGGCCACTGGCGACGGTGGGTGTTGGCGCAGCGGTCTGCCAGTTGCTGGTGCCCAGCAAATCTTTAAACCATCCCATGGGTACGTTCCTTGAAGCGGGTGGAGGTGTTCGTCGTAAAAAGCGCCGCTAGTGTACCGGGCCGAGCGACGAACGAGCAGCGTCATTTGCTCAGCACAAACCCTCTGGGAGCGGGGTTGTTCGCCCCCACAGGGTTTTTTATCGCGGTGTTACTGAGCGGATTTCTGCTTAAGGCGTTCAAGAATCGCATTGGCGCTGCCTTCATTCGGCGTGATGCCGGCGTCGCGCAGTTTACGATCCAGGTCGTTGCCGGTTGAAGCGTCTGCCAGTTCATCGGCCGCACTCAGTTCGGCAGCGCGTTGCTGCTGCTTGGCTTGCAGGCGGTTCAGGGTGCCGACCGCGGTTTCCAGTTTGCCGTTGGCGCCGCCGCTGGCGATCGATGCACTGACCTGGGCTTTCTGCACGCTGTCACGGGCCTTGGCCATGTCCACTTGTTGGCGCAGGCTCTTGATCCGGGCTTCGGCCTTGTTGATGTCCTTGCGCATGTTGTCGGCATAGTTGCCAAACTCGTCGCTTTGGGCTTTTTCGGCGGTCAGGTCGTTGGTCAGGGTCGAAATCGCTTCGGCCACTTCCATCGCCAGGTCTTCGCGACCGGCGTTCAGAGCCGAAACAGCCTTGGCTTCCAGATCCTTGATCTTGGCGTCGTACTCGCTCACGCGGTCGGCGGCCAGCTTGTGCTTGGCCATGATGGTGATCAATTCGCGACGGGCGTTCGACAGCGCGGTATCCGCATCGCGGATTTCCTGGTCGAGGATGCGCAGGGCCTGTTGGTCGACGATCGCTTCGCCGACTTCATTGGCGCCGCCGCGCAGTGCGGTGAACAACTTGCTCCAGATGGACTGAGTCATTGGATATTCCCTGTTGATTACTTGAAGAAGTGTTCGAAGGCTTCGCTGGCGCGCTGCACGTTATCGACCAGGGTTTTCACCTCGGTCACCACGTTGGTCAGGCTCGAGTCGGCGCTGAGGGCGCCAAACATGTTGTAGACGGTCTGCCCGTTCGGCATCGACTCGATACCGATCGACGACAGCGGGAACATTTCCCGGCTGCGCAGTACGGCGTCGTTGAAGGCGCGCACGTCGGTGATCGAATCGATGTCCACCAGCACGGTGTCGACGATGATCTGTGCGCCGGCCAGGGCGATGTGAATCGGCAGACCGCCGAATTCGTTCATTTCCAGCTTGATGCTGGGTTCGGAGCTCTGGATCAGAGACAGCGTGATCTCTTGCGAAGCGACCTCGTCCAGGGCCTTGAGGGCGTTGAAGAGGCTGTCGATATTCCAGTTGTTGCCTGCGCTCATGTAATTCTCCGACATGAAAGAGCCAGCCAGAATCGGTTGGCGTAGCTGTTGCTCCATTTGTTTGAGCAAGCTTCGGTTTTCCGGAAGCACCCAAGTTTCGTGTTTCACATAACCGGCAGCCGCCAGGCCCGCACGCATCTGCTTCATATAAAAGCTGGATGGTTTTTTCGCGGACGGTTTTGAGCGCACTCCCTTTGGGTCTGATGCGGTAGCGGGGGAGCGGCTTTTCATGGCATTGATTCCGTTATGAACATCTCACGCGTGGGCCACACTACAACCAATTCAAAGTGCCATCAATGGCTCACGCGTGAGATTTTTCCGGCGCTCGCAAAAACGCCCGCAACGGGGCGGGCGCAGTTTATTTTGCAAAGTGTTTCCGGCAGCGTCAGCGCAGGAGGAACTCGTCGGTGGACACCACGCTGGCGTAAGCGAAGCCCAGGGCTGACATGAAGGCCGCGTGGACGTGGTCTGCCGGTACGGTCATGCCGTTGAACTCCAGATCGCGGCTGGCGCAGGCGTCGTGAATCACCGTGACGTCATAGCCCAGATCCGCCGCCGCACGGGTGATGCCGTCGATGCACACGTGGCTCATGCTGCCGACCACCACCAGTTCCTTGATGCCTTGTTCGTCGAGAATCGATTGCAACTCGGTTTCGCGGAACGCGTTGACGAAGTGTTTGAGTACCACGGGTTCGTCGGCACGATTGAGCACTTTGGGGTGCAGTTTGGCGCCGTCCGAGCCGGGGGTGAAAAACGCGGCGTCCGATGAGGTGAACTCATGTCGAATGAACACCACCGAATCGCCGGCTTCGCGGAAGGCTGCGATCAGTCGCGCGGCGTTGTCGGCAGCGGCGTCGGCACCGGTGAGCGGCCATTTGCCTTGGGGGAAGTAGTCATTCTGGATATCGACTACGATGAGCGCTTGCTTGGCCATGGGTGTGTCCTCGATGGATTGGCTGGAAGTGCCTTCAGTATTGGCGCTGCCGAGCGACTCGAGGATTGGCCGCACCGACAATAGACAGGGGAAAACTGACAATGGGTGCACAAAGGGCTGCCGTGGCCGGGTTGGGCGTGCTGATTTATCCCGGCGCACAAATGGCGGCCGTGCACGGTTTGACTGATCTGTTCGCGGTGGCGAACGGGATTGCCGCCGAGCATGAGGCTGCACAACTGCCGTTACTGCGGGTCAGTCATTGGCAGGTTGAAGGCGATCAGGCGCCGAAGCGGGTTTTCGACAGTTGTACGGGGGGCGAAAGCGAATTGCTGGCGGTACTGATTCCACCCTCGATCGGTGGTTTCTGCGAAGCTCAGGCATCAACCGGGTTGCTGCACTGGCTGCGTGAACAACACGCCCGTGGCGCAACGCTTGGCGGCGTCTGCGCAGGCTCTTTTCTGCTGGCGGAGAGCGGTCTGCTCGACGGCCGCAGCGCCACCAGTCACTGGACCTCGGCCAAGGTCTTCGCCGAACGCTATCCGAACATCAGACTCAACGCCGATGCACCGATTGTCGATGACGGCGACCTGATCACCACGGCCGGGCTGATGGCTTGGTCGGAGTTGGGGCTGCGTCTGGTCGACAGGCTGTTGGGCCCGAGCATCGCTACCGCTACTGCGCGGTTTCTGGTGATCGAACACAGCGACAGCGCCAGTGAGTGCGGCAGTCATTTTGCGCCGATCCTCAGTCATGGCGATGCGCCGATTCTCAAGGTTCAGCATTGGCTGCAAAGCACTGGCGCGACGGATGTTTCGCTGACGGCAATGGCCGAACGCGCGGGGTTGGAGGAGCGCACATTCCTGCGCCGCTTCCGCGCCGCGACCGGGTTGAAACCGACCGAATACTGTCAGCATTTACGCGTCGGCAAGGCACGCGAGATGCTTGAATTCACCAACGGTACGATTGATCACATTGCGTGGAAGGTGGGGTATCAAGACCCAGGAGCGTTTCGGGCGACCTTCAAGAAAGTTACCGGGCTGGCGCCCAGTGATTATCGCGCGCGGTTTGGTGTCACTGCGCCAGTGAAAACACCGAGTACCTGATTGGGGGCTGCTCGTGACGAAGCCGGCAGCCTCAAAACAACATCAGGAAGGCGTCTTTTCGATCTGCAGCGCTTTGGCCTTGGCCTCCACCACCAGATACATCACGAGCGTAATCAACAACGGCAACAGAAAATAAATCGCCCGATAGGCCAGTAACCCCGCCACCAGACTGCCCCGCGACGCTTCGTGTTGCAGCAGTGCAACGAACACTGCTTCCAGTACGCCCAACCCCGCCGGAATGTGAGTAATGACCCCGGCAATCGCACTGATCAACAGCACGCCGAGCACCAGCGGATAGTCGAGCTTGCTCGGCAGCAAGGTGAAGATCACCGCCGCCATCAACGACCAGTTCAGCGCGCCCAGCAGCAGTTGCAGCAAGGCCATGCGCAGCGACGGCAGGTTGATTTCCACGCCGCGAATCGACCACTCGCGGCGCTTGGAGAACTGGCACGCGGCCAGATACCCGGCACTGATCAATAGCAACACCACACCGATACCCTGCAGCGCTGTGGTGCTGACTTTCCAGCCCGGCGGCATGCTCACCAGTCCACTGCTGAACACCACGCCTGCGATGGTCATGTAGCCGAACCAGTTGGTCGCCAGGCTCAGCCCGAGGATTTTGGCAATGTTGCTGTTGCTCACGCCCAGACGCGAGTACAGCCGGTAACGCATGGCTATGCCGCCAACCCAGGCACTCAGATTCAGGTTGAACGCATAGCTGATGATCCCCACCGGCAGGATCTGTTTCCAGGTCAGGTCCTGGCGAATGTAGGTGCGGCCGATCAGGTCGAAACTGGCGTACGTCAGAAAGCTCAGCAGCGTCAGGCCGGCGGCAATGATCAGCGTGCGCAGCTTGAAATCGGCGAGAGTTTCCAACACGTCGGCCCACTCGATACGGCGGGCGAAAAGCGTCAGCAATACCATCAGCGCGAGGAAAAACAGCACGGTCAACGGACGTTTCCACTTGCTCCAGCGTGAGTGCGCGGCGGGCGCTGAATTGCCGCTCGATTGCGCTTGGGTATGACTCATGAGCGGTCACCTCGAAACGGCTTGAGCCTGGGTTTGTGTGCCGGTAGCCAACCGGCCATTGCCGGAAAATGCCGCAGAAAGTGGAACACCAGAAAGCCCACGGTCATGTGCCAGATTCGTCCGCGTGGAACCATGGCCGGATCTACCGTCTGGCAATGGTTGAGGCTCAGGTTTTCGAGGCGCTCGAACAGGTCACGGTTAAAGGCGCGATCGCGGATCACGACGTTGGCTTCCAGGTTCAGCGACAGGCTGAGCGGGTCAAGATTGCTTGAGCCGACCGTGCTCCAGTCCTCATCCACCAGCGCGACTTTGCCGTGCAGCGGGCGCTGACAATACTCGTGGATTTTCACCCCGGCCTTGAGCAGATAGTCATAGGTCATGCGCGCCGCGATTTTGGCCACCAGCACATCCGGTTCACCTTGCAGAATCAGCCGAACATCGACGCCGCGCCGCGCTGCATTGCGAATTTCCTTCAGCAAGCGGTAGCCGGGAAAGAAGTAAGCGTTGGCGATCACCACTCGCCGCTGAGCACTGCGCACGGCCTGTAAATACACGTCTTCGATGTCGGTGTGGTGCTGGTTGTTGTCGCGAAACACCAGGCGCACCTGACCATCGTGATCGGTGAAGGCCATTTCTGTCCGGCGCTGCCGGCGGCGTTGCCACCAGAATCTGGCACGTCCGGGTCGCCCGCTTTGCAACAGTGCGAAATGGTGAATGTCCGCCACGGCCGGGCCCTGAATCTGCACCGAATAATCCTGCTTGGCCTCGGGGCCGAAGTCGGCCAGGTGATCGCCGGAAAAGTTGATCCCGCCAATAAATGCAACCGTGCCGTCGACCACCACAATCTTGCGATGCAGGCGCCGAAACCAGTTGGTGCGAATGCCCAGATGTTTGGGGGCCGGATCGAACATCTGCAGATAGACGCCGGCCTCACTCAGTGCGGTGAGATAGCCGGTGGTCAACTCGCCACAACCGAAGCCGTCGAGGCTGACGGTCGTGCGCACGCCACGGCGGGCGGCGTCGATCAGGATTTGCTGCAACTCCTTGCCGACCTTGTCCTCGAAAACGATGAAGGTCTCCAGCAGGATCTCACTCTTGGCTGCACGCATCGCGTCGAACACGCGCGGGAAATACGCCTCGCCGTTTTCCAGCAGTTCGATGCGGTTGTTGCTCTGCCAGCGGTATTCGACATCGACGTGCCCGGGTTCGCGTATCGGCGGGGTGATGTTCACCGATTCCGCGGCGGACTTCTCCAGTGGTGCGCTGTTCATAGTTCGATCTCCACCGATAACGGTGCATGGTCGGAAAGGTGGGACCAGGGCCGGTTCGCCAGCACTTTTGGCTGACGGGTCTTGAGGTTGCGCACGTAGATGCGGTCCAGTCGCAGGGTCGGCAGACGCGCGGGAAAGCTGCGCGCCGGTTTGCCGTGATGTTCGGCGAACACTTCCCGCAAGCCGCAAGGCTTGAGCAATGCGTCGGCACGCTGGCGCCAGTCATTGAAGTCACCGGCGACGATTACTGGAGCATCGTCTGGCAGTTCGGCAAGGCGCTGCATCAGCAAGCCAAGCTGAGCGTTGCGGTGGCTTTCGCGCAGGCCCAGATGCACGCAGATCGCATGTACCTCGGTGCCATCGCCGGGCAGGCGCAGCACGCAATGCAACAAGCCACGGCTTTCGTGGCCGCTGATCGAGACGTCGAGGTTGTCATGGCGGATGATCTGGAATTTCGACAACACAGCGTTGCCGTGATCGCCCTCCGGATACACCGCATTGCGCCCATAAGCGAACTGCGGCCAGAGGCTGTCGGCGAGGAATTCGTACTGCGGCATCGTCGGCCAGTTGTTATAGCGCTTGGGATGGAGTTCGTGGGTGCCGTGGACTTCCTGCAGGAACACCACGTCGGCGGCCACACTGCGCACCGCTTCACGCAACTCCGGCAGGATGAATCGCCGATTGAGTGCGGTGAAACCCTTGTGCGTGTTAACCGTCAGCACAGTGAAGCTGCGTACCGATGGCACGACGACCGATCCTTCATCGGTGAAACCGACCGGTTCCGGAATGCTCATGGCAGCCCCCGCGAGGCGAATGCCAGCCCATGAGGGGCGAAATCCCCGCGCCACGGGGCGTAGCGCCAGTCGAAAATGCCGATATGAATCGATGCCATGCCGCCCTCCCGTCGAAAGTCCCCGTACAGCCTCAGTGTGTTGATGACTGCGGGCGGTTCGGGAAAGTTTCGATGGCTTTACGGACGGTGCATTTTCGAGAAACCCCGTACACCCCGCTCCCACAAAAGGAGTGTGCGCCGCAGCACCGGTGGCGGCCAGCGATGGGGCAGTTGCTCGTACACAAATTCCGGCCATCGACACTTTACGGGTGACGGTTGCGCACTAAACCCGCAAAATGCAACGATTCCGGCAATTATCGACGACGGGGCCACAAGCAACGTCGCCAAAGCCATCGTTCCAATCAGACTGGGCCTGCTGACTCTATGCGAATGCGCCTTATGTTACTGGGCGGCGGAAATGCCCTTGGGCAGGCGCTGATTCGCCTCGGTGCGGAAGAAGACATCGGTTTCCTCGCCCCCCGCCCGCCCGAAGACGGCTGGGATGCCGCGAGCCTGACGCAACTGCTCGACGACACCCGTCCCGATGCGTTGATCAACCTCGCCTACTATTTCGACTGGTTCCAGGCCGAGATCGTCAGCGAAAGCCGCATGGCCGGGCAGGAGCGCGCTATCGAGCGTCTGGCCGAACTGTGCCGGCACCACAATATCGTCCTCGTGCAGCCGTCCAGTTATCGCGTGTTCGACGGCTCACGTGCCACGGCCTACAGCGAAAAAGACGAACCAGTGCCGCTGGGTTTGCGTGGTCAGGCCTTGTGGCGCATCGAGCAAAGTGTGCGTGCAGCGTGTCCGCAGCATGTGTTGTTGCGTTTTGGCTGGCTGCTCGATGACAGCCCTGATGGCACCCTCGGGCGTTTTCTTGCCCGTGCCGAGCAACCGGAAGAGTTGCTCCTGGCCGATGATCGTCGCGGCAATCCGACGCCAGTCGATGACGCCGCACGGGTGATCATTTCGGTGCTCAAGCAACTCGATTGCGCCGCGCCGCTGTGGGGCACTTATCACTACGCCGGCCACGAGGCGACCACACCGCTGGCGCTGGGCCAGGCGATTCTGACCGAGGCCCGCAGCCTGCACGCGCTGGCCATCGAAGCACCGACCGCTCAGGCTCACGCCGCGCGGCCGGACGCCGCCGAGGAACCGCAACACGCGGTCCTGGCCTGCAAGAAAATTCTGCACACATTCGGGATCAAGCCGCGCGCCTGGCGTGCAGCGCTCCCGGGCTTACTGGATAGGTTTTACCGACATGGCTGAAGGGACTGTTTTAATCACCGGCGGCGCGGGTTTCATTGGCTCGCACCTGACCGACGCATTGCTTGCTCAAGGCCATTCGGTGCGAATTCTCGATGACTTGTCGACCGGCAAACGCAGCAATCTGCCGCTGGACAACCCCAGGGTCGAGTTGATTGTCGGTGATGTGGCTGACGCAGTGCTGGTCACCCAAGCGATGCAGGGTTGCAGCGCCGTAGCGCACCTGGCGGCCGTGGCCTCGGTGCAAGCGTCGGTGGATGACCCGGTGAAGACTCACCAGAGCAATTTCATCGGCACGCTGAACGTTTGCGAAGCGATGCGCCTGGCCGGGGTCAAACGTGTGTTGTACGCCTCCAGCGCTGCGGTGTACGGCAACAATGGCGAGGGCGAATCAATTGATGAAGACACGCCAAAAGCGCCGCTGACGCCCTACGCGTCGGACAAACTGGCTGGCGAGCATTATTTTGATTTCTACCGCCGTCAGCACGCTTTGGAACCGGTGGTTTTCCGCTTCTTCAACATCTTCGGCCCACGCCAGGATCCGTCCTCACCGTATTCCGGGGTCATCAGCATCTTCAGCGAACGTGCGCAGAAAGGCTTGCCGATCACCGTGTTCGGCGATGGCGAGCAGACGCGGGACTTTCTGTATGTCGAGGATCTGGTTGACCTGTTGGTGCAGGCGATCCAGAGGCCTGAAGTGGAAGTCGGTGCGGTGAATGTCGGCTGGAATCAGGCGATGAGCCTCAAGCAGATGCTTGCGGAACTGGAAACCGTCGTCGGTGAATTGCCAGCGGTCAGCTTCGGCCCGGCCCGCTCCGGTGATATCCGCCATTCGCGGGCGAATAACACCCGGTTGCTTGAGCGTTTCAAGTTGCCCCGGCAGACGCCGATGAGCGTTGGTCTGGCGCGGTTGCTCGGCAAGTAAGTTTGTTTCAGACATGAAAAAGGCGCCCTGTGACAGGCGCCTTTTTCACGGCCGGAATTTGTCGCTATCCCTGTGGCAAGGGGATTTTCCCCCGGTCAACCGCAAAGCAGTTGCCGTCAGTTTGAAGTCTGCTCACCACCAAGCCTCATTCACCACCACGTGAACGTTCGGTCAATCGACTTAGAACTTATAGCCCAAACCCACCATGTAGATGAACGGATCAACATCCACATTCACCCGTGCGCGAGTACCGGGCGCCACGGCGTTGTTCTCGACGGTGGCGCGGGTATCGATGTCGATGTAGCGCACTTGGGCGTTGAGCATGATTTTGTCGGTCAGCATGTAGTCCGCGCCGACCTGCCAGGCCAGGCCCCAGGAGTTTTTCGCCTTGAAGTTGCTGAAGCCGTTGGCGCTGGCTTCGCTGCCGACGTGCTCGTCGTAGATCCAGGTGTAGTTGATGCCGCCGCCCACGTACGGTTGGAACGGCGATTTCGAATCCAGCGGGTAGTAGACGACGCTGAGGGTCGGTGGCAGGTGTTTCAGTGTGCCGAGCTTGCCGTTGGCTGCTGCCAGGCCGGTGCCTTTGAGCTTCACGTCATGTTCGAACGGCGTGGCCGCGAGCAACTCAATGCCGACGTGGTTGGTGAGCATGTAAGCGAAGTTCAGGCCCAGTTGAGTGTCGCTGCTCATGGTCGCCTTGCCGCCCAGATTGGTGCCGCTCAACGGCCCCTGATCGACCTTGACGCTGGAGCTGTCGGCCTTCGGGTTGACGGTGATCGCACCGGCACGAATCAGGATGTCACCGGCATCGTGGGCGTGGGCGAGCGGGGCTGCGAGCGCGAGGGCAAACAGCGAAGCGCTGAGCAAGGACTTGTTCATGGGGGCTCCGAAAGGACGTTAAAAATGTTTGATGTCCTATGGTACGAAGCCAACTGATACGGTCTTTTGACTCAGCTCAATGAAACAGTGAAGGGGCTGATTTGTGTGGAACCTTGCATCAACACAAATCCCCTGTGGGAGCGGGCTTGCTCGCGAAGGCGTCCGCTCAAACAACACGAAACTAGCGGGACTCACTCCGGCAGCTCATACACATAAATCTTGTCCGCCTCCATCTGGTACCCCGCATCCGCCAGCTCGCTGCTCGAGGCTTTGACCTGCAACGGCCCCTCGACCCAATACGGCTGATACAGCTCATCGAGCTTCACGCCCAACTCACTTTTCACATGCACGATCTGGTTCGACGGCGGTGGCGGAACATGGATGCAGGCACCGAAGTAGGGGACCAGCAAAAAGTCCGTGGTGCGTCCTTCTTCATTCACTTCCAGCGGCACGATATACCCCGGCAGACGAATCTTCTGCCCGTCAAGTGACTGCACCACCGGGGCGTCGGGCAAATCCTGCTTGGCCGCTGGCGCCGACTCGGCGGACAACGCATCGCTCATCTTCGACAGGTCATGCAGCGGCGTCATGTTGGGCACTTCCGGCGCGGCGTCCGGCGGGATCATCTCCGACCAGGTCAGGTCTTTGGGCACCGCCGCCCACACGGGCAGGGCGACCAGTAACAGCAGCGCGAGCATGGCGCGGGGCATGGTGAACATCCTCATAAACGGATCGACAGGCCATCGGCCAAGGATTGGCGATACGCGCGCCAGGCCGGCACGCTGCCCATCAGCAGCGCGGCCGCCAGAATGCCACCGAGCAGTGTCCATTCATACTCGCTCGGCCACGCCAGCGGCAGATACAAACCGTAATTGGCCTGCACGTAACCCTGCGCGGCGGCGATGCCGATGTACAGCAACCCCAGCCCAGCAATCACCCCGGCAAACGCCAGCGCAAACGCCTCCAGCACCAGCAGGCTTGCGATGTGCCATGGCCGCGCACCGACCGAACGCAGAATCGCCATCTCGCGACGGCGCTCGTTGAGGCTGGTGAGAATCGCTGTGAGCATGCCGATCAACCCGGTCAGCACCACGAACAGCGAGACCACGAACAGTGCTTTTTCAGCGGTGCTCATCAGGCTCCACAACTCCTGCAACGCCACGCCGGGCAGGATCGCCAACATCGGTTCACCACGGAATTCGTTTATCTCGCGTTGCAGCGCAAAGGTGGAGATCTTGCTGTTGAGGCCGAGCATGAACGCGGTGATCGCTTGCGGCGTCAGGTCCATGTTGCGCGCCTGATCGGCCGTGATCCGCCCATTGCCCCGCGCCGGCACGCCGTTGTGCCAGTCGATGTGGATGGCCTCCATGCCGCCAAGGCTGATGTGCAACGTACGATCCACCGGGGTGCCGGTGCGTTTGAGAATGCCGACCACGGTGAACGGTTTGTCGTCGTGTTTGACCAGACTGATTGCCGCCACGCCGTGGGCCAGCACCAGTTTGTCGCCGAGTTTGTAGTGCAGGGCATCGGCCACTTCCGCACCGAGTACCACTTCGAACGGATCGGTGGCGAAGGCGCGCCCCTTCGCGAGTTCCAGGTGTTGCCGGCGACCGTACTGGTAATGCTCGAAATACGCTTGGGTGGTGCCCATTACCCGATAACCGCGATGGGAGTCGCCGAGGGACATGGGGATCGCCCATTTCACTTTCGGGTTATTGGCGAAGTGTTCGAAGCTGTCCCAACGGATGTTGTTGGTGGCGTTGCCGATGCGGAACACCGAGTACAACAACAGATTCACCGAACCGGAGCGGGCGCCGACGATCAGGTCGGTGCCGCTGATGGTGCTGGCGAAACTGGCTTTGGCCTCGGTGCGCACGCGCTCGACGGCAAGCAGCAAGCAGACCGACAGGGCGATGGCGAACGCGGTCAGCAAAGCGGTAAAGCGGCGGTTGGCCAGGCTGGCCATGGCCAGACGAAACAGATACATCTCAGACCTCGGCAGACGTGGCGGCGCGATTGAGTTCGGCCAGGGACAGGTGACGGTCGAACAGCGGGGCCAGACTCTGGTCGTGACTGACAAACAGCAGACTCGAACCGGCCTCGCGGCATTCGGCGAACAGCAAGCGGATAAAGTTTTCCCGAGCGTCGTAATCCAGCGCCGAAGTCGGTTCGTCAGCGATCACCAATTCTGGCTGACCGATCAAGGCGCGGGCGGCGGCGACTCGTTGTTGCTGGCCGATCGACAGCGAATCGGCACGACGGCTGAGGATGCGCTCGTCCTTCAGGCCCAGGTGGGCGAGCAGGGTGGCGGCGGCTTGATCGACGCTGCCATGGCGCTGTTTGGCCCGTTCGGCGCGCAGTCTGGAAAAGTGGCAGGGTAGCTCGACGTTCTCGCGCACCGAGAGAAATGGCAGCAAGTTGAACTGCTGGAAGATGTAGCCGGTGTGATCGACGCGGAACGTATCGCGGGCACCGGCGGAGAGTGCGGTCAGCTCCTGGCCGAGCAGGCGAATGCTGCCGCGATCGGGTTTCTGTACCCCGCCGAGCAAGCCAAGCAGGGTGGTCTTGCCGCTGCCGCTGGGGCCTTTGAGGAACAGGGTTTCGCCCGGTTCCAGACGAAACGCCGGGATGTCCAGCAGCGGCGGGTGGCCGGGCCAACTGAAGCCCAGGTCGGACAGTTCGATGAGTGCTTGGGTCATGGCGCCAGTTTCATGGAGTGAACACATACCCCCTTGTGGGAGTTTCGCAGTAATCAGAACTTCAGGGAGGCAGCCTTGGCCGTTACTTCAGTGCCTTGCTGGCCGCTGGCGCTGATCAGTTGTACCTGAATTTTCTGGGTCGCCGGGAAGGTGTTGAAGATGTTCGCCAGATCCAGCGTCTTCAACGCGCCCGGGGCTGTGCAGTTGAACTGATAGTGAGCATGGATTTCGCTGTGGTCGTGGTGATGTTCGTGGCCGCCCTTGTCGGCTTCATCGTCGTCATGATCGTCGGCCTGCGGCTTGTCGCCGAACAGCGGGCTTTCCAGTTCCTGGCTGACCACTTTGCAACCGGCAGCGGCAGGCAGGCTGAACAGCACCAGCGGTTTTTCGAGTTGCGCGCGGGCGGCGGCGACCTTGGTCTTGTCGGCCTCTGTGGAGGCGACGTGTTCGAAGCCGACCAGATTCATCGCCGGGCTTTCCAGTTCCAGCTCCAGTGTTTGCCCGTCGAGCGCAGCATTCAGGCGACCGACACCATGTTCATGCGCACCGAGGCTGCCGTGCTCATGGTCGTGATCGTGATCATGTTCATCAGCCGCATGGGCGATGGCCAACGGCAACAGGGCAAACGGCAAAGCGAGCAGCAGACGACGCATGACGGTCTCCGGGAAGTAAAGTGAAGAGTTTGTTATGTAATCTTATAACGAAAGTGCGCAGAGTTTGCCCGTGCGCTTGGCGTTACACAAGTCCCGTGGGAGCATGCGTGTCAGAAAAGTGCGGGAGCGAACTCAATGTTGCGGATACGCGGAACCGTCGGCGCGGTGCCGGTGGATTTGACAGTGGAACTCGATGACAGCGACTGGGCGCGGCTCGGTTCGGCCATGAGCGGGCAGTTACCGACTGAGCAACCGCAGAGCGCAGCAGCGCCAGCGGCCAAACCGATGAATCAAGACGATGCCTTGTGGCAGGTCGCGCAGGATTTGTTGCGCAAGGCCGGGCAACTCAGTGGTCCGGATCTGCTCGATCAGTTGCAAGGACTGACCGGCAGTGCCACGGCGGGCAAGCGCCTGCTGGTGCGCTTGCGGCACAGTTCACAGGTAAAAGTGGCGAGCGGCGGGGATACGCCGCTCTACAGCTGGGTCGAGTGAGCGCTTAGTACAGCGCAGCAAACATTTTGCGTCGGTAGGCGGTCACCAGCGGGTGATCGTTACCCAACAACTCGAACACCTGCAGCAAGGTCTTGTGCGGCAAGCCTTCGCCATAGTTGCGGTTGCGGATGAACAGCTTGAGCATCGCCTCCAGCGCCGCTTCGTATTGCTGGCGAGCGAGTTGCTGGATCGCCAGTTGATACACCGCCTCATCGTCCTGCGGATCTTTCGCCAGCCGTGCTTTCAGGTCGGCGGCATCGGGCAGGTCGCGGGCAAGTCCGAAGAACTTGATCTGTGCCTTGGCCCCGGCCAGCGCGGCTTTGTGCTCATCGCCCTTGACCGCGTCGAGCACCGTTTGCGCTTCGCTCAGTTCACCGCGTTCGGTCAGGCAGCGGGCGTACAGGATCAAGGCCTTGGCGTTGGTATTGTCGTCATTGAGCATGACCACCAGCGCCGCTTCGGCATCGGCAAAGCGGCCGTCATCGAACAGTGCCTGAGCCTGTTCGAACGGATCGGCTGCGGCAGGTGGCGGCATCTGCACATGGGGTTCGAGCAAGGCGCGTACGGCGGATTCCGGTTGGGCACCGGCAAAACCGTCGACCGGTTGACCGTCCTTGAACAGCACCACGGTCGGCAGGCTGCGAATACCGAAGCGGTCGACGATGTCCTGCTCGATATCGCAATTGACCTTGGCCAGCAGCAGCTCGCCCTGATAACTCTCGGCAATGCCTTGCAGCATCGGCATCAGCGCCTTGCACGGCGCACACCATTCGGCCCAGAAATCCACCAGCACGGGTTTATTGAAGGAAGCCTCGATCACCGACTGGTCGAAGTCGGCAGTCGTGGCGTCGAAGATGTACGGCGTTGGATGACTCATGGGGGATCTCGTAAAAGCGTGGATGGGGCAACTATACGGCTTGGCGGGGTGTGGCCGGAAGCGGGGCGGCGTTCCGACGAAGCCTTTAGTCACGCCGCGCGTGGTACAGGCTGACATGTCTGAATTCTTCAGGCTCTGCCAGATCCGGCAAGGTCATGGCCTCAAGCATTTCAATGCGCTCGTACAACGGATGGCGAAAGTCCCGAACCCGCGAATCCGCCACCAGCGCTTCGCGGCCCCGGCTGAGAAACGCATCGAGCAACGGCAGATTCGCCCGGTCGTACAACACATCCGCCACCAGAATCAGATCAAAGCGATCCGCCTCGGCAAAGAAATCCGTCGAATAACCCATCTGCACGTCATTGAGATCGGCATTCGCCCTGCACGCGGCAATCGCCAGCGGATCGAGATCGCAGGCCACCACCTCCAGCGCCCCGGCCTTCACCGCCGCAATCGCGGCAATACCGGAACCGGCGCCGAAATCCAGCACGCGTTTGCCGCGTACCCATTCGGGGAACTCGGCCAGATAACGCGCCACCGCCAGGCCGCTGGCCCAGCAAAAACTCCAGTACGGCGGCTCGTGCAGAATCCGTTGGGTTTCTTCCTGGCTGAATTCGCGCGCCATGTTGTCGCCGTCGATCAGCCACAACTGCAAATCGGTGTCCGGCAACGCACAGGCTTTCAGTCTGGCGTCGCCGAGCAGTTCACCCAGCGCCTGTTGCAGGTCGAACGGTGCATTCATGGTGCTTTGACAAATTGCAGTTGGCCCAGTGCCTGAGTGGTCGGCTGGGTAATGGTTTGTGACGGCAGATGCAAAATCAACTGACCGGACTGGCTGGCGCGGCCACGCAATTCAACCCGCGCCCCGGCCGGGAAAGCCTCGGGGTTGAAGCGCACATGGAACGGCAGAATCTGGTTGTTGCCGATCAGGCTGGAACTGGCGAGCAATTGCTGCGGGCGATCCTTCTCATCGATCACCAGCAGCGCCAGTTCGACTTCGGCACCGGCCGGTACGCCTTGCAGGGTGCCGCTCAGTTCCCGTTGATAAGCCGGCAACGGGCCTAGGTCGGCCGCTTCTTTGGCTTTTTTCTGCGCCTGTTGTGGCGCGGGGCCCGGCGTTGGGGGCTGAGGCTTGGGGGCGTCGCTGCCGCAGGCCACCAGCAGGCTGAAAAGACTGAGCAAAACGAGCGGACGTAACGGCATTGGCAGCTCCGGAAAAATGAAATCCATGGATCAAACGATCATGCCCGTCTGTATACCGCAAACCCTATGGCTTGTCTTGCCACGGGGATGCGCTACCATGGCCCTCCCTTTTTTTGTTGCCAGCCACCATGCACTGTCCCTTCTGCGGTGCCAACGACACCAAGGTCATCGACTCGCGTCTGGTCGCCGAGGGCGAACAGGTGCGCCGCCGGCGTGAATGCCTGGCCTGCGGCGAACGTTTCACGACGTTCGAGACGGCCGAACTGGTGTTGCCGCGCCTGATCAAAACCGATGGCAGCCGCCAACCGTTCGACGAAGAAAAACTCCGCGCCGGCATGCAGCGCGCCCTGGAGAAACGTCCGGTGAGCGTCGAGCGCCTCGAATCCTCTCTGGTCCACATCAAGCACAAACTGCGCGCCACCGGCGAGCGCGAGGTCAAATCCCTCGTGGTCGGCGAACTGGTGATGGCCGAATTGCAAAAGCTTGATGAAGTCGCCTACATCCGTTTCGCTTCGGTCTACAAACGCTTCCAGGACCTCAACGAGTTCCGCGAAGAGATCGACCGCCTCGCCCGCGAACCGGTGAAAGAATGACCACCGTCGCCGAGCAGGCCATCCTCGACGCCCACTTCATGGCCCGTGCGCTGGAACTGGCGCGCAAAGGTCACTACACCACGCACCCCAACCCCCGGGTTGGCTGTGTGATCGTGCGGGACGGGCAGATTGTCGGCGAAGGCTGGCACGAACGCGCAGGCGAACCTCACGCTGAAGTCCACGCCTTGCGCGCTGCCGGTGAACTGGCCCGGGGCGCTACCGCCTACGTCACGCTGGAGCCGTGCAGTCACCACGGCCGTACACCGCCGTGCGCCGATGCGCTGGTGAATGCCGGCGTTGGCCGGGTGGTCGCGGCGATGCGTGATCCGAACCCGCAAGTGGCCGGTCGTGGTTTGCAGCGTCTGGCCGATGCCGGGATCGTCACCGCAAGCGGCGTACTGGAAGGCCAGGCACGCCAGCTCAATCAAGGTTTTCTGAAGCGCATGGAACTCGGCTTGCCGTTCGTGCGGGTCAAACTGGCCATGAGTCTGGACGGTCGCACGGCGATGGAAAGCGGCGAGAGCCAGTGGATCACCGGCCCGGCGGCACGTTCGGCGGTGCAGCGGTTGCGCGCCCAGGCCAGCGTGGTGCTGACCGGTGCCGACACGGTGCTGGCCGACGGCGCGCGGTTGACCGTGCGTGCTGACGAGCTGGGACTGGATGCCGAGCAAACGGCGCAGGCCATGAGCCGTCCACCGCTGCGGGTGCTGATCGACGGGCGCCTGCGCGTGCCGCTGGATGCACCGTTTTTCAAGGCGGGCCCTGCCTTGGTCGCCACGTGCATGGCGGTCGAAGAGCAATACGCCAACGGCCCGGAATGCCTGATCGTGCCGGGTGATGACGGTCAGGTCGATCTGCATCAACTGCTGGTCGAACTGGCCAACCGTGGCGTCAACGACGTATTGGTCGAGGCCGGCCCGCGTCTGGCCGGTGCTTTTGCCCAGCTCGGTCTGGTCGATGAGTTCGTGATTTTCATCGCCGGCAAGTTCCTTGGTTCTACGGCGCGTCCGCTACTGGACTGGCCGCTGGCCTCTATGAAGGACGCCCCCGAGCTGAAAATCACTGAAATCCGCGCCGTTGGCGATGACTGGCGAGTCACTGCGATCCCTGTGCTTTCGGCGAGCGTATAATTCCCGGCCATCGCGTTTGCGCTGGCTTCGTTCTCAAGGAGAACCCCATGTTTACCGGCATCATCGAATCCATCGGCAGCATCCGTGCACTGACCCCAAAGGGCGGCGATGTACGGGTGCATGTTGAAACCGGCAAGCTCGACCTGAGCGACGTCAAGCTCGGCGACAGCATCGCCGTCAACGGCGTCTGCCTGACCGCCGTTGAGCTGCCGGGCGACGGCTTTGCTGCCGACGTCAGCCGCGAAACCCTCGACTGCACCGCCATGAACGACCTCAAAAGCGGCAGCCCGGTCAATCTGGAAAAAGCCCTGACCCCGACCACTCGCCTCGGCGGGCACCTGGTCAGCGGTCACGTTGACGGTGTCGGCGAAGTCGTTTCGCGCAGCGACAATGCCCGCGCCGTGGAATTTCGTATCCGCGCGCCGAAGGAACTGGCCAAGTACATCGCCCATAAAGGCTCGGTCACCGTCGACGGCACCAGCCTGACCGTGAACGCGGTCGATGGCGCTGAGTTCATGCTGACGATCATTCCGCACACCCTGAGCGAAACCATCATGGCGTCTTACAAGCCAGGTCGCCGGGTGAACCTGGAGGTCGACTTGCTGGCGCGTTATCTGGAACGTCTGCTGTTGGGTGACAAGGCCGCAGAGTCGACGGCCGGCAGCACGATTACCGAAAGCTTTCTGGCCCAAAACGGCTACCTCAAATCCTGACTGAAGGGGGTGCCTTGTGGCGCTCAATAGCATCGAAGAACTGGTTGAAGACATCCGCCAAGGCAAGATGGTCATCCTCATGGATGACGAAGACCGCGAGAATGAAGGCGACCTGATCATGGCCGCCGAATGCTGCAAGGCCGAACACATCAACTTCATGGCCAAGCACGCCCGTGGCCTGATCTGCATGCCGATGAGCCGTGAGCGCTGCGAACTGCTGAAGCTGCCGCTGATGGCGCCGCGCAATGGTTCCGGCTTCGGTACCAAGTTCACCGTGTCGATCGAAGCCGCCGAAGGCGTGACCACCGGCATCTCCGCCGCCGACCGTGCGCGCACCGTGCAAGCGGCTGCCGCCAAAGACGCCAAGGCTGAAGACATCGTCAGCCCGGGCCACATCTTCCCGCTGATGGCTCAGGCCGGTGGCACCCTGGCTCGCGCCGGTCACACTGAAGCCGCTTGCGACCTGGCGCGCATGGCCGGTTTCGAGCCGAGCGGCGTGATCTGTGAAGTGATGAACGACGACGGCACCATGTCCCGTCGTACCGAACTGGAAGCGTTCGCCGCCGAGCACAACATCAAGATCGGCACCATCGCCGACCTGATTCACTACCGGATGATCCACGAACGTACCGTTCAGCGGATTGCCGAGCAGCCACTGGACAGCGAACTGGGCCAATTCAATCTGGTGACCTATCGTGATTCGGTGGAAGGCGACGTGCACATGGCCCTGACGTTGGGCACGGTTTGCGCCGAAGAGCCAACGCTGGTTCGCGTACACAACATGGACCCGCTGCGCGACCTGCTGATGGTCAAGCAGCCGGGCCGCTGGAGCCTGCGCGCGGCCATGGCGGCGGTTGCCGAGGCCGGCAGCGGTGTGGTGCTGTTGCTCGGTCACCCGCTTGACGGTGACGTGCTGCTGGCGCACATCCGTGAGACCGCCGATCAGGCTGTGGTGAAAAAACCGACCACTTACAGCATCGTCGGTGCCGGTTCGCAGATCCTGCGTGACCTCGGTGTTCGCAAAATGCGCTTGATGAGCGCACCGATGAAATTTAATGCGATATCCGGTTTCGATCTGGAAGTTGTAGAATACGTGCCCTCCGAATAATGACCGGTTGTTTCCGGCCCTGTATTCGCGGCAAATAAATCACTGAGGGACGCGTAAAAGACGCGTCCCGGCTCTTTAAGAGATCTGACGAATGACCCTGAAGACCATCGAAGGTACCTTCATCGCCCCTAAAGGCCGCTACGCTTTGGTAGTGGGCCGTTTCAACAGCTTCGTGGTTGAAAGCCTGGTCAGCGGTGCAGTTGATGCCCTGGTTCGCCATGGCGTGAGCGAAAGCGACATCACCATCATCCGCGCACCTGGCGCCTTCGAAATTCCGCTGGTTGCGCAGAAAGTCGCTCAGAAAGGCGAGTTTGCAGCCATCATCGCCCTCGGTGCGGTCATTCGTGGCGGTACTCCGCACTTCGAATACGTGGCGGGCGAGTGCACCAAGGGCCTGGCCCAGGTGTCCATGGAGTTCGGCGTACCGGTTGCTTTCGGCGTCCTGACCGTTGATTCCATCGAGCAAGCCATCGAACGTTCCGGCACCAAGGCCGGTAACAAAGGTGCTGAAGCTGCCCTGTCCGCTCTGGAAATGGTCAGCCTGCTGGCGCAGTTGGAGGCCAAGTGATTAGCGACGAAAGCGATCGTTTCAACCCGCGCGAGCCACGTCCAACGGACGCCGGCAAGCCTTCGAAAAGCGAGAAGCGCCGGGCTGCCCGTCAGTTGGCAACTCAGGCGCTGTACCAGCGCCACATGGCCGGTACCTCGCTGAACGAAATCGAAGCGCAGTTTCGCGTCGATAACGATTTTACCTTTGCCGATGCCAGCTACTTCCACGACATCCTGCACGGTGTTCCGGCCAGCCTGACCGAAATCGACGCCGCGTTGGCGCCGTGCCTGGACCTGACCATCGAGGAACTCGACCCGGTTGAACTGTGCGTACTGCGCCTGTCCGCCTGGGAGCTGCTCAAACGTGTCGACGTGCCGTACCGCGTGGTCATCAACGAAGGGATCGAACTGGCGAAAGTCTACGGTTCGACCGACGGCCACAAATTCGTCAACGGCGTGCTCGACAAGCTGGCCCCACGCCTGCGTGAAGCTGAAGTGAAGGCGTTCAAGCGCTGATTGGCGTTTGAAACGGCTATGGGCGAGTTTGAGCTGATCCGCAATTTCTTCGCCGCCGCGCCCTGTGCGCAGGGCGGCGAAGGCGTTGCACTGGGAATCGGCGACGACTGCGCCTTGCTGGCGGTTGCTCCCGGAGAACAGCTGGCGATTTCCACCGATACGCTGGTGGCCGGCGTGCATTTTGCCGACCCTTGCGATCCGTTTCTGCTCGGTCAGCGCTCGCTGGCCGTCGCGGTCAGCGATCTGGCCGCCATGGGTGCTACGCCCATCGCTTTTACCCTTGCCCTGACTGTACCGACGGTGACCGCCGATTGGCTGCAAGCCTATGCCCGCGGTTTGAACCGCATGGCGCAGGATTGCGGCGTGGCGCTGGTCGGCGGTGATACCACGCGTGGGCCGTTGAGTCTGACGGTGACCGTGTTTGGGCGCGTGCCTGCGGGTCAAGCGTTGACCCGCAACGGCGCGCAACCGGGGGATTTGCTCTGTGTCGGCGGTGAACTGGGTAACGCCGCTGGCGCCTTGCCGTTGGTGCTCGGTCAGCGTGAGGCCCAGGCACATATCGCCCAGCCGCTGCTCGATCATTACTGGTCGCCACAACCGCAACTGGCCCTGGGTCAGGCGTTGCGCGGCAAAGCGACTTCAGCGCTGGATATCTCTGACGGTTTGCTGGCCGATTGCGGCCATATTGCCCTGGCGTCAAAGGTGCGGCTTGAGATTGAACGCGAGCGTGTACCGCTGTCGGATGCATTGGTCGCGTTTCTCGGTCAGCGTGGCGCCGAACGTGCGGCGTTGAGCGGTGGTGATGATTATGTGCTGGCCTTCACGCTACCGTCCGTCGAGTTGCCGACGCTGCTGGCCAATGGCTGGCCGATCCATGTGATCGGTCGCGTGGCGCAGGGCCAGGGTGTGGTGCTGCTCGATCGCGAAGGACAGGACATCACCCCGCAAATCCGGGGCTATCAACATTTTCAGGAGTCACCGTGACAGATCACCCGAAACAGGTACCGGCCGAATTCGTGCCGCCGTCGGTCTGGCGCAATCCTTGGCATTTCCTCGCATTCGGCTTCGGCTCGGGCACCTTGCCCAAGGCGCCGGGCACGTGGGGCTCGCTGGTTGCGCTACCCTTCATCCCGTTGTGGCAGATGTTGCCTGACTGGGGTTACTGGCTGATGCTCGGCATCACCATGCTGTTCGGCTTCTGGCTGTGCGGCAAAGTGGCTGATGATCTGCGGGTGCACGACCACGAAGGCATCGTCTGGGACGAAATGGTCGGGATGTGGATCACCCTGTGGCTGGTGCCGGAAGGCTGGTACTGGTTGCTGGCGGGTTTCCTGATGTTCCGCTTCTTCGACATTCTTAAACCGTGGCCGATTCGCTGGATCGACCGGCATGTCCATGGCGGCGTTGGCATCATGCTCGACGACGTGCTGGCTGGCGTGTTCGCCTGGCTGTCGATGCAAGGGCTGGTTTGGGTTTTCGCCTGATCTGAGGACTTGTCAGGGTTAAGTGAGGGACTAGGGATGGCTCGACGCTGGTGGGCGCTGTTGGTTTTTGCTCTGCTGGGCACTGTGGTCAATGCGCAGGAAGCAACGCATGCGCCAACGGTCATTCATTTGGCCAGTGAAGACTGGGCAGACTACACCGCCGCTGATGGCCATGGCTTGGCCTGGGATGTGCTGCGCAAAGTATTCGAGCCGGCCGGGGTGCAACTGGATATTCGCACTGAGCCCTATACACGCTCAGTGGGGCTGGCCCAGCGCGGCGAAATTGATGCCTGTGTGGGTGCTTATCATGATGAAGCCAGCGACCTGCTCTATCCTCGCTGGAGTTTCGACACCGATCACATCTATGCCCTGGGCCTTGCCAGCAACCCCGCGCCAACCCCCGAAACCCTGGGCAACTACCGCTTGGCCTGGGTTCGTGGCTACGACTATCAGAATTATCTTCCCAACGTGCGCAGCTTCAATGAAGTCATCCGGCGAACCGGAATTTTATCGATGCTGACCCACAATCGCGCCGACTATTACATCGATGCGCTGACGGAAGTCGATTTCGTCGTGAGTCGGGCCAACGATCCAGCGCAGTTTCGCAAAACCCATATTGCAGAGTTGCCCCTGTATCTGTGCTTCGCCAATACGTCACAGGCCCGTACGTTGATGGCGCTGTTCGACAAGCGCATGGAGCATTTGGTGAAGAGCGGTGAGCTGAAACCGATCTTCGAGAAGTGGAAGCAGCCGTATCCGTTCGAGCCGAACTGACCACAGATCTTGCGTCCAGCACTGTCCCCCTGTGGGAGCGGGCCCGCAGTTATCAAGCTTTTTGATCGTTATGCCCGATAATTCAGCCTAAGCGTCTGTAGGAACCTGCTGTTACAATGCCCGCCTGCGAATTTTCAGACTCTTTAGATCAGGAGCACACCGGTGCCTGTCGTCTTTGTCGCCGCTTCCAAGCTGCCAACGCCTTTTGCGCAATTCACCATGCACGGTTTTCTCGATGAAGCCACCGGCCGAGAGCACGTTGTGCTGAGCCTGGGTGATTTTGCCGACGGAGCCCCGGTACTCGGCCGTTTGCACTCTGAATGCCTGACGGGCGACGCCTTGTTCAGCCAGCGTTGCGACTGCGGCTCGCAACTGGAGGGCGCCCTCAAAGCCATCGCTCGCGAAGGCCGTGGCGTGTTGCTCTACCTGCGTCAGGAAGGCCGTGGCATCGGTCTGTTGAACAAGATCCGCGCCTATGAGTTGCAGGACGGCGGCGCTGATACCGTCGAAGCCAACGAACGCCTGGGCTTCGCCGCCGATCAGCGCGACTACGCCATGTGCCTGCCGATGCTCGAGCATCTGGGCGTGAAGTCCCTGCGTCTGATGACCAACAACCCGCGCAAGGTCAAAGCCTTGACCGAAATGGGTATCGTCGTCGCCGAACGCGTGCCGTTGCACACCGGCCACAATCCGCACAACAAACTTTACCTGGCAACCAAGGCCAGCAAGCTCGACCACATGATGGGCAACGAGCATCAGGGCGAGGTAGATCGGGCGTGACCCGAGGTCAGGTTCGTCGTCGTCTGAGCGTCGACTGGTGGAAATACCTGTCGCTGGCGCTGGTACCGCTGTTTTTGCTCAACGCGCTGTTTGGTCAGGGCGAGGGCGTTCTGCCGGTGCTGGCGATGCCGCTGTTCATTGCCGGCGTGGCGTCGATGTTTGTCAGCCTGAAGTTTTTCGGCCGCTATAAGCACGCATTGATCGCCACGCAAAAAGCCCTCGATAGCGCCGATGAACCAGCGGCCTGGATTGCTCTGGCAGCGGTTCGCCGTAACGCGTTCCTTGCGGCAGCGTTGCCGGCGTGGATCGGCGCAGTGGCCGTATTCGTCGGCCTTGAGGCGGTACCCCTGGTGTTGCTGGCGCTGTCCACTGCGGTGCTGTTCTACCTCTACCGTATCCCGCGTCAACTCGGCTGATGCGCCGTCTCTGGCTGGCGGTTCTGCTGCTGGCCGTCAGCGGCCCGGTGCTGGCGAGCCTGCGGGTCGTCAGCCTCGCACCTTCTCTTTCTGAAATCGTCGTTGAGCTGGACTCGGCTGATCTGCTGGTCGGTGTGCTGGATGCCGGCGAGCGTCCGCCTGCGATTGCCAACGTTCCCTCGGTCGGTCGTTACGGCCAACTCGACATGGAGCGTTTGCTCAGCCTCAAGCCTGATTTGTTGCTGCTGTGGCCCGGCAGTGTCGGCCCGGCGCAACGCGACCAACTCAAACATCTGAATATCCCGACTTACGTGGCCGAACCGCACAATCTCGAACAGCTGTCTGCACAGATTGAAGCCATTGCCGCTCGACTGAAGCGACCCGAGCGCGGGGTGACACTGGCGGCGCAGTTGCGCAGCAAACTCGACAATCTGCGCCTGCGCTATCGCCGGGACGCGCCGCTGAAAGTGTTTTACCAAGTCTGGGACAAGCCGTTGTACACCGTCGGTGGCGGGCAGATCATCAGCGCGGCGCTTGAAGTGTGCGGTGCGCGCAACGTGTTCGCCGATCTGAGCCTGCCGGCCCCGCAGGTCAGTATCGAGGCGGTGTTGCAGCGCAATCCCGAGGTGATTGTGGCCGGCGCTCAGGCCCAGCTTGATGCCTGGAAAGCCTGGCCGCAGGTAGTGGCGGTAGCGCGTGGCCAACTGTTGCTGGTCACTGATAAAGGCTTGGAGCGCCCGAGCGGGCAGATGATCGAGGCAACCGCCAGGCTCTGCCACCTAATCGCGCCTGAGCGCTGAGACCGAGGTGAATTCTTCGACTTGCTCGCAAAGAGGCTAGCCAAAGCGGCGCAAATTCTGGATCAGCGGCCCGGCGTCCAGGTCACTCCAAACATCCACGCTCGGCCCTCTTCGCGATAGCCATACTGATTGCCGTCATAACTGTAGTTCGCCCGGCTGTAACCCTTGTCCAGCACGTTATCCACCTTCAACTCCAGCTTGATCTCGCGGTTCAGCGTCCAACTGCTGCGCAATCCGAACAGCGCGTATCCGCCCAATGGCTGCTGATTTTTCAGGTCGTCGTAACTGCTGCTGATCGCCTGCCAACTGGCGCCGAGGCTCAGTCGATCGAACTGCCGATCCAGATCCCAACTCAACGTGCGTCGCGCCCGACGTGCCAAGGTGTGCCCGGTTTCGCGATCACGCGGATCGATGATCGCCACGCCGAGATTGCTCTGCCAGCCGAACAGCTCCTGTTTCAGCGCCGCTTCGAAACCGTTGATTCGGGCTGAGGCCACGTTCTGCGGCCGCGAGTTGCTGCCGAAAATGATCGCGTCCTCAAGGTCGGTACGGTACAGCGAGGCTTCCAGGCGGGTGCTGTCGTTCAACTGGCTGCGCCATTGCAGTTCGTAGCTTTTCGAGGTTTCCGGTTTCAGGTTCGGGTTGCTGAACTCCGGGTAGTACAGGTCATTGAAGGTCGGTGCGCGGAACCCTTCGCTGTAGCTGAGCAGCAAATCGTTGTCCGGGTTCAGCGGCAGGGTGAACGTGCCGCTCCAGGTGTTCTGGCTGCCGAACTGCTGGTTGTCGTCGTGGCGCAGGCCCAGTTCGGTGGAGAAGCTGTCAGCCTGATAACGATGCTGGATGAACGCGGCGCGGTTCCAGCGGCTGTTCTCGTCGAACGCGGTGCTGCTGTTGACGCGGTCTTCGTACCAGTCGCCGCCCAGAATCAGGCTGTTGCGCGTATCCAGGGTCAGGTCGTTCTGCCAGTTCAGCGAGTCGCGGTAGGTGTTGAACACCGTGCGCTCGTCGCTGAGCTTGTCGAGCGTCTTCTCGCGGTTTTCGGTATGGCCGAACTCGACGCGGGTTTTCCAGGTTTCATTGATCCGTGCGTCGAGGTAAGTGCTGACGCTACTGACGTTGAAATCGCTGTACGGCTGTTGTTGCACAGACTCAAACGTGTTCATGTCGAAACGGCCGAACGGGTTGTCGAACTCGCTCTTGCCTCGGTTATCCAGCAGGTTCGCGCCGACTTCGACGTCCTCGGTCAGCGCATGGCTGAGGCTCAGGCTGACGGACTTGTTGCGGTAAGCGTCGTGATCGCCGTCGCTGGGGTAGGACTCGTGTGTGCGGTCAATCCCGGCGGTTTCATCCAGGCTGGCACCCAGATTGAAGCGGGTTTTGTCATCGCCACCGGACAAGCCAAGGCTGCGCTCCCAGATCTGATGGCTGCCGAAACCGACGTGCAGGCGTGGCTGCAAGCCTTGCTCAGTGCCGCGTCGGGTGAAGATCTGAATCACCCCGCCAATCGCATCGCTGCCGTAAATCACTGAACGCGAACCGCGCAGCACTTCGACGCGTTCGATCTGCTCGATGTTCAAGTGCTGCAGGTTGCTGTCGCCGGAAGTGGAACTGCCGATGCGCTGGCCATCGACCAGTACCAGGCTCTGCGCCGACTGCGTGCCGCGGATGTAAATGCCCGGCAGGCTGCCGCGCCCACCGGTTTGCGCCACCTGCACGCCGGGCACGCGCCGCAAAAGATCGGGTACGTCGCTGGGTTGCAGGCGGTCGATGTCTTCACGGGTGAACACCGTGTTGGCGGCGCTGCTGTCGTTGCGCGCTTCGACCTGACGGTTGGCGCTGATCAGCGTGTCCGGCAGTTTCAGGGCCTGATCGCGTTCGAAGGTGTCAGCGAGTGCGCTGGTGGCTGGCAACAGAAGGAAGGGCAGGGCGAGGCGCGAGAGGTTCATCGGTGATCCGTAGGTCTTTCAGGTGTACACAAACCAAATGTGGGAGCGGGCTTGCTTGCGAAAACGCAGTGTCAGTCATCTCAATATTTGACTGATCCGGCGCTTTCGCGAGCAAGCCCGCTCCCACAGGGTATTGCGTTTATTTGTTGAGCAGTGCCAGACGCTCGCGAATCGACGCTTCGATCCCGGCCTCATCCAGCCCGCACTCGGCCAGCATCTGCGCAGGCTTGGCGTGCTCGACGTAAATATCCGGCAAGCCCAGGTGCAGCATCGACTTGAGGATGTTCTCGCGTGCGAGAAATTCGCTGACCGCGCCACCGGCGCCGCCCATGATTGCGTTCTCTTCGATCGTCACCAGCAACTCGTGGTTTGCAGCAATTTCGCGCACCAGTGCTTCATCCAGCGGTTTGACGAAGCGCATGTCGACCACGGTGGCATCGAGCGTCTCGGCGACTTTCAGCGCCTCGGCAAGTTGCACGCCGAACACCAGCAGAGCGACTTTGCTGCCCTGACGACGGACGATGCCTTTACCGATTTCGATCGGCTCGAGATCTTTCTCGATGGTCGCATTCGGGCCCGTGCCGCGAGGGTAACGTACAGCCGCAGGGCCGTTGTAGCGGTGGCCGGTGGTGAGCATTTTGCGCAGTTCGTTTTCATCGCTCGGGGTCATGATGACCATGCCCGGGATGCAGCGCAGGTACGACAGATCGAAGCTGCCAGCGTGTGTCGGGCCGTCTTCACCCACTAAACCTGCGCGGTCGATGGCGAACAGCACGTCGAGATTCTGCACCGCCACATCGTGAACGAGCTGGTCATAACCGCGCTGAAGGAACGTCGAGTAGATCGCCACCACCGGTTTGGCGCCTTCGCAAGCCATGCCGGCAGCGAACGTCACCGCGTGTTGCTCGGCAATGGCCACATCGAAGTAGCGCAGCGGGAAACGCTCGCTGAACGCCACCAGATCCGAACCTTCCTTCATTGCCGGGGTAATCCCGACCAGACGCGGATCCGCTGCTGCCATGTCGCACAGCCATTGGCCAAACACCGCCGAATACTTCGGCCCGCCAGCCTTTTTCGGCGCAGCGGCCGGGGCGTCGACAGGTTCAAGTTTGGTAATTGCGTGATAACCGATCGGGTCGACTTCCGCCGGGGCGAAGCCTTTGCCTTTTTTGGTGACGATGTGCAGGAACTGCGGGCCTTTCAGATCGCGCATGTTGCGCAGCGTCGCGATCAGGGTCGGCAGGTCGTGGCCGTCGATCGGGCCGATGTAGTTCCAGCCCAGCTCTTCGAACAGGGTGCCGGGCACCAGCATGCCTTTGGCGTACTCTTCGGTGCGACGGGCGATTTCCCAGGCACCAGGCAGGCGCGACAGCACTTTCTTGCTGCCTTCACGCATGCTTGCGTAAGTGCGGCTGGACAGGATCTTCGCCAGGTAATTCGACAGACCGCCAACATTGCGCGAGATCGACATGTCGTTGTCGTTGAGGATCACCAGCATGTTGGCGTTCACCTCCGGCGCGTGGTTCAGCGCTTCGAAGGCCATGCCGGCGGTCAACGCGCCGTCGCCAATCACGGCAATCGCCTTGCGATCACTGTTCTGCAGACGGGCGGCAATCGCCATGCCCAGCGCCGCGCTGATCGAGGTGCTGGAGTGGCCGACGCCAAAGGTGTCGTATTCGCTCTCGGCGCGGCGCGGGAAGGCCGCTATGCCGTCCTTCTGGCGCAGGGTGCCCATGCGCTCGCGACGGCCGGTGAGGATTTTGTGCGGATACGCCTGATGACCCACGTCCCACAGCAACCGGTCGTCCGGGGTGTCGAAGACGTAATGCAACGCGATGGTCAGCTCGATCACGCCCAGGCCTGCACCGAAATGCCCACCGGTCTGACCGACCGTGTAGAGCAATTCCAGGCGCAACTCATCAGCCAGGGTTTCCAGCTCGGCTTCGCCTAACCGGCGCAGGCCGTCCGGCGTGTTCGCGCGGTCGAGCAGGGGCGTGGTCGGGCGCTTGCGGGGAATCTCATGAAACGTCGTGGGCATCAGGCGAATCGTTATAGGTATAGAAGAGGCGGCAGTTTACCTGATGCATCGCCCCCTGCCCACGCGTTGGTCTTCTTTGGCGGATATGCCGTCAGTGGCGGCGCTCGACGATATACCGGGCCAGCTCGCGCAAAGGCTCGGCTGCCGCGTCAAACGGTCGCAGGGCGTGCAGAGCCTGATCGCGCAACTCCAGGGCATAGGCCTTGGCCGCGTCCAGACCCAGCAGGGCCGGGTAGGTCGGCTTGTCACGGGCAATGTCGGCGCCCTGGCGCTTGCCGAGGGTGGCGGTATCGCTTTCGACGTCGAGGATGTCGTCCTGCACCTGAAAGGCCAGACCGATGGCTTGTGCATAAGTCTGCAGGGCGTTGAGTTCATCCTGCTCGGCACGGCCGCTGGCCAGGGCGCCGAGTTTGATGCTGACTTCGATCAGCGCGCCGGTCTTGTGCCGGTGCATTTGTTCGAGGGCTTGCTGATCGAGCTTCAGACCGACCGAGCCGAGGTCGATGGCTTGGCCTCCGACCATACCCGCCGGGCCTGCGGCGTGAGCCAGCGCAGTGACCATTTGCAGGCGAATGTCGGCACTCAGATCGCTCAGGTGGGGGGCGAGCAGGGCGCTGAATGCCAGGCTCTGCAAGCCGTCACCGGCGAGTATCGCGCAGGCTTCATCGAATTTTTTGTGCGTGGTCGGCTGACCGCGACGCAGATCGTCGTCGTCCATTGCCGGCAAATCATCGTGCACCAGCGAGTAAGCGTGGATCAGTTCAACGGCGCACGCTGCGCCGTTGGCCTGCTCAGCCTTGCCACCGAGCGCTTCACACGCGGCGTAGGCCAACAGCGGACGCACGCGTTTGCCGCCGTTCATCACGCTGTAGCGCATGGCCTCATAGAGGCGCGCCAGTTCCGGCAACGGGGCGTTGAACAGGCTTTGCAGTGCCGCGTTGACCCGGGCCTGGCTGGTCGCCGAATACGCTGCAATCATTCTGGCTGTTCCGCGTCGAAGGGTTCCTCGGCGAGTTCGCCATCACGCTCCAGCAGCACTTGCACCTTTTGCTCGGCCTGGGCCAGCGCTGCCTGGCAGTCACGGGTCAGCCCGATGCCCTGCTCGAAAGCGGTCAGCGAGTCTTCCAGCGACAATTCACCGTTCTCCAGACGCTCGACCAATGTTTGCAGGTCGGCGAGGGACTGTTCGAAATCCAGTGCAGCTTTTTTGCGGGCCATGGCGGCTATTTCCGGTTGACGTTAAACCGGCGCGACACTAGCAGATAGGGGGTTTATGGGCAAATGAGCGGGGACGCGTTAATGATCGGGTATGACGAAATATCTAGCTGATCAAACGAAGCAATATGTAGCGGAAAGGTGCCTCCTTCAAAAAATCATTCGCGACCAGAGGTTGTTCTTGCAGCAGGCTAACAAAGGCTTTTATCCATTTTTCCCGTTCAAGAACGAGCGCAGCGCTTTGAAGGCCAAGCATGTCTCTCGTTTGACGAACCACATGCTTCTCCCTTCTGCTGAGAGTAGGCATAGGCTCCAGTGAGCCATCCGACGACAGTGAGAACTGTTCGTTACAGCCGGGTGCAGGCTCAATCGGAAGGAGCCGGTCACCCTTTCGTTGGCCGCACCCATCTGACCGAATACATCCGTGTGCATAGTTGGTATAGGTGAACGTCAAGTGAGGATGCCCATCATTGCCGCGCTTGGGCTTGATGTGGTCGATTTGTCCAGTATCGGCTTCCAATGGCGTTTCGCAGTAGGCACAAAGCCCACCCTGATCGTGATGGAGACTTGCCTTCACGATTTTTTTCACCAAGTGAAAAGCAGCGCCATCGAATTCATTTGGCCCTGCTTGTGGATAGGCAGCATTGAAGTCCAGAAGCGCTTGCGGCATTACGGGGTTGTGAGCCAACTCAATCATTGCGCGTCTTCCTGACTTGCGCCGCAAGGAATGTCCAGAGCGTCATATCGGCTTCGGAGATTTCATAACCCGCTTCGTCCAGTTCCTGTTTCAACTGTTGCGCTTGCGGAGTCATGCCCGCGCCATCTCGAAATAGCTGTTCATAGGCGTGCGCTGTTTCGACTATCGGCATCGGTGGACGGGTGCTCACATTCATGACCCCGGCCAGGGCATCTCCTGACTTCTGCGCCAAAGGACTCATTGCCGGTTGTTCCGAGATCCATCCTTGTTCGTCTCTATGAATCACACGGATCTGTTCACGGTTCACGGTGGTCAGTACTTGAGGACTATGCGTGCTCACGATGAACTGGATCTTGGGAAATGCCCTGCGTAAGGCTGCCAGAACTTGTTGTTGCCAGGCAGGATGCAGATGCAGGTCGACTTCATCAATGAGAACAATGCCTTCTGTCAGCAAAGGCGCCTGATCTTGAAACTGACCATTCAAGCGTGCACAACGAAAGGCCATGTCGGCGGTAAGCGAAATCATGGCTCGAACACCATCGCTGAGCAGGCTGATAGGTAACAGTCCATGATCTGGGTGGGACATTGCGAGATCTTCGAAACTGAGGCTGTAATGAAAGTTACTCCACCCTTCATTCTCCAGAACCAGATTCACGGCATTTTGAATCCCGGCGATTCTGGGTTGTAGATCTGACTCTTCATACCCCGGTAATTCCCGCTGCTGGAGAAGTGCCATTGTCGCCTTGCGCATCCATTGCTGCATTTGTACAAAGTTGGAAGCAGAGGACAGGCAGTCTTCATAGCCCATGGTTCGGCTGGCGCTAACCACGGCTTTACGCGAGCTATTGTTATGGGTTATCCACAATCGTCCGGCAGGGTAATAGCTAACCAGCGGCAAGGCTGTTGCTACTTTGGAACGCAGCGAGTCCTGGAGTTTTTTGCCCCAGTTCGCCAGAGCGGATGCTTCTTTTGTCGTAGTACGGCTTTTGGGGCCATGCAATGCTCTTTGCCACTCGATATCTGGCTCCTCAAGCACTGCATCGATAATGACAGGAAAGTTTTGTTCATTTTCGAAACTGTTGCCCAGACGCACATAACGAGCGTCTGTCCGCTCGATATGTTTGGATTTTCCCATATCAAAAGCACCGACAAATGGTCCAAGAGCGGTTGCGATGGCCTCAAGAATTGTAGTTTTACCTTGCCCGTTACGTGCGGCAATGACCGTCAGTTCAGGATGGAAATCGATTTCGATCTCTTCGAATCGACGGAAATCCTTTAATTTCAGTTTGCGCAGCTTCACAGGTCCACCTCTGGTCTCCTACCGTCCTTGCCGACGGTTTTTCTGGCAGTAGTTGACCATGAGATGACCTTGAGCTCCAGTTGAAATAGTGCTTTGAGTTCGCGCCAGTCATGCCTCTGGCCAAGGCAAAACCGGAGGTCTTGCCAGCCAGGATTGGCCATTTCGCGTGGGTTGATTGGATCAGACTGCTTATTCGGCTCATTTCGTGAGCCTAATAATCCCGCTATTCGGCTCACACCCAATAAATGTGCGTGATTCCCACCGCAAAAGCAGATGTATCCGATTGTTAAAAAACTACTAAATCGCTACTCTTCGCGCCTTCTACGACCTGGCAGTCACGGGTCTTTCAGACGAAACGCAGTTTCCACCGCTGTGAAGTACCGAGGATCGGGTGCAAGGTTTCGTTCAGGCATGGCAGGAGGCGTTACATGCGTTCATTTCTTTGGCTGCTGATCGGGTTGGCCTGCGCGCCTGCGCTGCTGGCCGCGCCGACGGCTGAGATGTCCGAACCGGTGGGTGGCTGGCGCTATCACGGGTTGCTTGATCGCAGTGAAAACCCGCAAGTCGCCTATCCGACGCCGCCAATCGATCGCGGCATCCAGCGCAATCGCACGATGATTCAAGGCCAGCTCAAGGCCATCGGCCACATGCGCCCGCCGCACAGTCTCGCCGTGAATGGCAATCCGCTGAATTTGTACACCGACGATCAGGGGCGTTTCGCCCGGCCGTACGCGTTCGGCGCCGGTTCCAACAGTGTCGAAGTGATCAGCGCCGAAGGCCAGTCGCTCAAGCGCGTGCAATTTTATGAAGCAAATAACCTGCGCACGCCGGCGCGAATTCGTCTTGTCTTGGGGTGGGACGATCCGAAAGCCGAACTCGATCTGCACATTGTCACGCCTGACGGTCAGCATGCGTTCTGGGCGCGGCCGGCGCTGAGCAATGGCGGCGGTCTGGACCCGGATGGCGTCGATGGCCCCGGCCCGGAAATGTTCACCATGACCGCTCCGCTGCACGGTACCTATCTGGTTTACGTCAACTATTGGGGCAACTTCGGCAACGGCGGCTATAACTTCGAGGAGACCAGCAACCAGAACGAGGTGATCACCTCGCAAATCACGCTGGTACTCAACGAAAACACTGTCGACGAAAAACGCGAGACGTTCATCGTGCCCCTGCGGGCGATCGGTGATCTGCTGCTGGTCAAGACTTTCAACTATTAAGCATCCCGCAACACGGATGAACTTCGGGTTTTGTGAATATGAGTGATAACGCTGCTTCTCCGGCCGTCCCGACACCGGCCGGCAAACCTTCCCGACGCTGGCCGGCGCTGCTGATCGGGCTATGCCTGGTGGCCGGCGTGGCGGGTGGTTTTGGCTGGCTGCTGCTCAAGCCCAAAACACCGCCGGCCGAGCTGGCCAGTGACAAGCTCGGCCTGAGCCGTCCCGATGCGCTGCTGGAAACCCGCTCCCTGAGCCAGTTGCCCAAAGACCTGCTGACGGTGCCGTTTCTCAAAGCCACGCTTACCGAAGATTTCGTTTTCTATTACGAAACCCACGGCGACCGACTCGGGCTGATCGGCAGCCTGCGCCGGATCATTTACGAGCACGACCTGAAACTGCAGGACAGCCTGATCGAGCAGCTTTTTGATCAACCGGCAGACGTAGCACTATGGCGCGGGGCTGATGGCCGGTTGAAGGATTTCCTGTTGGTGATGGATCGCGGCGGGCTCGCGAAACTGCTGGAGCCTTTGGCGAAAGTGGCGCTGGATGACACGCAGCTCAGCGTGTTCGGCAAACTTGAAGTCGGCAGCGACGAGGTGCCGCTTTATCAGCTCAGCTACAACGCCAGTAAATCCCTGTTGTTCGCCTCGCATGGCGACAAACTGGTGGTGCTGTCCAATCCTGCGAAATACTACGAGGCAGAAAACGGCGCATCCGCAGAGTGGGGGCACGTTTCGTCTCAAGCGCTGGCGGCACTGCTCAATGGCGACAAACTGTTCCCGCAAGCGTTCGGCCTGCCGGCCAAGGCGCCAGAGATCAAACAACGCCTGTCGGTGAATTCCAGCGTGCTCGCCATGGGGTATCAGCGCTTTATCCCGAACTTCGCCGGGCTGCGTTTCGACATGGACGACAAGGGCTGGCACAGCTACCTGGCCATGGACGAGCTGGACAACCAGCCGGACTTCGATTTCAAACCGGTGTGGCAAGCCATGCCGCTGGGCGCCAGTGCCTGTGTGACCTTGCCGGTGGCGGCCGAACCGCAGAAACCGCTGTTGGTGAAACTCGGCGCCGAAGAGGCGGTAGCGCAGACACTCACCGAACACGTGGCTGGCGCGGCGGGCCTATGCTGGTACGCCGATTCGCGGCTGTACACGCCACTGTTGGTCGCCAGTTTGAAGGATGAGGGCAACAGCCAATTCGACGGTGATCTCGGCAAACTGTTTGGCTCGATGGTCGGCGCCTTCGAGCCCAACGTCGAAGAAAGTGTCTTCCCGGTGATCGAGAAGCAAGAAGGCCAAAGCCATGTCTGGCGGCGTCAGGTCAGCTCGAATTTCGGCCCATACGCAGCAAAAACCGCCGAGAACCCGGACGCGATCAGTGGTCGGGCGTTCATGAACGTCAGCCTCGCCCGCCACGGTTCGACGCTGCTGTTTTCCCTCGACGACAAACTGGTCGACAAAGCGCTCGGCACCCTCGACAAACGCTTCCCGCCGATGGCCGATGTGCTGCCCAAAGACGTACTGATGCCGATCTATTTCGGCCCTGACTCGATGGCGCAACTGATGCAGCAGGAAACCCTCGACAGCCTGCCGCAGGACATGGAACCGGTGTTCTACAACGCCGCGCAAACCTACCTGATCCCGAAACTGCGCACCCTCGGCGGTTATGGCAAATATGCCCTGACGTTGCCCGAAGGCAGCGAACCCGACGGCCACTGGCAATGGCTGCCGCTGGAATGGAAAGCGCTGTGACGGCACTGATCCGCAGCCTCGGCCTGCTCGCGCTGTTGCTCAGCGCGGGTGCCCGCGCCATGGAGGCACCGGCGCTCGATCCGGCGCAATCACAGGTGTTCCGCGCCTGGTTTGTCCGCATCGCCCAAGAGCAATTGAGCCAGGGGCCGAGCCCGCGTTGGTACCAGCAGGACTGCGCCGGCCTGGTGCGTTTCGCTGCCAACGAAGCGCTGAAAGTCCATGACAACAAATGGCTGCGCAGCAATGGCCTGTCCAACCGCTATCTGCCGCCGGAGCTGTCGCTGAGCGATGACCAGCGCAAGCTCGCCCAGCAATGGCAACAGGGCGGGGGCAAAGTCGGGCCGTACGTCAACGCAATCAAACTGATTCAGTTCAACAGTCATCTGGTCAGCCGTGACGTGTCACAGGCGCGCCCCGGTGACCTGATGTTTTTCGATCAGGGCGACGACCAGCACCTGATGATCTGGATGGGCCGCTACATCGCCTATCACACCGGCACCACAACCCCCACTGACAACGGCATGCGTTCGGCAAGCCTGCAGCAACTCATGACATGGAAGGACACCCGATGGATACCCGACGCAGCCAACCCCAACTTCATCGGCGTCTATCGACTGAACTTTCTCTCCCAATGACCGGTGCCCGCATGTTGCGACTCTGCGCAAAAATTCCTCTGTTGCTGGCACTGCTGCTGCCGCTGGCGACTGTCAATGCCGACGATTCGGTCGAACCGAGCGGTTACACGCCGGTGTCCGGTGAAAGCTTCTTCCTGCTGGCCGACAGCAGTTTTGCGGCGGACGAACAGGCGATGGTGCGCCTCGAAGCACCGGGCCGTGACTACCGTCGTTTCCGCATGGAACCCTACGGTGGCGCCGACATTCGCGTGTATCGCATCGACAAGCCACTGGATTTCCTCAAACGCCAGAAGAACCTGCACCGCGTGGTCAGCGATGGCCAGTTCAAGGGCGAAGGCCTGTCCAACACCCTCGCGTATCTGTGGGACAACTGGTACCGCAAATCGCGGCGGGTGATGCAGCGTGCGTTCTCCTACGAGTCGCGCAAACAGGTCACCGAGGAAGTGCCGGAACTGAAGATGGGCAACGCCATCGCCGCACCGACCCCGTATGACGCGCAACCGCAATTCGCACTGATTCCCGGTTTGCCGGTGGTCAGCCAGTTCCGTTATCCGCTGTGGCAGGCCAAACCGATCCAGCCGCCGGCCGGGGTCAATCTGGCCGGCTCCTCCAGCGATTTCGTCAGCGTCGCGCCGGGCAACGTCTACATTCCGCTGGGCAACCTGAAACCCGGTCTGTACCTGGTCGAAGCGCTGATCGGCAAATACCGCGCAACCACCATGGTGTTCGTCTCCAACACCGTGGCGGTGAGCAAAATCGCCGGTGATGAATTACTGGTCTGGGCGGCGCGCAAGCACGAAGGCAGTTCGGTGCCGAAGGTCAATGTGCTGTGGACTGACGGCCTCGGCGTGATGAGCAGCGGTGCTACTGATGCCGAGGGTTTGCTGCGCCTGAAACACGTCAGCCCTGAGCGTTCATTCGTGATCGGCGAGGACGAAGAGGGCGGGGTGTTCGTCTCTGAAAACTTCTATTACGACAGCGAAATCTACGACACCAAGCTCTATGCGTTCACCGACCGCCCGTTGTATCGCCCGGGCGACTGGGTGTCGCTGAAGATCGTCGGTCGTGAGTTCAAGAACGCACGGGATTCGGTGCTGCCGGGTGCGGCGGACGTCAACGTCAGCGTGCTCGACGCCACCGGCACCGAACTGCAACGAATGGATCTGAAGCTCGATTCGAAGGCCGGCACTCAGGGCCGTTTCCAGTTGCCGGACAACGCCGTGGCCGGTGGTTATGAACTCCGTTTCAACTACAAGGATCAGGCGTACAGCAGTGCGTTCCGTGTGGCGGAGTACATCAAGCCGCACTTCGAAATCTCGCTGAATCTGGCCAAACAGGATTACCGCACCGGCGAACCGGTCAAAGGCAGTCTGGTGTTGCTGTACCCGGACGGCAAACCGGTGGCCAACGCCAAACTGAGCCTGAGCCTGCGCGCCCAGCAACTGTCGATGGTCGACAACGAACTGCAATACCTGGGGCAATTCCCGGTGGAATTGACCAGCACCGAACTGACCACCGACAGCAAGGGCAACGCCAGCCTCGACCTGCCGGCCGCCGACAAACCGAGCCGCTACATGCTCACCGTGTTCGCCAGCGATGGTGCGGCGTATCGGGTCAAGACCACCAAGGAAATCCTTATCGACCGTGGCGCTGCGAGTTTTCGCTTGAGCGCGCCGCAACGCTTCAGTGCGGTCGGCGACAAAGTCGCGTTCAGCTACGCCAACGAAGGTGGCAGCGAGCAAAGCAAAGCCGTGACGCCGAGCTCTTATGGCTGGGTGCGTCTGGAGGATCAGAGCACGGGCGAAGGCAAACTGGCGGCCAGCGATAAAGGCTTCAGCCTCGCTTTTGAACGTCCGGGCACCTACAACCTGACCTTGAAAGATCAGCACGGTCGCGTCCTCGGCGCTACTGCGCATTCGGTCACCGGCGACGGCGTCAAAGCCGTGCCGGGCACCGTGGAAATCGTCCTCGATAAACCCGAGTACAAGGCTGGCGATGAAGCGCTGGCGCTGATCACCTTCCCGGAACCGGTCAGCGATGCCTTGCTGTCGCTGGAGCGTGACAAGGTCGAAGCCACCGCGCTGCTGGCCAAGGGCGGCGACTGGCTGACACTGGAAAAACTCAGCGACACCCAATACCGCGCACGCATCCCGGTGAAGGACAACTTTGCGCCGAACCTGACCTTCTCCGTGCTGTACACCAAGGGCGGTCAGTACAGCTTCCAGAATGCCGGGATCAAAGTGGTCGCGCCGCAAATCGACGTGGCGATCAGCACCGACAAAGCGGTGTATCTGCCAGGCGACACCGTCACCGTCGACCTGACCACGCAGTTCGCCGGCAAAGCCGTACCGGCGCACCTGACCGTCAGCGTCGTCGATGAAATGGTCTACGCGCTGCAACCGGAAGTCGCGCCGAGCATCGACCAGTTCTTCTACCACCCACGCCGCAACAACGTGCGCACCAGCGCCAGCCTGTCGTTCATCAGTTACGACGTAGCGTTGCCGGGCAGTCCTGGCGCGCCGGGCAAGGCCAACCGCAGCGAGCGTGGCGTGAAAGTGCTGGAGCGTCCGCGTCGCGAAGACGTCGACACCGCCGCATGGCAACCTGAGTTGCTGACCGGCGCCGACGGCAAAACCCGTTTCACTTTCAAAATGCCGGACTCGCTGACCCGCTGGCGCATCACGGCTCGGGCGATTGCCGATGACGGTCAGGTCGGGCAGAAGAAACAGTTCGTTCGTTCGGAAAAACCGCTGTACCTGAAGTGGAGCGGGCCGAGCAAATTCCGTAAGGGCGATCAGCCGCAACTCGGTGTATTCGCCTTCAGTCAGGCCGAGAAACCGGTCAAGGCTGAACTGGTGACCCATTACGCCGGCGCCGAACAACGCCTGCCGGTGACCCTGAATAACGGCATCAACTATGTGCCGCTGCCGGCATTTGCGTTGGCTTCGGGCGAGTGGACAGCGGAACTGGTGCAGGACGGCAAAATCGCTGATGCCTTGGCCGTGCGCTTGAGCGCGACCGGCGATGGCTGGCAAGTGACGCAGACGCAAAGCCTTGATGTAGCCAGCGGCGACACGCCGTTGAGCCTGCCGGCGGACGCCACCGATATTCGCCTGCGTCTGGATGACAGCCCGCAAGCGCTGTTCCGTTCTGCCCTCGACGATCTGCTGAGCTACCCGTACGGCGGCGTCGAGCAAACCGCCAGCCGTTTGCTGCCACTGAGCATCGCCTATCCATCGCTGGCCTCGAGCCCGCAGATCCGTGATCGCTTGCGCCTGATCATGCAAAACAGCCGCCTACGTCTGGTGCAAATGGCCGGGCCATCGGCGAGCTTCACTTGGTGGGGCTATGCCGGTGAACCCGATGCATTCCTCACCGCTTATGCGTACTACGCCGACTGGAACGCCAGCCAGGTGCTGGAACTGACCTTGCCGCCAGAGCACTGGCAGCGAGTGTTGGAGGTTTACGCCAAACAGGCGCCGAACACGCCGTTGCTGCAACGGGCGCTGATATTGTCGTTCGCCAGGCAAATGCGCTTGCCGGTCAACACGTTGCTCAGCGGTTTGATGGAGGATCTGGCGAGGGCCGGTGAAGGTAATGCCGAGACGCTGATGGACGACGGCCAGGACAGCCTGGTGATGAGCGATCCGGATTCGGCATTGGGTCTGGCAGCGGCGCGGGTCTTGACCGCCTCGCTGGCCACGCAATCGAAAGTGCCGTTACCTGAAGCCTTCAGTCGTCAGGTGAGTGCGGCACAACAGCGTCTGGCCGTCAGCTCGCAGCCGTTTGCCGAAGCGCTGAACCTGTCGCTGCAAGCGTTTGATCAGCCCCGTGCGACGGCGTTGTTGCAGCGTCTGCTGCCACAGCAATCGACCCTCGAACGTGCGCTGGCGCTGAGCTGGCTGCAACGCAGCATCGCCCAGGCGTCGCCGACCATCGCCCTGACACCGGGTGAAGGCTGGAAGAAAAATTACGGCGCAACCGGTGAGATGTACTGGACGTGGCAGGGCAATGCAGCGGTGCCAAGCGTGTTGACGGTGTCTGGCACTCAAGAGCGTCCGCTGCGTGCGGCGCTGAGTTTCCAGACCCAGCAACCGGCCGTCGATCCGATGGCGGTGACCATCACCCGTCGCCTGTCGCGACTGGTGCCGGGCGACGAAGCGTTCACTTTCAAACTGGAGCCGGTCGGCACCAAACCGCTGTCCAGCGACAGCCTGTATCTGGACGAAGTGATCCTCACCAGCAAAGCGCCCAAACCGCTGCGCTACGGCATGCTCGAAGTGCCGCTGCCACCGGGCGCCGATGTCGAGCGCACAACGTGGGGCATCAAGTTGCAGGGCAAGGACGGTACCGAACCGACCTCGCTGGAGAAGGCGCGTTTCGAGCCGGGACAACTGGCCTACGCGGTGCCGGTGGATGCCCTGAGCGGCGAGTTGCGTCTGCGCCATTTGGTGCGCTTCTCGCAGAAGGGCCGGTTCAACCTGCCGCCGGTGCGTTTCACTCAGGTGTACGCGCCACAGCATCAAGCCCAGGAAGCGAAAGCAGTCCTCGGTCAGGTCACGGTCAACTGACATGACCCGGCCGCTGCTGTGGCTGCTGTTGTGGATGATTCCTGCGCTGGCGACGGCGCAGGATGAGCCGCTGCGCGTGGCTTACAAAGGTGAGCTGTTGTCACTGAGTACGACGCAACTGATTGCTCGTGAACCGTTGCCTTCGACCCTGGATGCACCGCTGGGCAGTCTTTGGAAGCTGTTTGTCTACGCGTGGCTGGTGGATACCGGCGCTCGGGAGCCGGCATATGAATGTCGCGGGCAGTCGAAAGAGGAAGTCTATTGCTGCTCGGCGGGCGGCAAGATCGAGCGGGATCAGGCGTTGGTGAAGTCGTGTGGGCTGTATTTCGAGCCGGCGCGGTTGGGGATTTCTTCCGGCGATTGGCGAACCTACTGGCAGGCGCGTAAGGCGCCATTGTGGTTGCAGGATTTGCCGTCGGTGCAACCGGCCACGCGGGTTTCGGTGAGTGAGTTGCTGAGCGTTCTGGCGTTGCTGCCAGCTCAAGAACAGATGCGCCGCGTGTTGCTCGACGTGGTGCTCAATGCTGCCGACGGCAATGTCGTCGGAGAACTCGGCGCGCGCTTGCGGGTGAAAACCTGGAGCTGGCTCGGCGATCACGACCGGCAGTCGCGGCAGGGCGGATTTGCCGGATGGACAGCGGACGGCTCGCCGGTTTGGGCCGGAGGGCGCGGCACCAGTCAAATGGTTTTACGGCATTACGGCGCTGCGTTGGCGACGGTGTTGCCGGTTGCGTGGCCGGCAGAGGCGAGGCGTTGTGTCGAAGTCGGACTGTTCTCGCGCTATCCCGTTGTACGGGTTCTGGCGGGCGAACGGGTCGTGACGTCTGGCCCGTTGCAGGGCGACTACCGTGTTGATTTCGCCAACGGCAACGCGCTGGATATCCACAGCGACGGCGAACTGTTTCTGCTCAATGACAAACTCGTCGCAAGGCTGGATCGCGAAGAATACGTCGCCCGTGTCCTTGATCGCGAAGCCAAACCCGAACCTGGCGAAGCCGCCAAAGCACTGGCCGTGGCGATCCGTACCTATTTGCTGCAAAACGCCACGCGCCACGGCGATTGCCTGAGCATCGACGACAGCAGCAATCGCCAGCGGGTTGCTCCACGCCCGGCATCGGCGCAATCGCGCAACATCGCCGCCTGGACGGCCGATCTGGTGTTGGCTGGCAGCACCGTCACCTATCACTCCGACCAACCCGGCCCGGACAAACTCGCCTGGCAGCAAGCCGTCGAACAAGCCAACGCTGGCCAGCGCTACGACGCAATCCTGCTCCATGCCTATCCCCGCGCCAGCCTCAGCCGCTGGGACAACCCGGTCGCTTCCTGCGAAGCACTGCCCGCCGCGCAAGACTGGCTGCAAAAACAGCGACGCGGCTGGCGTCAGAAGCTTGAAAGCGAAACCGGCTACAACGAAGTCAGCACGTTCGCCGTGTGCAAACTCGCGTTCGGCCGCCCCTTTGTCGACCGCGAACGCCAGCGCATCTATGTGCGCGGCGTACTGACCTTGCAAGACCGCCTCGACCTGACCCACGAATATCTGCACCTGGCCTTTGAAGCGCATCCCAACGGCCAGGATGAAACCTACATCGAAGGGCTCGCCCGTCACCTTTTGCTGGAATAGACCATGACACTCCGTTATCCACAGGTCTTGTTGCTGCTCTGCACGCTGACCGCGTTATCGCCGACTAGGGCCGCCTACAGCATCAAACTCGACACCCCGGTCGGGGGATGGCGCACCGGCGCTCCGCAAGGCGAGGGCGAAAGCTTTCGTCAGACCGTCAACTACCCGGCCTCCTCGGTGAACACCCCGGTCGGCCAGGCCAACACAGCGCGCATCAGCGGCCAGATCAACGCCAGTCCGAAGAATAATGAGCCCGGTCGACTGATCGTCAACGGCGTCAGCATGCCGCTGAAAATCGACGCCGCCGGCCGCTTCGACCGTCCGTTCTCCTTCCCCAACGGCAGCAACAGCGTCGAAGTGCGCAGCCCCGACGGCCAACAACGCCGCCGCACTCAATTCCTCAACACCAGCGGCGGTGCTACCCCGCCAAAACTGCGCGTGCTGCTGGCCTGGGACAGCGACGGCACCGACCTCGACCTGCACCTCGTCACCCCCGACGGCGCCCACATCTGGTACGGCAACCGCGTCGCCCCCAACGGCGGCGCCCTCGACGTCGACGTCACCACCGGCTACGGCCCGGAAATCTTCGCCATGCCGGCGCCGATCAAGGGGCAGTATCTGGTGTATGTGAATTACTACGGTGGCGGGTATCGCAGCGATGAAGATGGCGGGGATGAAGCCGCGCAACCGCTGACGACGGCGCAGGTAACGGTGATTACCGAGGAAGGCACACCAAGCGAGAAGATGGAGACGTTTTTGATCCCGATGCGGGCGGTGGGGGAGTTGACGTTGGTGAAGGCGTTTAGTTATCCGTGATGGGGAATTGAGCAGCAGGTTGCTGCCCAACTCCTTTCAATCACTCAGGCCGCCAGTTCAGGTCGGAAACTGCTGGAGGTCAGACGCTTGAGCGCAATATCAAGTGCCTGATCATCGAACAGTTTGCTCTTGCGAGCAGCAGCACCAGCGCCACCGTCCCACTGCTTCAACGCCTCACGCACTGCAGGTACGGTCGCAGATACCCCTTCCTGGCTCAACAGCCAATCCACCGTCGCCAACAACTCCATGCCGAATGGCGATTCAAAACCGTCAATCAACTCGGCAGTCCGTTCCAGGGCTTGAGAGTATTCCTTGGCCTCCGTCTTCAGATAAGTCTGCAAAAAGGCTTTGCGCTCTTGATCAAACCAGATCACATCGCTAATGCCTGCGTCACTGATGCGTTTGTCACAGTGCAGATAACTGCCATCGAGGTTATCGAGCAGGTGCTCCAGCCGGTTGGCGTACGGCCCATATTTGTGCGCGACAAACTTCAGATTCAGAGGGTTCTCGGTATTCGGCAACTTCTCGATAGCGCGCTCAAGAAACCAGGCCAGCTTCTGGATCTCTAGCAGACTGCACTCCATGCCTAACACCCAGTAGCGACGAACCAGTTCGGCGATAAGCGCGCGGGCTGGCGTGAGCGTTTCTACGCCCGAACGTTTGGCGACGTTCAGATACTGGTTCGAGGGCTCGAATACCAAGACATCAGCGTCCAGATCCCCCAGCACTTCGACAATCTGCTCACGGACTTCAGGCCACTTCAAGCCGCCGTTACCAGCACCTAGAGGCGGGACGGCGACAGATTTCACGTCGTTCTCAAGCAGAAACCGACGCAGATCATGCAAGCCCTCAGTGATCCATGCCATTTGCGACGGAGAACGCCAATGGCGTTTGGTTGGGAAGTTCACGATCCAGCGAGGGCCATCGAGTTCATTGGTGGCCGTCACATGCATCTTGCCGGTTTCTACTTCCTTCGCCTTACACGCTGCTGCATAGAGACGGTAATTTTGCGCAAAGCGTTCTTTGAACATCAATGCGATGCCCTTGCCCATCACGCCCACGGTATTCACTGTGTTGACGAGGGCTTCGGTGTTGGCTTCCAGCAGGTTGCCTTGGGTGAATCGGATCATTGGAAATACCATTTGGGACGCGCATGGACAGGCAGCGTCAGGCCTCTAGCGGCGACGTCTGCTTCTATGCGTGCTTTCATTGCATCGGTGTGGCACATGATGCCCAGTAGTCCCGTAATCGGTAAGTGATGGTGGATCAGCGCCTCAGCCTGATAACGCTCCATTTTGCGAGGATCATCAGGATCGCGCTTGAAGTCGCGCCGTTGAAGGATAGACCAATCGATCTGGTCGAGATTGGCCAGATCGCTGTAATAGTTTGTCCAACTCGGATAGGCGTGCGCGTTTGTGAAGACAAACGGTAGGCCGAGCTCTTCAACGCGATACAGGCTTGAGACCAGAATCACGATCTCGTCATTGCTGCGTTGCTGAACACTCCAGCCAGAGTGAATGTTCTGCATCATCACTGAGAATGGCGTGAAATAGAAGGGCACGTAGTCGGCCAGAACGCCTTCGGGAGCGATGGGCACCTGACGGGAACGGCGCTTGTCGATCAAGTCGACGTTACCGATATTCACGTACTGAGGTGCCTGTGCTTCCGAGTTTGCGCAATGCAGACCGTTGTCCAGAATCCAGGGCAGGTTATCGCGATGGACGATACGCCAAATCAGAGCTTTCTCTGGATTCAGGCTGGTGTAGTTCATTGATAAAACATTCTCTGGTTCACGCTGGTTTGCACATTAACATCGGCCGCCTGCAATTTAGCTACGCAAAGTGCATCGACTTCTTCGCTGGGGGTGAAGATTTTGAAGAAGGCATCAGGTTTAACAACCCCCGGTGCGAGACACTCTGCCATGCAGATGCTTTTGCAATGAGGGTCCAGGTAATCGCGACTGCTCATGACATCCCACTCGATGGCTTCGAAACCCTGTTCGTAATCAAGTAGCTGTATTGAGTCGCCTGCTAACGGGTGGCGTGGAATGACTTTCCAGCCGTATTGCTTGGCTGTTGATCTGTAGACCGAGATCAACACAAATCGGGCCTCTGGCCTGTTGCGCTGCACGCTTCCGTCAAATGGATTCTTCGCAAACCAGTGGAAGGGCACGTAGTTGTCGAGCTGCAGAGTCTGCCGCTTTTTCAGGATTTCAGCATCTGCGACGTCTTTGAAACCCGAGAGGCCAGCGCGAGGTTTCAAGCCATCTCTGAAAATTCCATCCAGGTTTTCAACAGAAGTAAGGTGGTAGAGAAGCTTCTGATCCTTGATGCTTTTAACGTCCGACATAGTGGTCTCCTTGACCTGCACATCAACCTAAACTGAATTCAGTCCCGGCCTTGCCCCGCGCTGATGTAACCCTCGATCCGTGGGGGTTGGTAGAACATTCGCCGTGATTCTAGTGTGCCATCACTTTTACCCACAAGCCCACTAAGGAAATTGGTTAGCAGGGTCAAGCAGCAAAACGCCTGAGCTCACTCTTCGTCAAAATAATCGCGATCCAGCGTCGGCAACCGCAACAAACGCGATGTCACACCCACCTCATGATCCATCATCAGATGCACCAGCCGCGTGCCGTCTACCAACACAATGCCGTCCACCGATTTGGCGAAGTCGACAGCGTGCGCTGTAAAGCCAGAGGTGGTAATGAACACGCCACGCTTAGCTTTCTGCCCAGCAAGCGCCCCATAGAACGCCTGCAGTTCAGGCCGGCCAACCGTGTTCTGCCAGCGCTTGGCCTGAACGTAAACCTTCTCCAGCCCCAATTTATCGAGCGAGATAATGCCGTCGATGCCGGCATCACCGGAACCGCCGACACGTTGCAGATCATTGCGACTGGCGCCGTAACCCAAGCGATGAAGCACATCCAGCACGATCACTTCGAAACGGTTGGGGCTGACTTGCAGCATGTTGTCCAAAAGGTCGGCCGCCGTGGCATCGCGCAGTTCCTTTAGCGCTCGCTCCAGTCGGTCGTCAGGGCTTTCGGTGGCGGAGGCCAGATCTGGCTCCACATTTGGTTGGTCATCCAGTGGCTCGGCATCTGGCGCGACTTTCAGCTTCACATTCATGTAACCGATTGCCAAATGCTCCACATCCTTGGCTGACAGTGGAAATGCATGCTCCTGGGCGTACTGCACTCCTGCGTCAGTCAACTTCCAATAACCGCGTTTGGCACTGCTGGAAAGACCGGCGCGCTTGAGACGATCGTGCGCCCAGCCAGATCGGTTCTTGTAGGTGGCCTGACCACTCGCGATCAGCTCCTCACGCTGCGCTTCTGTTAACTGCAGCATTTTGGCTGCCGCTTCGTGGGCGTCCCGAGCAATTGCACCGTCGGGTTTTGTGGCGAGAAACCGCAGGATCGGTTCGATGAACTGATCGTAGGTTGGAACGGACATGGGCGCATCCCTGTGCTGGTGGGTGTTTTTGAACTGACCGGCGGGCGAGTATAAATTAACGCTCGCTGAGGGGGGCTCTGAGCGTTAGCGCTGGGGCTGTGAAAGCGTGAGCCGCTGTTGCTAGGAAGGCATTAGGCATTAAAAAGCCGGCTTGTGGCCGGCTTCTCGGGGACTGGCTTGGTTTATTTTTGGTAAACCGCGCCAGCCTTCAAAACGTACATCCGGATCTGTGTCCGGCTGTGGGACTTGGTCAGACGTTGGTCTGCCGCGTCGGGCGTCATCTGAGCCGCGGGAGCGGGGCGATGCGCGAATGTGGGGCGCAGGATACTGAGTTTTGTTGGGAATTCCCAGCCTGAAGTGCGGTTTAGAGCGACTGACGCAGTACAGAACCGGTATTTGAACTGTTTTTCAGCGCCTCTTCGCGGGCAAGCCCGCTCCCACAGGGTTTTGTGTGTGCTGGCCGATCATAGAAACGGCACCACCGGACGTCTCTTGCTCAGCGTCGACCACCAGAACACCCAGCCCAGTATATGAATCCGTTGCTCTTCTATCTGCGCGGGGCGGAACACTTCGTCCGGGTATTCGGCGCTGTTGTGGCTGCGCATTCGCAGGCCGTTGCCGGGCATGCGGTGCAGGTATTTGATGCGCAGCATGCCGTCGTGTTCGATGGCGTAGATCTCGCCATCCACCACTTGAGTCAGGCCGCGGTCGATGGCGACGATGGAGCCGTCTTCGATGCGGTCGGCCATGCTGTTGCCGATCATGTGCGCGCAGATGGCGTCGGAGTGACGGATTTCCAGTTGATCGAGGTGCGCGCGCAGCAGGCGGATGGATTGGTCCGTGTCGTGGATGACGTGGGTTTTGCCGGAGCCGTCGGTGAGGGGCGTTTCCTTGAAGAACACCAGGTCGACGTCGTTGGGGTCGATGACGGCGTAGACGCCGCGGATGGCGTGGGCGTCGAAGGTGTCGCCATTGCTGGCGGGCGGCGTCAGGCTCGGCAACTCCTTTATGCCTTCGCCGGTCTTCAGCCATTCGCTGTTAACGGACAGCAGGCGTGAGACTTCTTCCATGCGATACGCCGGGACGCCCCGGGTGTACCAGTTGTGGACATTTTGGGCTTCCGTGCCCCAGAACTTTGCGAATCCCGTGGTGGTGATGTTCGCTGCTTCCAGGAGTGCCTTGAATCTTGGACCGCTAGTGTTCTTTCTCATAAACACGGAGTCTACGGCCGTGCTAGAGCGGTTTGAATAAACTTGGCGTTCAAAAAAAGGCTGAATTTTGCGACGGGATGTAAGCCCGTCTTGTGGGAAATTAAACGGGTTAAAACTTTGTTACGTGTGCTTTAAACGTTGCGTTTAAGCAGGATGTTCTCGCGCATAAAAAACCCCGTATCAAACGGGGTCTTCTTCAAGCATCACGCAGGTTGCAGGCGCTTAGCCTTTGTAGGCAGCAACCGACTTGGTGATCGCTTCGCGGGCGGCGTCTGCACCGGCCCAGCCTTCGATCTTGACCCATTTGCCTTTTTCGAGATCTTTGTAGTTCGCGAAGAAGTGCTCGATCTGCTGGATCAGCAGTGGCGGCAGGTCGGTGTATTCCTTCACATCGACGTACAGCTGGGACAGCTTGTCGTGTGGGACTGCGATGACTTTGGCATCGCCGCCGCCGTCGTCGGTCATGTTCAGGATGCCCACTGGACGTGCGCGGATCACCGAGCCTGGCGCAACCGGGTAAGGGGTCACAACCAGCACGTCGAGGGGGTCACCGTCGTCAGCCAGGGTGTTCGGGATGTAACCGTAGTTGGCCGGGTAGAACATTGGGGTGGCCATGAAACGGTCAACGAACAGGCAATCGCTGTCTTTGTCGATTTCGTATTTGATCGGCGCGTGGTTGGCCGGGATCTCGATCGCGACGTAGATGTCGTTCGGCAGGTCTTTGCCAGCCGGAATCTTGCTGTAGCTCATTGGGCGTTGCCCCCGTAGTTGACCAAAAACACTTGGCCGGATTGACCAAAAAGTGGCGGCGATTATAGGCATATTCCGCCGCCGATGCCACGCACCGAAAGTCGTGCAGACCTTAGTCGTGAGCCTGATAGACCGGGTCCTGGGCCTGAAGTTGCCGCAGCCTGCCCAGTGGATCCTGCCGGTAGAAAAGCTTCAGTTGCAAGTAGACCTGTGGATAAGCCTTGTGCAGCAGATCGGGTGCGCTGAAGAAGTATTCGCTGGTGACGGCGAAGAACTCGGCAGGATTTTCGGCCGCGTAGGGATCGATGGCGGTTTCGGCGTCCGGATTGCGGTCCAGTTGGCGGTTGAGGTCGTCGTAGGCCTTTTGCATGACCTCGGCCCAGTCGCTGACGCGCATGTCGGCGTGCAGCGGCGGCAGGCCGTTGGCATCGCCGTTGAGCATGTCGAGTTTGTGCGCCAGTTCGTGGATGACCAGGTTGTAACCTTCCCAGCCACCACTGGCCATTACACCCGGCCAGGCCAGGATGATCGGCCCCTGTTGCCAGGCCTCGCCGCTGTGTTCGCCATCCCATTCATGTTCGACGCCGCTGGCATCGCGATGGCGCTGCGGGCTGAGGAAGTCGTCGGGATAGAGGACGATCTCGTGAAAACCCTGGTACCAGTTCAGATCGCCCAGATTGAGCAGTGGCAATTGCGCCTGAGCCGCAAGCAGCAGGCGTTGTTCCTGATGCAATTCGACACCGGGCAGGGCGGTCAGGTGTTTGTCTTCGAGAAACAGCACGCAGGCTTCACGCAGCCATTGGTCTTGGGCTGCACTGATGCCGTCGAGAAAGCTCAGGTGATGGCGCACCCGTTGCCACAGGTCGTCGGCAATCGGGTGCCTGGCCAGGATGCGCCGGCGACGCCAGGCGCTCAGTGACCACATCGGCTTAGTGCGATTGGGCTTTGGCGCTGCCGAGTCGGCTGCGTACCACACCAATGATCATCGGTACCAGCGACAGCAGGATGATGCCGAGCACCAGCAACGACAGGTTTTTTTTGATGAATGGCACGTTGCCGAAGAAGTAACCCAAGGTCACCAGACCACCGACCCACAGCACCGTGCCGAACACACTGAAGCCGAAGAAGCGCGGGTAAGGCATCTTCGCCACACCGGCGACGAATGGCGCGAAGGTGCGAATGATGGGCAGGAAGCGCGCCAGGGTCACGGTTTTGCCACCGTGCTTGTCGTAGAAGTCGTGGGTCTGTTGCAGGTAGTCGCGACGGAAGATTTTCGAGTTGGGGTTACTGAACAGTTTTTCGCCGACTGTACGTCCGATCACGTAATTGGTGCTGTCGCCCATGATCGCTGCCAGCATCAGCAGACCGCCCAACAGGACTGGGTCCATGCCACCGCCTGCCGCTACCGCACCGGCGATGAACAACAGCGAATCGCCTGGCAGAAAGGGCATCACCACCAGACCGGTTTCACAGAAAATCACCAGAAACAGAATGGCGTAGATCCAGGGCCCATAGTTGTTCACCAGCAAGTCGAGGTAAACGTCGAGATGCATGATAAGGTCGAGCGGGTTGAAATCCATGGGGGCACCTGTGTGGCGGCCCGACTCTGCAGGCCTGTGCGGATGACTTCGTGTAAGCCTACATCGAGGTGTAGTTTTTCTTACAAGCCGGAAAGCTCGGGATTATACGGTCTGAGAGGTGAAAAGCGCGTTGCTTTTGTAGCGAGGGATGTCCGGGTGTGAACAATTGTCAGGGACGACGGGAGAGGAGAAGGCCTGCAGGATCACAGCCTTCGGTAGCGACTACATTGGAATGCGTTTTTTTGTAGAACTGCCGAAGGCTGCGATTTCTTGGGTCAGAGTTCGTCGCTGATTGGCAACACGTAGTTCTTGAACTCGGTGTCTTCCTTGAACCCGATGGACTCGTAGGTTTTCTGTGCCACTTCGTTATCGGCACTGGTGGAAACGCGCATGCGCACGGCCTGGGTTTCCTTGGCCATTTTCTTCGCGGTGCGGATCAGGTTGTCGGCGACCAGTTGGCGGCGGGCGTCTTCGGCGACATAGATGTCGTTGAGGATCCATACGCGCTTGAGCGACAACGAAGAGAAACTTGGATAGAGCTGACAGAAGCCCATCAGCTTCTTGTCGTCATCGTCGGCGAGGGCCAGATAAATCACCGATTCCTTGCGGCGCAGGCGTTTTTCGAGAAACGCGCGGGAGGAATCCGGGTAAGGCAGTGAACCGTAGAACTCACGATAGGTGACGAACATCGGAGTCAGTAAATCCAGGTGTTCGAGGGTCGCTTGAATAATCCGCATGATAGGTCTCGTCTTCAAGTGGCTGTCTTCAACTGCTCTGACGGCGATGGGAAACCCTGGCGGCCGTTCGTCGATCCTGCCTGATACCGGCGCAGAAACGCAATGCGGAATCGGTTCAGGTTGTCGACGGGCCGAGTAGGAAGTTTCCTTTCATGTCCGCACCGGTGTCCGACTCCAGCGTCTGAACCTGTGCTTCGTCCTTCAGATTGACCCCCGACAGTTGCCGTCGGCAGGCTTCGCGCATCAGGTACAGCAAACGATGTGCCGCCATGCCGTAGCTCAAGCCCTCAAGCCGCACATTGGAAATGCAGTTGCGGTAGGCATCGGTCAGCCCGATCTTTGGATTGTAGGTGAAATACACCCCCAGGCTGTCGGGTGAGCTGAGGCCCGGGCGTTCGCCAATCAGCATCACCAGCATTTTTGCGCCCAGCCGTTCACCTATTTCATCGCCGACCGCGACGCGGCCCTGTTCCACGAGGATGACCGGCGCGGCGGACCAGCCATCGGCGGCCATTTGCTCTTCAAGTCGGGTCAGCAGTGGCAGCGTGTGGCGATGCACGGCCAGCGCCGACAAACCATCGGCGACGACAATCGCCAGATCCACGCCGCCGGGATTGGTCGCCGCGTAGTCGCGCAGAGCCTGGGCTGAGTCATCACTCAACTTGCGCCCCAGATCGGGGCGTTGCAGGTAGCTGTTGCGATCCACCGCCGCGCTGTGCAGCAGCAACGTCTGGCGCCCGCGCTCATTGAGTTGGGCGCTGAGCCCGGCATGATCGAACGGCAAGTGCACCGCATCCCGCGCCTGAGCATGGGCGAACTGGAAATCCAGTTGTGCGCGGGTCGGCAGACTGGTGCCGGTGCGGCCGAGGGCGATCCGCGCGGGGGTCAGACGACGCAGTTCCAGCCATGAGTTTTGCGGGTCGAGGGGCGGTTTTTCCATAAGACTCATCCCAGTTGCGCCAAGGCCTGGCGGAAGGCCGGCGGCAGGTTGTTGCCGAAGCGAACCTTGCCGTCCGCCTGAGTGAAAATGCCCATGTTCGCCAGCCATTGCTCGAATTCCGGCGCCGGTTTCAGGCCCAGGGTCTGGCGGGCGTAGAGCGCGTCGTGGAACGAGGTGGTCTGGTAGTTGAGCATGATGTCGTCGGAGCCGGGGATGCCCATGATGAAGTTGATCCCGGCGACACCCAAGAGGGTCAGCAGGGTGTCCATGTCGTCCTGATCGGCCTCGGCGTGGTTGGTGTAGCAGATGTCGCAACCCATCGGCACGCCGAGCAACTTGCCGCAGAAGTGGTCTTCGAGGCCGGCGCGAATGATCTGTTTGCCGTTGTAGAGGTATTCCGGGCCGATAAATCCTACGACGGTGTTCACCAGAAACGGCTTGAAATGGCGGGCCACAGCGTAGGCTCGGGTCTCGCAGGTCTGTTGATCGACGCCATGGTGGGCGTTGGCCGACAGGGCGCTGCCCTGACCGGTTTCGAAATACATCAGGTTTTGCCCAAGGGTGCCGCGGTTCAGGCTTAAACCGGCGTCGTAGCCTTCCTGCAACACATTCAGGTTGATACCGAAACTGGCGTTGGCCGCTTCGGTGCCGGCGATCGACTGGAACACCAGGTCCAACGGCACGCCACGGTTGATCGCTTCGATGGAGGTGGTGACGTGGGTCAGCACGCAGGCCTGGGTGGGGATGTCGTAGCGCTGGATGATCGCGTCGAGCATTTCCAGCATCGCGCAGATCGAGGCGATGCTGTCGGTGGCCGGGTTGATGCCGATCATCGCGTCGCCGTTGCCGTACAGCAGACCGTCGAGAATGCTCGCGGCAATGCCGGACGGCTCGTCGGTCGGGTGGTTGGGTTGCAGGCGAGTTGACAGGCGCCCGCGCAGGCCGAGGGTGCCGCGAAACTTGGTCACTACGCGGATTTTCTGCGCCACCAGCACCAGATCCTGCACGCGCATGATCTTCGACACGGCGGCGACCATTTCCGGGGTCAGGCCGGGCGCGAGATTACGCAGGCTGGTTTCATCGGCGGCCTCGCTGAGCAGCCAGTCGCGAAAACCGCCGACGGTGAGGTGGCTGACCACGGCGAAGGCCTGTTTGTCATGGGTGTCGATGATCAGGCGGGTGACTTCATCGGACTCATAGGGAATCAGCACTTCTTGCAGAAAGTGCGTGAGCGGGATATCGGCCAGCGCCATTTGCGCGGCCACGCGCTCACCGTCGTTGAGCGCGGCGACACCGGCGAGAAAGTCCCCGGAACGTGCCGGGCTGGCTTTGGCCATGACGTCCTTGAGGCTGTCGAAGCGATAGGTCTGGGCGCCGACGCAATGGGCAAATGCGGCCATGGGGCGGTGTCCTCCTGATTCTGTGGATAACTCGGTTCCCCTGTGGGAGCGGGATCTCCATGCACTTCAATAAGGCGGGCACCGGGCGCAAGGCCCGGTACCGGTGCAACTAGATACCTTCGAGCATAGCGTCTGTCGGTGCGTCGGCGCGTTGCTTGGCGGTCAACTGGAAATACAGATACCCAATGACCATGAAACCAAGGAACACACAGCCGATCAGCGTGTTGAACCACGCCATCGCCACCAGGCACACCACGGCCAGAAACAGCGCGATGGCCGGCACCACCGGATAGCCCGGGGCGCGGAAGGTGCGTTCCAGGTTCGGCTCGGTTTGGCGCAGTTTGAACAGGCTGAGCATGCTGATGATGTACATCACGATCGCGCCGAATACCGACATGGTGATCATCGCCGCGGTCAGCGTCATGCCTTGCAGATTGACCAGGCCGTCGCTGTAGATCGCCGCGATGCCGATCACGCCACCGGCCAGAATCGCGCGATGGGGCGTCTGGAACCGCGAGAGTTTGGCCAGACTTTTCGGCAGGTAACCGGCGCGGGCGAGGGCGAAGAACTGGCGCGAGTAGCCAAGAATGATGCCGTGGAAACTCGCCACCAGACCGAACAGGCCGATCCACACCAGCATGTGCATCCATGACGAATTGTTGCCGACCACCGCTTTCATGGCCTGCGGCAGCGGATCGTTGATGTTCGACAGTTGGCGCCAGTCGCCAACGCCACCGGCCATCACCATCACGCCGATGGCGAGGAACACCAGGGTCAGGATGCCGCTGACATAAGCCTTGGGAATCGTGCGTTTCGGGTCTTTGGCTTCCTCCGCCGCCATGGCCGCGCCTTCGATGGCGAGGAAGAACCAGATCGCAAACGGTATCGCGGCAAAGATCCCGGGGATCGAACCCAGGGTGAACTCGTTGGCGCCCGACCACCCGTTGAGCACGAAATTGCTGAAACTGAAGCCCGGCGCGACCACGCCCATGAACACCAGCAATTCGGCGACGGCCAGCACCGTGACCACCAACTCAAAGGTCGCGGCGATGCTCACGCCGAGAATGTTCAGGGTCATGAACACGAAATAGGCGCCGACCGCAGCGATCTTCGGATCAAGCTCGGGGTATTGCACATTCAGATAGGCGCCGATGGCCATGGCAATGGCCGGTGGTGCGAAGACGAACTCGATCAGCGTAGCGATGCCGGCGATCAATCCGCCTTTTTCGCCGAACGCCCGACGGCTGTAGGCAAACGGCCCGCCGGCGTGGGGAATCGCGGTGGTCAATTCGGTGAAACTGAAGATGAAGCAGGTGTACATGGTCGCGACCATCAGCGCCGTGACCAGAAAACCCAAGGTGCCTGCGGTGCCCCAGCCGTAACTCCAGCCGAAGTATTCGCCGGAAATCACCAGGCCGACGGCAATGCCCCACAGGTGCAGGGTGCCGAGTGTGGGTTTGAGTTGTGTGGTGGTAGTCATAAGTCCTCGCTGTCTTTTTTATTGTTTGATCTGTTGGACTTTCGGGTGTCGCGGTTGGGGTGGATGGAGGCTGTTCACGCAGCGGCAGTTTTTCTGCAAATCCTGAATGACGGGTACGCAAGGGCCGTGCCAGAGCGGCCAGGCCTTGTGTGTTGTGTCATTAAGGACGCCTTCGCGAGCAATCCCGCTCCCACATCGGATCTGTGCCGAATCCAGCCATGTGGGCCGAAGCAAGTCCCCTGTGGGAGCGGGCTTACTCGCGAAGGCGATTGAACGGGCAATACAAACCTTTGTGTTGCCCCCGGTTTTAGAAGAAGCCCAACGGATTGATGTCGTAGCTCACCAGCAGGTTTTTGGTCTGCTGATAGTGGTCGAGCATCATCTTGTGGGTTTCACGGCCAACGCCGGACTTCTTGTACCCGCCGAACGCGGCATGCGCCGGGTACAGGTGGTAGCAGTTGGTCCACACGCGACCGGCCTTGATCGCCCGGCCCATGCGGTAGGCGCGGTTGATGTCGCGGGTCCACAGGCCCGCACCGAGGCCGAACTCGGTGTCGTTGGCGATGGCCAGGGCTTCGGCTTCGTCCTTGAATGTGGTGATGCTCACCACTGGGCCGAAGATTTCTTCCTGGAACACGCGCATTTTGTTGGTGCCCTTGAGCAGGGTCGGCTGGATGTAATAACCGGTCGACAGATTGCCCTCGAGTTTTTCCACCTTGCCGCCCGTCAGCAGTTCGGCGCCTTCGCCCTTGGCGATTTCCAGGTACGACAGGATCTTGTCGAATTGTTGCTCGGACGCCTGGGCGCCGACCATGGTGTCGGTGTCCAGCGGGTCGCCACGTTTGATCGACAGGACCTTCTTCATCACCACTTTCATGAATTCTTCGTAGATCGATTCCTGCACCAGCGCACGGGACGGGCAGGTGCAGACTTCGCCCTGATTGAAGAACGCCAGCACCAGACCTTCAGCGGCCTTCTCAATGAAGGTCGGCTCGGCCTGCATGATGTCTTCGAAGAAGATGTTCGGCGACTTGCCACCCAGTTCGACGGTGGACGGAATGATGTTCTCGGCGGCGCACTTCATGATGTGCGAGCCGACCGGGGTCGAACCGGTGAAGGCGATCTTGGCGATGCGTTTGCTGGTGGCGAGGGCTTCGCCGGCTTCTTTGCCGAAGCCTTGCACCACGTTGAGTACGCCCGGTGGCAGCAGGTCGCCGATCACTTCCATCAGTACACAGATGCCCAGTGGCGTTTGCTCGGCCGGTTTGAGCACCACGCAGTTGCCGGCGGCCAGCGCCGGGGCGAGTTTCCACGCGGCCATCAGCAGCGGGAAGTTCCACGGGATGATCTGACCGACCACGCCCAGCGGTTCATGAATGTGATACGCCACGGTGTTGCCGTCGATTTCGGCAGCGCTGCCTTCCTGGGCACGCAGGCAGCCAGCGAAGTAACGGAAATGGTCGGCGGCCAGCGGAATGTCGGCGTTGAGGGTTTCGCGGATGGCTTTGCCGTTGTCCCAGGTTTCGGTGATCGCCAGCAGTTCGAGGTTCTGTTCGATGCGGTCGGCGATTTTCAGCAGGATCAGCGAGCGCGCCTGCACGGAGGTCGCGCCCCACGCATCGGCGGCGGCGTGGGCAGCGTCCAGTGCCTTGTCGATATCTTCGGCAGTGGAGCGCGGGAATTCGGCAATCGGTTGGCCATTGACTGGCGAGGTGTTGGTGAAGTACTGACCTTTGACAGGCGCGACGAACTCGCCGCCGATGTAGTTACCGTACTTGCTCTTGAACGAGACTTTGGCGCCTTCAGTACCGGGGTGAGCGTAACGCATGATGATGTTCTCCTTGGCTTTGTACTTATTAGAGAAACGCGCAAGTGCGCTTGCTATAAGCGTAGAGCAAAGGTTGGGCCACTGCCGTGCAGGTCAGGTAAATCAAGGCCTTGGGTGGTTTTTGTCGGACGGGCGGAGCGCGCCTGTGACGGTTTCGGTACAGCGGGGGTGACAGTTTGTACCGTTCTTGGCACAGCCTGTGACCGGACAGTCTCGCCAGCATTGCAATGCGCCGGTGGCTGGAGGATGCTGGGCGTCACCTCAAGCATTGGGCCGTCGAGCCTCGGGGAGAACAATAAGAAATGCACGACAACCATTTGAGTCGCCATGCCCAGCAGGTTCTCACGGCCACCCAGGGCAAACCGCACCTGCACGGGCCCGGTGCCGATCCGTCGATTGCCCGCTCTTGGCTGCGTTGTCTTGAGGACTATCACCTCGACCCGGCCCTGGCCATGGCGCCCACCGTGCTCGAACACGGGCGCGTGCTTGAAAGCCGCGAGCGTCTGCAACAGGTTCTGCAGATCGCCGGCAATGAAATGAGCAGCCTGCATCAACAACTGTCCGGCGCCGGCCACGCGGTGCTGCTGACCGATGCGCGCGGGGTGATCCTCAACTGCGTCACCGCGCCCGCCGAGCGCAGGATTTTCGAGCGCGCCGGCCTCTGGCTCGGGGCTGACTGGAGCGAAGCCTGTGAAGGCACCAACGGCATCGGCACTTGCCTGGTCGAGCGTCAGGCGTTGACCATCCATCAGGATGAACACTTTCGCGGTCGTCACACCGGCCTGACCTGCTCGGCGAGCCCGGTGTTCGACCCGCACGGCGAACTGTTGGCGGTGCTCGATGTGTCTTCGGCGCGCCACGATGTCTCGCGCCAGAGCCAGTTCCACACCATGGCGCTGGTCAATCTGTCGGCGAAGATGATCGAGAGTTGCTACTTCCTGCGCTGTTTCGATAACCAATGGTTGTTGCGTTTTCATTTGCAGGCCGAGTCCGTCGGCCTGTTCAGCGAAGGCTTGCTGGCGTTTGACGGGGAAGGGCGGATCAGTGCGGTCAACCAGAGTGCGCTGAACCTGCTGGGGCATATTCGCGGTGGGTTGCTCGGCCAACCGGTCGAGGCGTTTTTCGATTGTTCGCTGGATGAGTTGCTGGGCCGCGCGAGTGCCAATGCCAGCGCCAGTTGGCCGCTGCGCACCCGCGACGGGCGACATCTGTTTGCCGTGTTGCGTGGCGAGTCGCGCAAGCCGCTGCCGATCATCCCGGCCCCCATCAAACCCGAGCCTGCGCGTCTGTCGGGGATCTGCCTCGGTGATGCGGCGCTGCAAGCGGACTTTCGTAAAGCCCTGCGCGTGTTCGAACGCGATGTACCGCTGCTGATCAACGGTGAAACCGGCTCCGGCAAAGAGGCTTTCGCAAAGGCTGTGCATCAGGCCAGCCAACGATCGAGCAAAGCCTTTGTTGCCCTCAACTGTGCGGCCATCCCCGAGAGCCTGATCGAGAGCGAACTGTTCGGCTATCGCGGCGGCAGCTTCACCGGTGCCCGCAAGGACGGTATGCGCGGCAAGTTGCAGCAGGCCGATGGCGGTACGTTGTTCCTTGATGAAATCGGCGACATGCCGCTGGCCTTGCAGACTCGCTTGTTGCGGGTGCTGGAAGATCGGCAGGTGGTGCCGATTGGCGGTGAGCCCGAAGCGGTCAACGTGAGGATCATCAGCGCGACCCATCGCAATCTGCTGGGCCGGGTCGAGGACGGCAGTTTTCGTGAGGATCTGTATTACCGGCTCAATGGGTTGGAAGTGGCGCTGCCTGCATTGCGTGATCGCAGTGACAAGTCGCAATTGCTGGATTTTCTGCTGGCCGAAGAGGCAAGCGGCGAACCAATCCTGATTGAAGCGCCGGCGCGTGAGGCGTTGCTGGCGTTCAACTGGCCGGGCAATGTGCGGCAGTTGCGCAATGTGCTGCGCACGTTGGCGGCGTTGTGTGATGACGGGCGGGTTGGGCTGGAGGATTTGCCGGCGATGTTTCGACAAGTGCGACCGAGGGTGGCTGTGGAGGTTTGTGCGGCCGAGCATCCCCTTGAAGATGCCGAACGCTTGGCCTTGCTCGCCGCGCTGGAACAGACGCGGTGGCACATGACACAAACGGCGCAACAGCTTGGGGTCAGTCGCAATACGCTTTACAGAAAGCTGCGCAAACACGCTATCGCCCGCTAAACCGGGTCGCGCCATTGGCGAGCAAGCCCGCGCCCGCAAGGACTGCGCTGACATTGTGGGCGCGGGCTTGCTCGCTAAGGCGCGAAACACAAGGTGCGATTTCCCCCTCCCTACGCTAACCTGCGGCCATGTTTTACGAGGTCGACTATGCACATTCATATTCTGGGTATCTGCGGGACTTTCATGGGCTCGATGGCGGTTCTGGCCAAAGAGCTGGGCCATCATGTGACCGGCTCCGACGCCAACGTCTATCCGCCGATGAGCACGCAGCTTGAGGCCCAAGGCATTGTGCTGACTCAGGGCTACGACCCGGCCCAGCTCGATCCGGCACCGGATCTGGTGGTGATCGGCAACGCCATGTCCCGCGGCAATCCGGCGGTGGAATATGTGCTGAACAAAGGCTTGCCGTATGTGTCCGGCCCGCAATGGCTGGCCGATCATGTGCTGCAAGGTCGCTGGGTGCTGGCCGTCGCCGGTACCCATGGCAAAACCACCACCAGCAGCATGCTTGCCTGGGTGCTGGAACACGCCGGCATGAGCCCGGGTTTCCTCATCGGCGGCGTGCCGCAGAACTTCTCGGTGTCCGCACGTTTGGGCGGTACGCCGTTCTTCGTGATCGAGGCCGACGAGTACGACAGCGCCTTCTTCGACAAACGCTCGAAGTTCGTTCACTACCGCCCGCGTACCGCGATCCTCAATAATCTTGAGTTCGATCACGCGGACATCTTCCCGGATCTGCCAGCGATCGAGCGGCAATTCCACCATCTGGTGCGCACGATCCCGAGTGAAGGCCTGGTCATTCATCCAACCACCGAGCCTGCCTTGCAGCGTGTGATCGAGATGGGTTGCTGGACCCCGGTGCAAACCACCGGTGCCGGCGGGCAGTGGCAGGTCAAGTTGCTGAAGGACGACGGTTCGGCGTTCGAAGTCATGTTCGAAGGTGTGTCCCAAGGCACCGTCGAATGGGAGCTGACCGGTCAGCACAACGTCGCCAATGCCCTGGCCGCGCTGGCAGCGGCGCGTCATGTTGGCGTGGTGCCGTCGATGGGCATTGCCGGGCTGAGCGCCTTCAAGAACGTCAAACGCCGGATGGAAAAAGTCGCTGAGGTGCGCGGCATCACCATCTATGACGACTTCGCTCACCATCCAACCGCGATTGCCACCACCCTCGACGGCTTGCGCAAGCGCATCGGCGATGCACCCTTGATCGCGATCATCGAGCCGCGTTCCAACTCCATGAAGCTGGGCGCGCACCGCGACGGTTTGCCGGACAGCGTGGTCGATGCCGATCAGGTGATCTGGTACGCCCCGGCCAACCTCGGCTGGGATCTGGCCGCCACCGCTGCGTTATGCACGGTGCCGTCGATTGTCAGCGATTCACTGGAAGGCATCATCGAACGTGTGAAGAGCCAGGCTCAGCCCGGCACTCACGTCGTGATCATGAGCAACGGCGGCTTCGGCGGCCTGCACGGCAAACTCGCCGAGGCGCTGCAATGAACACTCGTTTGGAGAGCAATGGCCCCGAACGCATCACCCTGGCAATGACCGGCGCTTCAGGCGCGCAGTACGGTTTGCGCCTGCTCGATTGTCTGGTGCGTGAAGATCGCGAGGTGCACTTCCTGATCTCCAAGGCTGCGCAACTGGTGATGGCCACCGAGACCGATGTGTCGCTGCCGCCCAAACCGCAGACGATGCAGGCATTCCTCACCGAATACACCGGAGCGGCCGCCGGGCAGATCCGCGTGTATGGCAAGGAAGACTGGATGTCGCCAGTGGCCTCAGGCTCCGGTGCACCTGCGGCGATGGTCGTCGTGCCATGCTCCACCGGCACGCTGTCGGCGATTGCCACCGGTGCCTGCAACAACCTGATCGAGCGCGCCGCCGACGTGACGCTGAAGGAGCGCCGCCAGTTGATTCTGGTCCCGCGTGAGGCGCCGTATTCGAGCATTCATCTGGAGCACATGCTCAAGTTGTCGAACATGGGCGTGACCATCCTGCCGGCGTCGCCGGGTTTCTATCACCAGCCGCAGACCATCGATGACCTGATCGATTTCGTCGTGGCGCGGATTCTCAATCTGCTGGGCATTCCCCAAGACATGCTGCCGCGTTGGGGTGAGCATCATCTGAGCAGCGATGAATAAGCTGCTGATCGTTGTGCTGGCGCTGCAACTGGCCGGTTGCGCTACGGCACGCACGCTCGATGCCGCCAAACCGGGGGCGCCGGTGGTGTATGCCGGTACGCGGCTGGATTTGTATGCGATCAATGGCGGGTGTTGCGCGATGGATCGGTTCGGGGCTGAGGCGCCGAGCTATCCGGGCGTGGATCTGCCAGCGAGTGCGTTGCTCGATACGCTGTTACTGCCGTTGTCGTTGCTCACGGTGATTGGCGTGGGATTTCAGGCAACTGGTGGATTGTAGGGGAGTGCTCGCACTCCATTGGCGGGCACGGGCAAGCCACGCTCCCACAGGGATTGAGTCTTACGCCAGGTCTGTATTCGCTGAAGATTACTGTGGTGTCTGGGCTTGCTCGCGAAGAGGCCAGCCCAGACACCACAAAACTACTTGCCGAGCTTGCGCAACTCATCCGATTCAATCACCCGCACCCCATCCTGTTCTTCCAGCGCCAGGCGCCACATGGCGCGGGCCAGTTGGCAGGCCTCGATGCCACGGTATTTACCGGGGATCAATTTTGAAAACGGCGCAGCAAGCTGCTCGCCCAGACGCGGTTCGGTGCGTTCACCGAGCAGCAGCGATGGCCGGCAAATGGTCAGTTGCGGCCAGTTCTGCGCGCGCAATGCCTGTTCCATTTCACCTTTGACCCGATTGTAGAAAATCGATGAATTCGGATCGGCGCCCAGCGCGCTGATCACGATCAGGTGCCGTGCGCCCATCTCCCGTGCGCGTTTGGCGAACGCCACCACCATGTCCAGGTCGACCGCACGAAAGGCGGCTTCGGAGCCGGCCTGTTTGATGGTGGTGCCGAGGCAGCAATAGGCGATGTCGACACGGCCGCTGAGCTGCGGCAGAAAAACCTGCGGGTCGCCGACCGGGTTTTCCAGATGCGGGTGTTCCGCCAATGGCCGACGGGAAGGGGCGAGCACGCGAGAAATCGTTGGTTCGTTGAGCAAACGGTCGAGCAGGTGTTCACCGGTCAAACCGGTGGCTCCGGCAAGCAATACGTGCTGAGGCGTCAAGTACATAGTGTCTCTCCCTTGATACTGTTCAGCTTAGTTGCTCTTTATCGCTGCGTCGTTCAATGCAGCACTTTGCAACGCTTTCCTGGCTTGCTGTTTGCGCAGCAGTTGCCAATGTGACAGCACGGTTTTCGGCGCCCAGATTTGCGGCTCCGAGGCTTCGAAATTGTCCGCCAGTTCACGCTCGGCGACGGTGGCTTTGGCCAGTTTGAAGGCGTGTTCGAGATCGTCGGTCTGGTTCAGCGCCTGGGCGAACAGTGCATCGCCGAAGTAGGTGAAGTTGGCTTCTTCGGAGCAGCCAAAGGACACGCGATCGGCGCGCGAAGCCGTCATGATCAGCGTGCGTTCGTCTTTGAGGGCCGGGATGAAGCCGCCGGAGTAGCACGCTGAGATCACGATGATCTTGTCGCGGTTTTTCAGCGGTGCCAGCACGGCGGCGAGTTCGTCGGCGGGCAGCTCGGCCAGTTCCATGCGCGGCTGGTCGAGTACCAGTTCGTGTTCGGCGGTGCCGTGGCTGGTCAGGTAGATAAACAGCAGGTCTTCCGGGCCGCTGCGTTCGGCGAGGGTTTGCGCGGCGCGGCGCAGATTCTCGCGAGTGGCCATCGGTCGGTCGGCGAGGTGGTCGCGGTGGTTGACCAGGCGGATCTGGCCATAAGCCCCAAACCGCGTTTTGAGCATGTTGGCGACGTAGTCGGATTCGCGCAGGAACACGCTCTGCTTGCCATCGCCGCCCAAGGTCAAGGTGTACAGCTCAACCGCTGGGGTTGAGGCCGGGATGGCCGCCAGGGCGTCATCAAGCAAGCGGCCCTGGGCCAGCAAGCCGAGTTCGAGGATGTCGGGCAGCAACTTGCCGTCGGCATCGCGCACTCGCTGGCCATTGACCCAGGTGCCGCTCATCACGCTGCCATCGGTCAGCACCAGGATGCCGCGTCCAGAGTAACTGTCGCTGTCGAAACCACCGATGTAGAAGCTGCCGTCAGACAGATTCAAGCGTCCCTGACCGCTGAAGCGCCAGTCGTTGAATTCGCCCACGTAGTGGCTGCCGTCGGCGCCGATCAGTTCACCCTTGCCGGTCAGCGCTCCTTCCTTGAACTGTCCGAGCCAAACGTCGCCGTCGGCGTTTTCGTAGCGGCCCTTACCGTGCAACTGGTTGTTCTTGAAACCACCGACGTAGACGTCACCGTCAGCGCTGTTGAAGGTGCCGTTGCCTTCCAGTTGACCATTGACGAAATGGCCGGTGAACGAGTTGCCGCTGGAGTCGCCACGCTGGCCTTCGCCGTTGGGTTTGCCATGGGCGAACTGGCCTTGATAGGAACTGCCATCGTCCATTTCGAGACGGCCGAGCCCGGAATATTGATCAGCCTTGAACTCGCCACGGTAGGTCATGGCGTTTTCTTTCAGGGTGCCTTCGCCGTCCCGTCGGCCCTGCTTGAAACCGCCGGTGTAACTGCTGGCGTTGGTGGTCAGGCTGCCCTGGCCGTCGAACAGACCTTGCTGGAACTGGCCGCGATAGACCTCGCCATTGCTGCCATGCCATTCGCCCTGCCCGTGCCACTGCCCCTTGTCGAACTGCCCGGCGTACCAACTGCCGTTGGGGTAGTCGACGCGCCCCTGGCCTTGCAACAAACCGTCGACCAGTTCGCCGCGATAGCGTCCGCCATCCGGCAGGCGTGCATCAGGAGGCAACAGCGATTCGCCGTCGCCGCATGCGGCAAGCAACAGGGTCAAGGCTAGGGGGGCAAGAGTGGCGAGTGAGCGCATAGCGGGATCCGGGCAATTAGGCGACCGAGTATGCCGCAGCTATGTGACCTTATACAGCCGCCGCTAAGACAGTGGATGCGAAACAGCGTGCGCTGCTTCGCATCCCGGCGCTTAAACGAAGCAGAGCGACAGGGGCTCGGCGATGTAGGCCGGTTTGTCCGAGCCTTCTATCTCCAGTGTCGCTGTGGCTTTGAGCAGCCATTGGCCAGGTTTTTTCTCGGTCACTTCGCCCAGGTCGACCTTCAGGCGAACTTTGGAATTGACCTTCACTGGCTGGATGAAACGCACGCTGTCGAGGCCATAGTTGACCACCATCTTCACGCCTTGCGGCAGCACGAGGATGTCTTCCATCAATTTCGGGATCAGCGACAACGACAGGAAACCGTGGGCAATGGTGCTGCCAAATGGCGTTTGCGCGGCTTTGACCGGGTCGACGTGAATGAACTGATAATCCCCGGTGGCTTCGGCGAACAGGTTGATGCGCTCCTGATCGATGGTGAGCCATTCGGAACGTCCGAGTTCCTTGCCGACATAATCTTTGAGCTCTGCAACTGGAACATAGGGCATTGAGACTCTCCTTGGGTTCATCGGTTTTATAGTTTTTCAGGTGGGGGATTTGACCGCCCTGCGAACCACTGTAGATCATCATGGCGATTTGCTCAGGTCAACTGACCATGCTTTTGGCGAATGCCGATCCATAGCGCAGGCGTGCTTATAATGCCGAGCCCCTGCTGGGCGGAAAGTAAGACGGAGATGTCGGATGTTGCTACGTGGCCTGACCCTGCTGGTGCTGTTTCAATTGCTCGGCACGGCGCTCAATCACTTGCTGTTGCCGGTGCTGCCGGGGCCGATCATCGGCCTGCTGCTGTTGCTGGTGTTCCTGATCATGCGTGGTGAGGTCGACGAACCGCTGAATCTCGCGGCCGCGAGCCTGCTGCGTTATTTGCCGTTGCTGCTGGTGCCACCGGCAGTGGGCGTGATGGTTTACGCCGCGGCGATTGCCGCCGACTTCTGGGCGATTGTCGGCGCACTGGTGGTGTCGTTGATTCTGTCGATGGCCTTCGCCGGAATGCTGATGCAGCGCATGGTCAGGCGTCACACGCACCGCTCGGAGGAGTCCTGATGCTTTTCGACTGGCAAGGTGCCTGGGACTCCGTGATCCACCATCCGCTGTTCGGCATCGGCATCACCCTGGGTGCCTATCAACTCGTGCTGGCAGCGTTCGAGAAAACCCGCTGGATCTTTTTGCAACCGGTGCTGGTCTCCATGCTGTTGGTGATCGGTGTGCTGGTGGGCTGTGGCCTGACGTACGCCGAATACCGCAAGAGCACCGAGATCCTCAGCATTCTGCTGGGGCCGGCGACGGTGGCGTTGGCGGTGCCGTTGTATCTGAACCTCAAACGCATCCGCCAATTGTTCTGGCCGATTTTTACTACGCTGGTGATAGGCGGGGTGGTTGCCACGGGGATGGGCGTCTTGCTGGGCTGGTGGTTCGGCGCCGATCACATGATTCTGATGACCATGGCGCCCAAGTCGGTGACTTCGCCGATCGCCATGCTGGTGGCCGAGCAGATCGGCGGTGTCGCAGCATTGGCGGCGGTGTTTGTGTTGATCACCGGCGTGATCGGGGCGATCTTCGGCCCGGCGTTGTTGACCCGGCTAGGCGTGCATAGCCCCGAGGCGCGCGGTATGGCGCTGGGCATGACCGCGCATGCGGTCGGCACTTCGGTGGCGTTGCAGGAAAGTGATGAGTGCGGCGCCTTCGCGGCGCTGGCGATGAGTCTGATGGGCGTGGCCACGGCGGTGTTCCTGCCGTTGGCGGTGTCGATGGTGGTGTAAGGAAATGTCTATGAGTCTGCCGCTTTTCCCGCTGAACACAGTGCTGTTTCCCGGCTGCAACCTCGACTTGCAGATCTTCGAGGCGCGCTACCTGGACATGATCGGTCGCTGCATGAAACAGGGCGGTGGCTTTGGTGTGGTGTGCATCCTCGACGGCCATGAAGTCGGCGTTGCGCCGCAAGGTTTTGCCTTGGTCGGGTGCGAGGCGCGGATCACCGATTTCCAGCAGCAGGACAATGGGCTGTTGGGCATTCGTGTACAGGGTGGACGGCGTTTCAATGTGCTGCGCACCGACGTGCAGCGCGATCAGTTGATCCTCGCCGACGTTGAGTGGCTGGACGACGATCCCGAGCAACCGTTGCAGGACGAGGACGCCGACCTGGTTGCCTTGCTCAAGGCTTTGGCCGAGCACCCGATGGTCGAGGCGTTGAACATGGGCACTGACGCGCCGGGTCAGCAGTCGCTCGCCAATCAGTTGGCGTATCTGCTGCCGTTCGCCGAAGAAGACAAGATCGATCTGCTGCAACTTGATGATCCACAACAACGACTGGATGCCATCCAGGCGTTGCTCGATGAATTACAGGGAGAGTTGTTCACCTAGTTGTACTTTGAATCAACTCACAATGCCTGCCAGTATTGTTTTGCTTCTGTCTTTATCTTAAGTTCAAGTTCCCCGCAGGAAGCGGGTGATATGAACAATAATAAGGAAGACGTCATGACGGTATATGAAGATGAGTGGGCGTTTTGGGATGACATCGCTGGCAAGTATATTTTGAAACATGCCGGGGCTGATCATAACGTTGCCAATGTGATTGAAGCGGCCTGCGTCTATGCCGATTTGATGGTGGTTGCGCGGCGTAAGCGTAAATCTGAAAAAATTCCTGTCAGCGAAGTTCCGCGTATGTCTGCAACCGCGAAAACCATAGTGGCAGCGGCGACCGCCTGACTGTTTTTTCAGATGGCCTGGCACCCTGACGATTACGGCGCCAGGCCTCCATGGATGGAAATTTTATGACTGTATCGATAAACACCGACATCACATTTACTGCAAACCTGTACCTTGACGGTCTGCCAGTAGTGCTCAATCAACAGCGCCTCCAACAGCGTCTGCGCAGTCCGCGTCTTACCAAACGCGAGCAACTGGATGCCGAAGTTAATCTGGCAGATTCTCGTGTTGCCAGTTTACTCACCCTTGCTGATCACGAACACGACGAACCTTTACTGTTGAAGTTCGTTGCGCAGGGCGACCGGTACGCGATCCACGTCGTGCAGCGCGGCATGTTTGATAACGCCAGATTAGCCTTCGAAAACAAAACACATAATCTATTGGCCAGCACGGCTGATAAAACGGATTATTTTTCGATCAATAAGCTTGGGGTGTCGAGCACTACTTTTAGCGATATCGAATTCGGGGCGGCCTATATTGGTTTGGTCAGTGAGTCGAATAACAGGCCTTTGTATTGCAATGTGGTCAAGGGCATGAGCACGTTCCTGAATGTCAATCCCAACCTGTCGAAACACGATGCCTTTAATTACAGTTCTGCTGTGTTTGTAATTAAAGTTGTTGAAAAGCTTTCAGCCGTTACCTGATAAAAAGCGCCATGCCTCGATTAGAAGTATGGCGCGATTCATTCGGTCAAACCGCTGGCTTCAGTTCAAGGTCTTTCATGCTCGGGTGTCGGCCAGGTGATGTCACCTGCAAATGTGTCGCGTCCTTTCGGCAAGAACAGTACCTTCGCGCCATCGGCGCCTACTCGGTCTATCAGTGCGTCATAAATCGTGGTGCCTTGCTCGCTGTAAGTGAGCGTTCCGTTCCAGGTTGCTTTCTCGATAGCGCTGACACTGCCGCCGGCACATTTGAATACATCCTCGACGCACGCTGCACGGGTCAGTTGCGAGTTCACCAGCCAGAGCCGCTGGGCACTGATGCCCCGTGTCGGCATCGACAGGCGCCCCTCTGTCGGATCGGCTTCAAAATCCAGATCGTTCAGGTAGAGGTTTTCCGCGCCGGGCACGACTTCGATGCCGCGGGTATCGATGACATAAAGGAAGCCTTGGGTCTGCTGGCGCCGAACCAGTGGGTAGTCTTTGGAGTAATCCAGTTCAAACGAGGTGTCAGATTCTGCGTCTGAACCATCGCGACTACCGGGTGAGATATCGCCATCGGAAATCTTGCCCGGATACCGATTGGCCTGGGAGTTGTAATGCAGGGGGTGGGAGTATCCGCCCAACTCGCTTTTGTACCACAGGGCCTTGCCCAGACTGAATGTCGCACTCAAGGCCCACTTGGTGGTAATGCCAGAGGGATTGCCCTTGAGCCTGACCATGCGTTTATCCCGTGCCAACTCGAAAGGCGTGCGGTGGTCGCCCCGGAACATGGCAGGGATGTCGGTTCGATACAAAGCGAGATGCACATTGCGCTGATACCCCGCATGGTCCGTGTAGTTTTTCAGAAACTCGGCTTCATATCGTTGCTGTGCGGGAGGTAGCTCCTTCACATACTCAAAGCCATGATTTCTCAACTTGAGAAGGTAAGGCTCCAATTCTTGTGCGATCAGATTAAACCGCTGGTTGTCATCCTTGTTTTGAGTCAATCGTTTGTGTTGTTCCGCCCATTCGGGAAACGGTCCGCTTTCCAGCTCCTGACGCAAGCGGATCTGCTGTGCCACGGTCAAGTTGTAGCTGCGCAGCCATTGCGCACGTTCACTGGCAGACATTTGTGGATAAAGCCATCCCAGTGAATCAATCAGATAGTCGTGCGCTTTCACGCCCTTGAAGCGGCGGGCCCAATCAGGCGCCGTGCCGCTGACTTGCGCCTCATTACGAAACACCCACGCCTCTGCACCCTGCAAGCGATACATGCGCCAGATATCGCCGTCGGTCCATTGCTCAAGTTTCACGGTTACAGAACGGTCGCCCCGAGCTTCACGCGGGTCGACCTTGACCCACCTTTGTTTTTCATCCCTGAAGGCGTAACCGGTTCCCGGATAAAAAAGATTGGGATCAGCCTCACTGTGCCGGCGAACCGAATAGTAGCCATCGTGATCTGGAAGCTGGGAAATGGTGTGCTGACGGATATCAAAGTACTCGCTCGGTTTTTTCAGGCTCCAGGCATTGCTGTCGGCTATTCGGTAAAGCGGTGGCCCCCAAAGATCACGCTTGCTCAGCGACTTTGCCCGATAGGCTTTCATGGGGGCGTGGTACATCACCATCACCGTCTGGATGGCCGTGTCTGGATCATCGCTGGTGACGTCCGCAAATTGTCTGCCATTGTAGGCTCTCAGTCCGTCTGCAGCCGGCGCGGGTAGATGGTTCCCGACGTTCAGTACGTAGGGTTCCAGGGGAGAGGTCGTGACAGCAGGCCGGGGCGCAACGAGATCGGGCATCGGCGTGACGGTGACGGTGGCCCCTTGGTGCGTGGTTCCTGCGATCGGGCTGTCGGCGCTCACTCCAGCCGAAATCGTGTTCGAGCTGCCCGGGCTGAGTCGACCGGGCGGGTGGAAAACCGAATCGTTTGGTCTGTTGTCAGGTGTGATTGGGCGGGGGGCGGAGGGGCCGGGTGTATCCATCTTTGAATTTGGTCGTGAGCCCGGTTTGGGTCGCATGCAATAAAACTCCTTTTTGGATAAAACAGCCTGTCCGTAGGCTGTCGGGTTTGTATCGTTCTTTTGCGTGAAAGCAGCGCCAGTCACAACAGAGATCGCTGGCGCTTGGGTGTTTGGGGCCGCTAGACGGTCAAGGCCTGAAATGCTCGGGAACGGGCCAGACAACGTCGCCGGAGAGCGTGACTTCGCCTTTCGGCAAATGCAGGATCACGCCGCCGGAATCGGCAACTCGATTGATCAAGCGGTCATAAGGTGTTTCGCCCGAAAACCACACTGAGTTGCCGTCGGTTCCGTCCCACGTGGCTTTCTCGATAGCCTTGGCGTCATCACCGGCCTGTCGCAAGACATCTTCAACCCTTGCGGCCTTGTTCCGATTCGAGTGCACCAGCCAGATCCTCTCTGCGCTGATACCCCTCGTAGGCATTGATATCCGGCCTTCCATGTTATCCGCTTCAAAATCCTTGTTGTTCAGGTAAACGTTTTCCGCTCCGGGCACCACCTCGATGCCGCGGGTGTCGATGACATAAAGGAAGCCAAGTGTCTGTTTGCGCCGCAGCAATCGATAGTCACGCGAGTAGTCCATTTCAAACGACGTGTCGGATTCCCCCGCCGATTCAAATCGATAGTCGCTCGGTGAATCGCTGTCAGAACTGATATGTCCTGGATACCGGTTGGCCTGGCTGTTGTAATTCCGGGGGTTGGAGTAGTAACCAAAGCCCATGTAGGTCAACCCATTGGCCAGGCCGAATGTCGCGCTAAAAGCCCATCGGGTCGTGGAGTCGGAGGGGTTGCCCTTCAATCTCACCAGGCGTTTGTCCCGCGCCAGTTCAAAAGGGGTGCGCAGATCGGCCCGGAACATGGCAGGGATGTCGGTTCGGTACAGGAAGCCGTGCCGGTTTTGTTTATAGCCTGCACGCTTTAAGTACCCGTTCAGGAATTGGGCTTCATAGCGCTGCCCGACGTCGGGTAAATCGCTGGAAGAAAGTCCGCCTTCGGTTCTCAATCTGACAATGAAGGGGTCAAGTTCCTGCGCGATCTGCTCGAATCGCTGATCATCATCGCTGTTGGTCAGTCGCTTGTGCTGTTCTGCCCATTCGGGAATAGGGCCGATGTCCAGATCCTTCCTCAGACGAGCCTGTTGAGTGACGCTCAGGTTGTAGCTTCTGAGCAGTCGCTCGCATTCTACGGCGGACTTTTGCGGATAGAGCAATCGCAATGAACCTGTCACGTATTTGAAAGTGTCTGGCTCCTGAACGCGTCGGACCCAGTCAGGCACTCTGCCGATGGCTTGCGCTTCGTCCCGAAAGACCAGTGTTTCTGTACCTCGCAGGCGATACATGTTCCAGATGTCGCCATCGGTCAAGTGTTCAAATTTCAAGGGTATGGACGCCTCTCCCCGAGCTTCGAGCGGATCGACCTTGAACCAATTGTCATGCTCATCGCGAAGGGCGAAGCCGTAACCCTTATGCATTTTGTTCGGGTCAAAAAAATCGCGAAAGGAAACGGCGTAGTAGCCTTGGGCATCCGGTAGATGGGAGAACGCGAGCCGTTCGGTATTGTAGTAATCAACCGGTTTTTGCAAGGTCCAGGTGTTGCTCTCGCCGATGCGATAAAGCGGTGGTCCGCAGGGGGTTCGCTTACTGGGCAACTGGGCCCGGTAGGCTTTCATTTTGTCATCGAACCCTACCATCACGGTCTTGATGTCGCTTTGCGCGTTATCGCCGACAACGTCGGCAAACGGCTTGCCCTTGAAGAGTCTCAAACCAGCGGCATCGTGATCGACGGCGAGATTGGCCGGCGGGTGCTGGACATAGTCCTGCAGCGCAGATTGGCTGATAGTGGGTGGCGTCGGGGCGAGGTCATCCCTTTGCGTAACCGACAGGTGGACCTGTGTGGGCGAGGTTCCAGGCGTGGGATTGCCGGTTTTCACCTCTGACGACACGTTCAAATCAACCGATCCGTGGGGCCTGACGCGGGGAGGTAGCCCGAAATCCAGATTGTCCCCCGCGACTTCGGGCGAGTTCGGGCGGGTGAGCGACGGTTGGGCCGTATCGACCACTGGGGAGCGTTGAGGGGCTTTGGGTTTATTTCGCATAAGATTTGACTCCATGTCAGTGAATCAGCCATCCGTTGGCTGAATCGGGTTGGCCGGCATGGCAATCAGATCCATACCGGCGCGTCCTTGAGTGTGAGAAGAGAGCGGTCAGGCCTGGCCGATCGGCGCGATTGTCAGCTCTTCGGGTTTGATTGGCTGATGCGGATCAGTATCGACGCCCCAGCCGTTCCTCAACGAGCTGTAGTACACAGTGCCGATGGTTCCCGTTTTGAAGCCGATGTTGGTTATATGAACTTTTACGGCCAGTTCGTTGCGCTGTTGATGCGCACGGATATCGGCTTGCAGTGCTTCAATACTGGAATAGTGTCGGGCGTCGATGACGTAGAGCTGGATGACTTCAAACAGAAGTGACACTTCATAAATATTGCCGGATGAAGTCGCTACGCTGATCGACTCCACCGCAATGTCGCCTTCGATGCCTGGCAGTTCGATGACGCAACTGCCGACGCGCAAGCGATTGGAGTCCAGTCGTATATCGTCGCGTGTGACCGTTTCCGTCAATGTTTCGCTGTAGAGGGTCCAGGTCGAGGCGTCGGCCGTTCCAGCCGCTGCTTGCGGGGTGGACAGGCGAATGATCGAGTTGCTGGCCAGGTAGACATCGTAACTTGAGCTCTGGCCTTGCAGCAGATAGATGCCGGTGTGGGGCCGGGGTTCGATGACAATCTTTCTGGGGGCCGGGGGCAGCGCAATGGCCTTTGCGAGTCGTGGCTGGATACACAGATAGTTGCCATTGCGGCGCTTCAGGCAACTGCGGGTGGTGTAAATCCTGTTGCCGGGATTTCTGGAATCATCTTCGTAGTTCAGTGAGGGAACTTGAAGTCGATACGACACCTGGTCTTGCAGGATCACGGCAATGTCTTGCACCAGGCGCGGCGTCGTGACTTTCAGACTGTTTCTGCCGCTGTAGCCGGTGGCGGCGGTAATGGGCTGAATAATCCCTTTGAACACCACCACTTTTGATGGCAGCAAAATCGAGAGGTTGATGTCCTTGTAGATCAAGTGAGTGTTGCCCGAGACGCCTTTACGCGTTTCGACGTCATAACTGACGACCACTTCGACAATTTCCGAATCCTTGAAGTCGAGATAAACCTCTCGGGAGGTGTGCGGTGTGTGACGCGCGGCTAGAAACTCGACCCTGCCGTCTGCGCGTGACACAAAATGCCGCTTTGAACCCTGCTCCGTGATCACGACAGTACCGTGATTGACAATATCGGCATCGGGAGCCGGTCGGCCCTTGACGGTCTGCGCGACTTCAATCGCTTGGCTCAACGATTCACCTAATTGCTGGGGCAGGAGCGGCAACAGTTCATACCCGTCCTGGGTTTTGAACAGCCACCGTCCATTTTTCAACTGGCGCTGTCCGTCGATCGATTCGTAGAGGTCTTTAATGGTCAATACGTGCAGGGGATCTCTTCCATCCCTGTCGCGCAACGAACTGACGATCAGCGAGGTTCCGACGATCTCCCAGCGCTGAATGATTTCTCTTGGCCAGCCCAATTCGATGACGCTCGATTGTTCGCCATCCTCGACAATTGTCGTTCGGGCGTTGGTGTCGGCGATGTAATAGTGATCGGCGCCGCTGCCGCCATCGACATGACAATCGGGGCCAAAGATGTCAATTCTGTCGTTTCCGCCGCCAGTGCTGATGCGGTCGTAACCGTTGGCCGCCACTCGATTGGCGTCGTCGTTTCCGGTGACGTGGCTTGTGCCTTTGCGCAAGGTCGAGACGTTCTCGATCGAGGTGAGATGCGCGACTTCGACGGCATCGACTGCCGCGTCGAGTCTGCGCAATTTCATCTGGCCGCTTTGCAGGTCGATGTCGTGGCCGACGTGGCGGGTATCACTGAGCGGACGGCTGCCCTCGAAGACCAGGGTGTCAGAGCCTGCGCCGCCATCCAGCACGCTGATATGAGGCGGTTTGGTCAGACGATCAAGTTCCTGTTCGGTGACCGCCTGGTAAAACGCGTCATTCTTGTCGCCCCCGGTCAGCGCCTTGTGACCCTCGCGATAGGCAAACAGGTTGGGTTTGGCCTTGACGCCGATGACCCGGTCATTGCCGTCACCGAGGCGCCAGAAAACCCCTTTGTCATCGCCAGCAGTGCCGCTGACTTTGCCTTTCAGATCCTCAGGCAGACCGTTGCTGGCATCAATCACGTCGTCTGCGCCAACGATGACGGCCTGACTGTCGAGTTTGAACGGTTTTTCGCCGGCGCTTTCGTCCCACTGATAGCGCCAGAGTTCCACTGTCTTCAATTCAGTTTTGAAAGCGCCGTCGACGATGTGTTCGATGGCGTTTTTGTAGGCGCCGTCGAGCAGCTCTTTGGCTGACATCTCCAGTTGTGCCTGGTGGTCACGATAACCTTTGGAGAGCTTGAAGCGATCCATGACTTCCTTGTCCAGATCCTTGCCGGTAAAGGCGAGCCAGCCGGAGCGCAAGCGTTCGAGGGTGCTCAGCTCGATGTAGTCATCGATGTCGTCCACGACTCGGGCCGCCGAGTAAATCATCGAGCCGAATATAAGCACCGCTGCGGCAACGAGGCCGACAGGCCCGGCGGTACTGCCGAACCCCGCGATCGCCGCCACGCCCAGCACCAGGCTGATACCTGCGCCCGCTACACTCACACTCGCGTTGACGTAATGATCCTGCGCTTCCTTGCCTTCGGCTTGTGCCGCCGCATTGAAGGATTTGACGGCATCGATGATGTCGAAGGGCAAGGTGATCGCACTGGCAAACAGTCCGGCACCTCGACTCAGGAATTTGCCTGCCGAGGTGCCAGGAAAAAGCTTGAAGGTGGTCGAGCCGTGTCTGAGCATCGCTTCGCCACCCTTGTTAAACCCCTGTTCGATGATCAGTGAGCCGAACTCTGCGGCGATCGACGCGCCCTGGAATATCGCTTCCCCTGCGTCACCTTTCTTGATCCCGTCCAGTACCCCCATGAATCCGCTGTAGACGCCGAATGCTTGCAGGCCGACGCCGAATCCATTCATCAGGTAGCTTGCCCTCCCGTTGACCCAGCCAGGAGCGTTGTCAAACGAATCGGCCCGGTGGATATCCAGTTTCTGCGCGGCCTGACCCAATCGATTGAGTTGCTCCATTGCACTGCCGGAGGCCAGCGGCGTATCGCTGACGAACAACGGCATGGCATCGGGCGAGCGCTTGCAGGCAATTTCATAGAAAAGCATCGCCACCACGCCGCTGTCTGGAATATCGACTGACTTCAATCGGCTCTCGACGGACGCCGAGTGGAAGTTGAGTCCGTCCAGAAAGGTTTGATCAGGTATCGGCATACCGGCGTTCGCGGGACTGATGGGCTGGCCATTGACCGTCGCCCCCAAGGCCTGGAGCTCGACGCGACTGGTCAGCACTTCACCGATGCGCAGTGGGCCGAAGTGTTTGTCGAGGGACTTGAGGGTGCGTCGATAGGGTGCGTCGGCGTCGGCGTCGGCGTCGGATATCGGTGCAGTGCCTGCCAGTGTTGCTGCGCTGTCCACCCGGCCGGCCGGTGGCGCATGGAGATTGGCCGAGGCATCGATGGGCGTCACCTCAATGGGCTGGACGTTTGAAATGTGCAGGGGTGGAGCGATGATTTTTGACACGTATTAATCCTTTAATGATGAAGCGATGACGTCCGGTTTCCGTACCGGTGTGCCGCTGAACTTGCATGACTGATGATTTGTCAGGTGCCCGTGACTCCGGGCCAGGTGATGTCATGACCGAACTCGTTTTTGTTGCCCGACAGTCTAAGTATCGGCAGGCCAGCCGCCTCGACCTTGTCGATCAGTTGGTCATATTCCGGGTAATTGCGGTGACCCGCATGGGTGGCCGCTTCGATGCGCTCGGCATGTGTACCTGCTTGTAGCGTGATGTCCTCGACCTTGGCGCCCTTGGTCAGTGTCGAGTTCAACAGCCAGATACGGTCTGCCTCAAGCCCGCTTCTGGTGACCGAAATCAAACCCTCGAAATCGTCGGAAGGAAACCAGGTCGGAGGCGTCAGGCGGGCCGCGGAGTTGAACAGGTAATTTTCTTCATGCGGGACAACTTCCAGATTGCGGGTGTCCAGGGCATACAGAAACATTTCCTTTTGCCGCGTTCGGATGGGCTCGTAATCGCGCTCGTAATCCCAGGCAATCGGGCTATCGGCCTCGGACCAGTCTGACGAGTCGGCGTTTTCTATGTCGCTGGCGTCACTGGCATGACTGTCCGAGTCGCTGGCGTCGGCGTCCCGTCCCGGGTACTTGTTGGTCTGGCTGTTGAACTGCAAGTACTCGGGATCGGGCGCGCTGGCGTACATCTGGCCTTCTTTCAGGCTGAAGGTCGCGCTCATCGGCTTGTGAGTCGTAGCGCCGGGTTCGTGGTGGTAACGAGGCAGCATGGTGTCGTCATTGGCCAGTTCGAACGGCGTACGCTCGTCGCCCCGAAAGAGCGCTGGAATGTCGGTCCGGTACAGGCAGTTGTACTTGTTGCGCAGATAACCCATTTTGCTCAAGAGTGCTTCGCGCAGTTCGAATGTCATGCTGGTCTCGGGGTTGTACCAGTCGTGACGTGCGTTGCGTTTGAGATTCAACTCCTCGACGGCATCGCGGCTCAGTTGATCGAGTCGTTGGGGATTGTTGATGTCTTCGGTCAGGCGTTTGTGCGCCAGCGCCCATTGGGGCATTGTCAGCTCGGTCTGCAGGTGTCGCTGCAAACGGATCAATTGGCTCGGCAGCAGGTTGAACGATTGCAGGAACGTCTCGCGTTGCGTGAGGTTCGAGTCCGGCAGCATCCAGCGCAGGCCGTTGCGCAGTAAGTCTGTCACCGGGTTTTTGGCAGGGCGAGGCTCGGCCCATTGCGCAGGTCTTCCGCTGGACTGGACTTGAGCCCTGAAACGCACGATGTCCTGACCTTCAATCCCGTAGACCTCCCATAGCTGGTGATCGGTCCATTGCTTCAAGTGCGTGGGGTGTGAGCCGAAACCGTTGGCGGGCGGGTCGACCTGAACCCAATTGGCGAACTGATCCCTGAATGCAAAAAGCATGTTGGAGTCCTTCGAACCGAAGACGGGCCTTAGTTCGTAATAACCCTGCGAATCCGGAGAGCGTCCTGTTGGCGAGTATCGGCTTTGATCAATGTATGTGGGTGTGTCGAGTGGGCGAGGTCTTTTGGCGGTGGACATCAGATCAGGCCGCTCGCTGATTGGCGGAGCGGGCCTTTTGGGTAAGGCGATGTTTTGCGTCTGACGCTCAGGGCTGACCACGGGACGTTCGCTGACCTGTTGTGTCAGCCGCCAGGTGGGGAGGCCGTCGTTTTTATAGAGGAGGGGACCCGACGGTGTTCGCTCTGTCAGAAACTTGCCGCGATAGTTACCGAACTCGTCAAGGGCGACATGCATGGTTTGCAAAGTGCCCTCGTATTCCACGTCGACAAACCTGCGCCCGACGACCCAGCGAAAACCTTCTGCATCCGCGGGTTTCATGCCGCGCAGAAAATTTTCTGAAAGCCAGTAGTCACTCACGGAGCCGTCGTTTTTGCGGGGGGCAAAGCCTTGCCGCGGCGCGGGAGTGACTTCAACAGCAGGCTGCCGGGAAAGATCGGTGCCTGTGACAGGTTTTATAGATGAATTCGTAGGATTCGGTGAATCAGTGAGCCCGGCTCTATAGGGTACAAAAGGATCGAAAATTACGTCGGGGCGTTGTGATGCAGGCGTCATTGGATCTGGCGCTTTTACGTTTGATGTTGGGGGTTTTCGAGGTAACTTCGGACTCATGAACTACTCAGTACTGGATATATGAAAATATCGTGTCGTTTTTATTGATAAAAAATGCGGGTGGTTGTTGGTGAATAAGTTGCTGAGTCGAATTTAACTGAATTCCACAGATATGAAAGGCGCCACGGCCTTGCTCTCAAGCAAAATATGTAACTTTGATTGTTGGATTCGAAGTATGACGCTGTTCTTGCGCTGTGAATCAAGAATATTTACTTGGCGTCGGTAAGTTGGAGTAGGGGGATAACACTGCTCTCGTCGGAAGTTTCCTTAAAGAGCAGTGCGGAGGGCGTGATAGTTGTAAATCGATTTATTAGTAGGCGTAGCGCAACAGTGTATGTGGCAAATGACGCAGTACGAAAAAACCGAACAGTGTCACCATGGCCGGCAGAATCAGCCACCAGACTTTTACCGGCATTGCATTGAGCGGTAATTTGCGTTGGCTCAGCCACAGGCTCGCCGCACACACGCCAGCGGCCAGCATGGCGCCGGCGAGAATATCCGTCGGCCAGTGCGCTCCCAGATAGACGCGCGACAGAGCAATTGCCAAGGCCGGAATGCAGGCGATCATCAGCCACGTCAGGCGCATGCGTGACGGCTGCCCGCGTCCGGCGAGGACGGCCAGAGCCAGGAACAAGGCGAACGATCCCGAGGCGTGGCCGCTGGGCATGCTGTAACTGGTAAGCGGGTCGGTCAGCACGTCCGGGCGTACCCGGGCGAAAAACTGTTTGGTCGCGGTGTTGGCCAGGGCGGTGCAGAGAAGGGTGCTGCCGACGAAAATCGCCTGACGCCACTGCCGACAAAGCAACAGCAGGACGGTCAGCAGGATGCTGAACATCAGCATGTTGCGGAACTCGCCGATCAGGGTGAGCGTGACCGCGACTTCATCCAGCACGGGTTGACGATGCTCCTGCACCAGCGTCATCACGCCTTGGTCGAGGGCTGTCAGGTGCGGATAGCCGATGAACAGGCCGATCAGAATCAACAGGTTCATGCTGCTGATCCAGATCGTTGCGCTGCGATGCCGGCGCAGGCTGCTGTTCACACTGAGGCCGACCACGGCTGCGATACAGCCGGCGACAATCCCGGCCTCAAGCCAGAACCCTTCGGGCAATGGCAGGCGGATCGCTGCTCCGGTGGCCCAGCCTGGCAGCAGGTAGGCCAGACTCCAGCCGGCGGCGGCCAGAAGGCTGACGGCGGCGAAGCGCGGGAAGGGCATGTCGCACATCCCGGCGACCATCGGCAGCATGGGCCGCAACGGGCCGATGAAGCGTCCGACCAGCAGGCTGGCGATGCCGTAGCGCTGAAAATAGGTTTCGGCGCCGGCCATCCATTCCGGGTGATGGCGCAGTCCGGGCAGTCGCCGGATGTTCTGATGAAAGTGTCGGCCGAGGAAGTACGAAACCAGATCACCGAATATCCCGCCGAGGAAACCCAGCAACAGGGTTTCGCTCAACGACAGCGCGCCGCTGCCGGCCAGCACGGTCACGGCAAACAGCAACACCGTGCCGGGCACGATCAGCCCGACAATCGCCAGGCATTCGGCAAAGGCAACAATGAACACCGCTGCGGCCAGCCACTGTGGATTGGCCGCCAGCCAACCGGTCACGCTATCGAGCCATGGGCCCATACAGACAAACTCCATCAAATCTTCAAATAGCCCATGGGGCGCTTAACCTTCAACGGCACACCGCTCAATGCGGGAGCGTGTTCAGGGCAATACAAAATAATCCCGGCCTTCGACCTGACCCCGTCGCAGCGGGTTGCGCGTGCACCATTGCGCATAGGTCGCGTCGACGAAACGGTACATCAGGTGTTCGTCACGGCCATGAGGAATGCCCAATCTCGTGGTTTGAATAACGTGCGAGGGCGCAGGCCCCGTGTCCTCAACGAGCAGCAACTGATGATCGAAACGCTTGGCGTCCCACACTGGCACCTTCAATCCCAGCGCTTTGCACAGCAACGTCTGTCCGGCGCAGAGCTTTTGCGACGGTCGCGCCTGACCCTGAGCATCAGGGTTGTTCAGCAGCATCTGCGCCAGACTCGCCGGGCCACTGATCTCATCGACCCACGGATAGGCCGACTTGATCAACACCGCATTGCCCGGCCCTTGCGCGCTGAAGTTCAGCGAATCGCCGCCGCGTGCGTAATACATATAAATGTGCCCGCCATCCAGAAACAAAGCCTTACGCTTTTCTGTGTAGCCGAGCGATGCATGACTGCCTTTTTCCGCGCAGTAATACGCTTCGGTTTCGATGATGCGCGCGCTGAGCCACAAATCAGCAACGCGATGGCGGATGACTTTGCCGAGCAGATCCTTGGCCAGTGTTTGGGCATCGCGGTCGAAAAAAGCGTCCGGGAGTCCCTGCAGCAGGTGTCCGGCGCGGGTGCGAACGGTCTGGTTGGGCATGGCAGGCGATATTTATCCAGGCGGAGGAGGTCGTGATGATAACAATCCAAGGCTTAATTACGCCTGAACATCGGCCAATCACTGTTCATTTCGACCATCCGCCCGTCACCGCTGTTAGTCCCGGGATGCGACAGCTATAATCTGCCGCTTTCCTCTTCGCCAAGACCCCAGCAGACCATGACTGAGTCCGTTCTTGACTACATGACCCGATTGGGTCGCGCCGCCCGCGAGGCTTCCCGGGTCATCGGCCGTGCCAGCACCGCGCAGAAAAACCGCGCCCTGCAGGCTGCTGCCAATGCTTTGGACGCCGCACGCGCCGAGCTGGCGGCAGCCAACGAACAGGATCTGGCTGCCGGTCGCGCCAATGGTCTGGAGCCCGCATTGCTGGAGCGCCTGGAACTCACCCCGGCGCGCATTGACGGCATGATCGTCGGCCTGCGTCAGGTTGCCGCGCTGCCAGACCCGGTCGGCGCCATCCGTGACATGAGCTTTCGCCCGTCGGGCATTCAGGTCGGCAAGATGCGCGTGCCGCTGGGCGTGATCGGGATCATCTACGAATCGCGCCCCAACGTGACCATCGATGCCGCCAGTCTGTGCCTGAAATCGGGTAATGCGACCATTTTGCGCGGTGGCTCCGAAGCGATTCATTCCAACCGTGCGATTGCCGCATGCATCCAGCGTGGTCTGGCCGAGGCGCAATTGCCGGCAGCGGTGGTGCAAGTGGTCGAAACCACTGACCGTGCTGCCGTTGGCGCGATGATCACCATGCCCGAGTACGTCGACGTGATCGTGCCGCGCGGCGGCCGTGGTCTGATCGAACGCATCAGTCGCGATGCTCGCGTGCCGGTGATCAAGCATCTGGACGGCATCTGCCACGTCTATGTCAGCGAACACGCCGACCTGGACAAAGCCCAGCGCATCGCCTTCAACGCCAAGACCTATCGGTATGGCATTTGCGGCGCGATGGAGACCTTGCTGGTCGATCAAACCGTTGCCAAGGATTTCCTGCCATCGATGGCTGCCCAGTTCCGCGAAAAAGGCGTCGAACTGCGTGGTTGCGAGTGCACCCGGGCGATCATCGACGCCGTGCCGGCCAGTGAAGACGACTGGAACACCGAGTATCTGGCGCCAATCCTGTCGATCCGTGTGGTCGACGGTCTCGATCAGGCCATTGAACACATCAACCATTACGGCTCCCATCACACCGACTCGATCGTCAGCGAAAACCTCGCAGACACGCGGCGGTTTGTGGCTGAAGTCGATTCGGCGTCGGTGATGATCAACACGCCGACCTGCTTCGCCGATGGATTTGAATACGGATTGGGTGCCGAGATCGGCATTTCTACTGATAAGCTGCACGCCCGCGGCCCGGTGGGTCTTGAGGGGCTGACCTGCGAGAAGTACATCGTGGTCGGTGATGGCCAGTTACGCGGCCAGGCGACGGTCTGACTTGGCCGACCTCGACCTGACAGCGACGCCATCGGGCAGCGAGCCCCGCCCACTGCGCATTGGCATATTGGGCGGCACCTTCGATCCGGTGCACATTGGCCATTTGCGCGGCGCGCTGGAAGTGGCCGAAACGCTGGCACTGGATGAGTTGCGTCTGACGCCGAGCGCGCGACCGCCGCATCGCGATACACCGCAGGTGTCGGCGCAGGATCGCTTGGCGATGGTCGAGTGCGCGGTGGCCGGAGTGCCGCCGCTGGTGGTGGACGCCCGCGAATTGCAGCGGGACAAACCGTCCTGGACCATTGATACCCTGGAGTTGATGCGTGCCGAAATGGCCGCCGAGACCCAGGTTTTTCTGCTTTTGGGCTGGGACGCATTTTGCGGCCTGCCCACTTGGCATCGCTGGGAAGAGTTGCTCCAGCATTGCCACATCCTGGTGCTACAGCGCCCGGACGCCGACAGCGAACCGCCGGATGCCTTGCGCAACCTGCTGGCAGCGCGTTCGGTGAGCGACCCGCTGGCCCTGAAAGGGCCGAGCGGACAGATTGCATTCGTCTGGCAGACACCGCTCGCGGTTTCCGCCACCCAGATCCGTCAACTGCTGGCCAGCGGTAAGTCGGTACGTTTCCTGGTGCCCGACGCGGTCCTGGCCTACATCGATGCGCACGGTCTTTACCGTGCGTCGAACTGAACAAGGCGTGCTTCACTGATACGGATCACCGTGTCGCCAAGCCGCCGAATACATGAGCAAAACGAGTTTTATATGACTGACAAAGACCAAACCAAAGTAAAGCGCAAAGGCACATTCAAGAGCGCCCCGCTGCCAGAGCCGGTCAACACCAACGAGCCGCTGAAAGGTGACGACCTGGTCAAGCTGGCCGTGGCTGCACTGGAAGACGTCAAGGCGCAAGATATCCAGATCATCGATGTTCGCGACAAGCAGAGCATCACTGACTACATGATCATCGCCACCGGTACTTCCAATCGCCAGATCAACGCGATGCTGGATAAGGTTCGCGAAGAAGTCAAAAAGCAGGGCGCCAAGCCGCTGGGCGAAGAAGGCAAGGGCGACAGCGACTGGGTGCTGCTCGACCTGGACCTGGTGATCGTGCACATGATGACCGCCTCGGCGCGTCAGTTCTACGACCTGGAACGCCTGTGGGCCGGTGCCGAGCAAAGCCGCGCGGCCGACGCCAAACACCACAGCCCGGAAAACACCCACGAGCATTTCACCAAGCTCAACAAAGACCAGCTCTAAGGGATCGCTGTGCGACTGCGACTGATCGCCGTCGGTTCACGCATGCCCAAGTGGGTGGAAGAAGGCTGGCATGAATATGCCAAGCGTCTTCCGTCCGAGCTGGCGCTGGAACTGGTGGAAATACCGCTCAATACCCGTGGCAAGAATGCTGACGTGGCTCGTTTCATCCGCCAGGAAGGCGAAGCCATGCTGGCCAAGGTCGGGCAGAACGAGCGGATCGTCACGCTGGAAGTCCACGGCAAACCCTGGAGTACCGAGCAACTGGCGGTCGAACTCGACCGTTGGCGGCTGGATTCGCGCACGGTCAATTTCATGGTTGGTGGCCCGGAAGGGCTGGCGCCGCAAGTCTGTGCTCGTGCCGATCAACGCTGGTCGTTGTCACCGCTGACGCTGCCGCATCCGCTGGTGCGGATTCTGATCGGCGAACAGTTGTACCGTGCCTGGACCGTGCTGTCCGGTCACCCTTACCACAAGTAAGCCTGCCCTCATGTCTCAGCCGATCCGCATCAAGGACCACGAAAAAGACGCACGCCTGGTGCGTAGCCGCGTCATATTCGGGGCCGTTGTGGTGGTGGCGCTGATCTGTGTGCTAATCGCACGGCTTTATTTCTTGCAGGTGATCCAGTACGAGTACCACTCGACCCTCTCGGAGAACAACCGCGTCCATGTGCAGCCGATCCCGCCGACGCGTGGGCTGATTTTCGACCGCAATGGCGTCGTGGTGGCCGACAACCGGCCAAGCTTCAGTCTGAGCATGACCCGCGAGCGCTCCGGCGACTGGCAGCAAGTGCTCGACGTGATCGTCGAAGTGCTAGGGCTGACGCCCGAAGACCGGGTGATCTTCGAGAAGCGCATGCGTCAGGGGCGTCGGCCGTTCGAGCCGGTACCGATCCTGTTCGAATTGACGGAGGAGCAGATCGCCCGCATCGCCGTGAACCAGTTCCGTCTGCCGGGCGTGGAAGTGATTGCGCAACTGGTCCGTCACTACCCGCAGGGCGCGCATTTTGCGCACTCGGTGGGTTACATGGGGCGGATCAACGAGAAAGAACTCAAAAGCCTCGACCCGGTCAACTACAGCGGCACCCATCACATCGGCAAGACCGGCATCGAGCGTTTCTACGAGCCGGAGTTACACGGTCAGGTGGGTTACGAGGAAGTCGAGACCAACGCCCGTGGCCGCGTCTTGCGTGTGCTCAAGCGGACCGATCCGATTCCCGGCAAGGACATCGTTCTGAGCCTGGACATCAAGTTGCAGGAAGCGGCCGAGGCGGCATTGGGCGGACGTCGCGGTGCGGTGGTCGCGCTCGATCCGAGAACTGGCGAAGTGCTGGCGATGGTCAGTCAGCCGAGTTTTGACCCGAACCTGTTCGTGACCGGGATCAGCTTCAAGGCATACGCCGAGTTGCGTGATTCCATTGACCGGCCTCTGTTCAACCGCGTGCTGCGCGGTCTGTACCCGCCGGGCTCGACGATCAAACCGGCGGTGGCGATTGCCGGCCTCGATTCAGGGGTTGTGACGGCGTCGAGCCGGGTGTTCGACCCGGGTTACTACATGCTGCCCAACTACGATCACAAATACCGCAACTGGAACCGCACCGGTGACGGCTTCGTCGACCTCGACACAGCGATCATGCGGTCCAACGACACCTACTTCTATGACTTGGCCCATAAGCTGGGCATTGATCGGCTGTCGGCTTACATGAACAAGTTCGGCATCGGCAAGAAGGTCTCGCTGGACATGTTCGAAGAATCCCCAGGCCTGATGCCTTCGCGTGAGTGGAAGCGGGCGACACGCAAGCAGGCGTGGTTCCCGGGCGAGACGCTGATCCTGGGGATCGGCCAGGGCTATATGCAAGCGACGCCGCTTCAGTTGGCCCAAGCCACGGCGCTGGTAGCGAACAAAGGCGTGTGGAACCGGCCGCACCTGGCCAAAACCCTCGAAGGGGTGAAACCGGTGGACGAAAACCCGATGCCGGACATTATCCTGCGTGACCCGTCGGACTGGAACAAGGTCAACCACGGCATGCAGCAGGTGATGCACGGTGCCCGGGGCACCGCGCGCAAAGCGGCAATCGGTGCGCAATACCGGATCGCCGGCAAATCGGGTACCGCTCAGGTGGTCGCGATCAAGCAGGGCGAGAAGTACGACCGCTCCAAGGTTCAGGAGCGCCATCGCGACCACGCGTTGTTCGTCGGTTTCGCCCCGGCCGACGATCCACGAATCGTCGTGTCGGTGATGGTTGAGAACGGTGAGTCCGGCTCCGGTGTTGCCGCGCCCGTCGTGCGTCAGGTCATGGACGCCTGGTTGCTGGATCAGGACGGACATTTGAAGGCCGAATACGCCAGTCCAATCAGTGCGGAGGCTACGGCCCGTGATGAATAACTTTGATCGCATGCTCTCCAGCGAGGATGTGATGCGTCGCCGCGCGACGTTGCTGCAAAAACTGCATATCGATGGCCCTTTGTTGATCCTGTTGCTGATTCTCGCCGCCGGCAGCCTGTTCGTGCTGTATTCGGCCAGCGGCAAGAACTGGGATCTGCTGGCCAAACAGGCCACTTCGTTCGGCATCGGTCTGGTGTCGATGATCGTCATCGCCCAGTTCGAACCGCGCTTCATGGCCCGTTGGGTGCCGCTCGGCTATGTGATCGGGGTGGTGCTGCTGATGGTGGTGGACATCATGGGCCACAACGCCATGGGCGCGACACGCTGGATCAACATTCCCGGGGTGATCCGCTTCCAGCCCTCCGAGTTCATGAAAATCCTCATGCCGGCGACCATCGCCTGGTATCTGTCGAAACGGACATTGCCGCCACAACTCAAGCATGTCGGCATCAGTTTGATGCTGATCGGTGTGCCGTTCATTCTGATCGTGCGTCAGCCGGACCTCGGTACTTCGCTGCTGATTCTGGCGGGCGGAGCGTTCGTGCTGTTCATGGGCGGGTTGCGCTGGCGCTGGATTCTCAGCGTATTGGCCGCCGCCGTACCCGTGGCGGTCGCCATGTGGTTTTTCATCATGCACGACTACCAGAAGCAACGAATCCTGACGTTCCTTGACCCGGAAAGCGATCCGCTCGGTACGGGCTGGAACATCATTCAGTCGAAAGCGGCGATCGGTTCCGGCGGCGTGTTCGGCAAGGGATGGCTGCTCGGCACCCAATCGCATCTGGACTTCCTGCCTGAAAGTCACACCGACTTCATCATTGCAGTACTTGGCGAAGAGTTCGGCCTGGTGGGCATTTGCGTGCTGCTGCTGATCTATCTTTTGTTGATTGGTCGGGGGCTGGTGATCACGGCACAGGCACAAACATTGTTCGGCAAATTGCTCGCCGGTGCATTGACCATGACGTTTTTTGTTTACGTTTTCGTCAACATCGGTATGGTCAGTGGCCTGTTACCGGTTGTAGGGGTGCCGTTGCCGTTCATTAGCTACGGAGGAACTTCGCTGGTGACATTGCTGTCAGCGTTTGGGGTTTTGATGTCGATCCATACCCATCGCAAGTGGATCGCGCAGGTTTGAATAAGGTGAAGATTTCAATGCAAGTAATGCGTGGCTGGGCGACTCGATGCGCGCCGTGGGTTGGCCTGGTAGGCATCCTCGGTAGCGTGCAGGACGCGCTGGCCGGCGAATACGAAGGCTCGCCGCAGGTGGCCGAATTCGTCGGTGAAATGACCCGCGACTACGGCTTTGCCGGTGAGCAACTGATGGGTGTGTTTCGCGAGGCGCAGCGCAAGCAGTCGATTCTCGACGCCATCTCCCGTCCCGCCGAGCGAGTCAAACAATGGAAAGAATACCGTCCGATGTTCATCACGGACGCACGTATCGCCCGTGGTGTCGACTTCTGGCGTCAGCATGAGGCGACGCTGGCCCGTGCCGAACAGGAGTACGGCGTGCCGGCACAAGTCATCGTGTCGATCATTGGCGTTGAAACCTTTTTCGGACGTAATACCGGTAATTTCCGGGTGATCGACGCCTTGTCCACGCTCGGATTCGACTATCCTCCCCGTGCCGAATTTTTCCGCAAGGAACTGCGTGAGTTCCTGCTGCTGGCGCGTGAAGAGCAGGTCGATCCATTGACCCTGAAAGGCTCTTACGCAGGCGCCATGGGCCTGCCGCAGTTCATGCCGAGCAGCTTTCGCGCCTATGCGGTGGATTTCGACGGTGACGGTCACATCAATATCTGGACCAATCCGGATGATGCGATCGGCAGCGTCGCGAGTTATTTCAAGCGTCACGGTTGGGTCGCTGGCGAGCCAGTGGTCAGCCGTGCAGACGTACGTGGCGAGCAGGTCGATGAAGGCCTGACCACCGGTATCGAGCCGACGAAAACCGTTGGGGAGTTGCGAGCGCTGGGCTGGTCGAGTCATGATGCGCTGCGCGATGACATGCCAGTCACTGCATTTCGTCTCGAAGGCGAAAACGGCCCTGAATACTGGATGGGCCTGAAGAATTTTTACGCGATCACGCGTTATAACCGCAGCGTGATGTACGCCATGGCCGTACATCAACTGTCTGAACAGCTGGTAAAAGCACGGGGCGTCAAGTAATGCGGGCATTGCCTATCAACAAACCCCTGAAACTGGTGGCATTCACTGCGTTGGCGGTGCTGGTCGCCAGTTGTTCGACCAGCCGTTCACCGACTCAAAAGACATCGTCTACCGCTGTGCGCGCGCAGCCGGGTCTGGATATCAACCGGGCGCACAAAGACGGCGCGCCTTGGTGGGACGTCGATGTCTCGCGCATCCCGGATGCCACGCCGACCCTGCACACCGGCCCGTACAAGGCCAACCCTTACACGGTGCTGGGAAAAACCTATTTCCCGTTGCAAGAATCGAAGTCGTATGTCGCTTCTGGCACAGCGTCCTGGTATGGCACCAAGTTCCATGGCCAGAACACCGCCAACGGCGAGGTCTATGACCTGTACGGCATGAGTGCCGCCCACAAGACCTTGCCACTGCCAAGTTACGTTCGGGTGACCAATCTGGACAACAACAAGAGCGTGATTCTGCGGGTCAACGATCGCGGCCCGTTCTACTCCGACCGCATCATCGATTTGTCCTACGCTGCCGCCAAGAAGCTGGGGTACGCCGAAATCGGCACCGCGCGGGTCAAGGTCGAAGGCATTGATCCGCAACAATGGTGGGCTGCCAAGGGCCGTCCGGCACCTTTGATGCTCAACGAGCCGCAAGTCGCGCAAAATAGCGCCCCGGTGATCACGGCCTCGGCCGGCACCGTTGAGCAATGGACGCCGCCGGTGCAGCAACACGCCGCGGCCGTCGTGCCGGTTCAGCTCGATGCAAAAAAAAACGCTTCTGCACCAGCATCTGGCCAGTATCTGCAGGTGGGCGCGTTCGCCAACCCGGACGCTGCAGAGCTCCTGAGGGCGAAGCTCAGCGGGATGGTGAGCGCTCCGGTTTTCATCAGTTCGATCGTGCGCAATCAGCAGACCCTGCACCGGGTACGTCTGGGGCCGATCGGTTCGCCGGGTGAGATTGCCCAGGTACAGAACAGCGTCCGCCTGGCCAACCTTGGTTCGCCAAGTGTGGTTTCGGAGTAAGCAATACGCAGGACTTGATTGCGATTCACCAGCGATTGGGGGTGAATCAGGTTGTTGGCTCGTCGAAGAATAAAAGCCCGGCAAGGGTGACTGGAGTGAGCAACTGAACACGCGATGGCCCGTTAGAAGGCTGTCTGAATAGTTTTGCCCTAGGGCAAGTTTCCATTAGCGATTTCGAGAGACGGATGAACATCACCACCTTTGCCAAACGCCTGTGTCTGCTAGTCCCGCTGCTCCTCTCGCCCGCCGCCTTTGCGGCCGAGATGATGCCGTCGCCCCCTCAACTGGCCGCCAAAGCCTACGTCCTGATGGACGCCAGCAGCGGCAATGTGCTGGTAGAGAACAACGGTGATCAGCGTCTGCCACCGGCCAGCCTGACCAAACTGATGACGGCATACATCGCTACGCTGGAAATCCGTCGCGGCCAGATCGGTGAAAACGATCCGGTGACCGTCAGCGAAAACGCCTGGCGCACCGGCGGCTCGCGGATGTTCATCAAGGTGGGTTCGCAGGTCACTGTCAGCGACCTGCTGCACGGCATCATCATTCAGTCCGGCAACGACGCCAGTGTGGCGCTGTCCGAGCACATCGCCGGCAGCGAAGACGCCTTCGCCGACCTGATGAACAAAACCGCTTCAGAACTGGGCATGACCAATTCCCACTTCATGAACCCGACCGGTCTGCCGAATCCTGAGCACTATTCGTCGGCTCACGACATGGCGATCCTGGCTCGCGCGATCATCCACGAAGACCCGGCCCACTATGCGATCTATTCGCAGAAAGAGTTCTTCTGGAATGGCATCAAGCAGCCTAACCGCAACCTGCTGCTGTGGCGTGACAAGACCGTTGACGGTCTGAAAACCGGTCACACCGAAGAAGCCGGCTACTGCATGGTGTCCTCGGCTGTACGCGACGGCCAGCGCCTGATCGCCGTGGTGTTCGGCACCAACAGCGAAGTGGCTCGCGCCGCTGAAACCCAGAAGCTGCTGACCTACGGTTTCCGCTTCTTTGAAACCCAGACCTTCTATCAGAAAGGCACCGAACTGGCTCAGGCCCCGGTGTGGAAAGGCACCACCAATCAAGTCAAGGCCGGCCTGGCTGAAGACCTGACCATGACCCTGCCCAAAGGCCAGCTGAAGAAGCTTGCGGCCAGCATGACCATGAACCCGCAACTGACCGCGCCCATCGCCAAGGGCGACGTGATCGGTAAAGTCGAAGTGAAACTGGAAGACAAGGTTGTGCACAGCGCCGACCTGATCGCTCTGGACGCTGTCGAGGAAGGTGGTATCTTCCGCCGCATGTGGGATAGCATCCGTCTATTCTTCTACGGCTTGTTCAACTGATTTAGTGTTGACCTGCATGGCCCTGCTCCGATCCGGTGCGGGGCCATGCGCGTTACCACGGCTTAAGAGGCCGTTACGCCATGACCGATACCGAAGTAAAGGCGCCAAAGATCGAATTTCCCCAGACTGATTACCCGATCAAGGTGATCAGCGACACTGGCGTTGGCAACAAAGACAAGATCATCGCAATCGTCACAAAGCACGCGACCATCAATGATGAGCGTATCGACGAACGTCAAAGCACCAACGGCAAATACACGACTATCCAGTTGCACATCATCGCCACCGGTCAAGAACAGCTGTACGACATTAACAGCGAGTTGCGTGCGACCGGTTTTGTGCACATGGTGCTGTGATGTCTGGCACGCTGGGCTTTCGTGAGCTCGGCCAGATGGCTTACGAGCCGGTCTGGCATGCCATGCAACGCTTTACCAACGAACGCGGCAGCGATGCCGCTGACGAAATCTGGCTGGTCGAGCACCCTCCGGTGTTCACTCAGGGCCAGGCCGGCAAGGCCGAACACTTGTTGCTGCCGGGGGACATCCCGGTGGTGCAGGTCGATCGCGGCGGGCAAGTGACCTATCATGGCCCTGGCCAATTGGTGGCTTACTTGCTGCTGGATGTACGCAAGCTGGGTTTCGGCGTGCGTGATCTGGTGAGTCGCATGGAGCTTTGCCTGATCGAACTGCTGGCCAGCTACGGGGTGACCGCCGCGGCCAAGCCAGACGCTCCCGGCGTGTACGTCGATGGCGCGAAAATCGCTTCTCTGGGTTTGCGGATCCGCCACGGTTGTTCCTTTCATGGCCTGGCTCTGAACGTGGATATGAACCTGGAACCGTTTCGACGGATTAATCCCTGCGGCTATGCCGGGCTGGCGATGACCCAGCTGAGCGATCACGCAGGATCGATTGAATTTGCCGAGGTAAGTGCCCGGCTGCGCGCGCAGCTCGTCAAACACCTCGACTATGCTGAGCAGACGACCCTGACGGGCGGAATCGACTGATATGACTACTGATGCAGTGCAAACCATGATCCCGACGCTCGACGTGACCGAGCGCCCGGCCCCGCGTCCCAAGGTTGAAGCCGGCGTCAAGCTGCGCGGCGCCGAAAAGGTTGCACGCATTCCGGTAAAGATCATTCCAACCACCGAACTGCCGAAGAAGCCTGACTGGATTCGTGTACGCATCCCGGTTTCCCCGGAAGTCGACCGCATCAAGAGCCTGCTGCGCAAACACAAGCTGCACAGTGTCTGCGAAGAAGCATCCTGCCCGAACCTGGGCGAGTGCTTCTCCGGTGGCACCGCGACGTTCATGATCATGGGTGACATCTGCACCCGTCGCTGCCCGTTCTGCGACGTTGGCCACGGTCGTCCGAAACCACTGGACGTCAACGAGCCGCAAAGCCTGGCCATCGCCATCGCCGACCTGAAGCTCAAGTACGTGGTGATCACTTCGGTTGACCGCGACGACCTGCGCGACGGCGGTGCCCAGCACTTTGCCGACTGCATCCGCGAGATCCGCAAGCTGTCGCCGAACGTGCAACTGGAAACCCTGGTCCCTGATTACCGTGGCCGCATGGACGTCGCCCTTGAGATCACTGCAGCCGAGCCGCCGGATGTGTTCAACCACAACCTCGAAACCGTGCCGCGCCTGTACAAGGCCGCACGCCCGGGTTCGGACTACCAGTGGTCGCTGACCCTGCTGCAACGCTTCAAGCAGATGATGCCGCACATCCCGACCAAATCCGGCCTGATGCTGGGCCTGGGCGAAACCGACGAAGAAGTCATCGAAGTCATGAAGCGCATGCGCGAACACGACATCGACATGCTGACCCTGGGCCAGTACCTGCAACCGTCGCGCAGCCACCTGCCGGTGCAGCGTTTCGTGCACCCGGACACCTTCGCCTGGTTCGCCGAAGAAGGTTACAAGATGGGCTTCAAGAACGTTGCGTCGGGTCCGTTGGTGCGGTCTTCGTACCACGCTGACGAGCAGGCGAAGCTGGTCAAGGCTGAGCTGCTGGGTTCCTGATCCGGCGCTGATAGCGTCTAAAAAATACCCGCCTCGGCGGGTATTTTTGTTTGGGCCTGCCGCGCACTCTTTTGTTTGTCTTTGTACCTGACTACTGTGTGTATGAGTTCACAGGGAGACCATGGATGACCGTTCGACCGACCCACACCCTTTTTCCGCATAAACCCGTACCGGCGCTGCCATCCGAAGGGCTGATTGGCGTGATTGCCCCTGCCGGCCCCGGCGCACTGGACACTGACAAGGCTGTGCAGTGGATGCGTGCCCGCGGCTATGCGCTGAAAGTATTTCCCGGTGTCTACGAGAAGGACGGCTATCTGGCCGGCAGCGATGACGTGCGCCTCAACGACCTGCACGCCGCTTTCGCCGATCCTGAAGTCGACGCGATCATCTGCTTGCGCGGCGGCTACGGTACACCGCGCCTGCTGGACCGGATTGATTTCGACCTGTTGGGCCGTCATGCCAAGCCGTTTGTCGGCTACAGCGACATCACCGCACTGCATCTGGCGATCAGCCGCTACGCCGGGTTCGTGACCTTTCACGGGCCGTTGCTCAATGCCGACCTGCTGGGCGACAAGGAGCCGCCGACCGTCACCTCATTCTTCGCCATGCTGCGCGGTCAGTTGAAGGTGGGCAGCGTACTGGGCCACCCGGTGGCCTATCCATTGACCACCGTCGAACCCGGCATCGCTCACGGGCGTTTACTCGGCGGCAATCTGGCGATGATTGCCTCGACGCTGGGCACACCTTACGAAATCGATGTAGAAGGGGTGATTCTGCTGATCGAGGACGTCAACGAACCGCTGTATCGCATCGACCGCTTGCTCACGCAGATGCGCCTGGCCGGCAAGCTGGCCAAATTGCGCGGTGTGCTGGTCGGTGATGTCGCGGGGGTGGATACCGACGCGTTGAACCGCTTGCTCAAGCAGACGTTCGAACCATTGCGGATACCGGTGTTGTCGGGATGGCGCAGCGGGCATTGTGATCCGAACCTGACGCTACCGATGGGGGCTTTGGTGCGGCTGGATGCGGGGAAAAAAGAACTGATGCTGGAGCAGGATGTGGTTGTCCGTCGGTAGATAAGCACCGCCAGTCAATCAGCCTTCGCGAGAAAGCCCGCTCCCACATTCGACCGAATTCGCGCTATGAGAATGCAGTCAAGTGTGGGAGCGGGCTTGCTCGCGAAAGCGATATGCGCCTTGCGAAAATCTGACTACTGGGTACGAAGGCTCTCAAGCAGCTTGTGCGTCGGATACCCGTCCGCCGGCCAGCCAAATGCCTGCTGCGCACTGCGGATCGCCTTGCGGGTATTGGCGCCGATGATCCCGTCCGCCGTACCGGCATCGTAATTGCGCGCACTCAGCAAGCTTTGCAGCTCAACCCGCTCGGTACGGCTCAATGGCAGATCATCTTTTGGCCAGGTGCCGTTGATCAAACCGCCACCACTGAAGCGCTCCGACAACAGGCTGACCGCCAGTGCATAGGACGACGAGTTGTTGTACTTGAGGATCGCCCGGAAGTTATCGAGGATCAGGAATGCCGGGCCACGATAGCCGGCCGGCAGCAGCAGGGCGGCAGACAGTTGTTCGGTACCTGCGGGCACTTGACCACCATTGGGCATGATCACGCCCAGTTGACGCCACTCAGCCACGCTTTTGCGAATGGCACCGTCAGCGAGCGTGTAATTGAAGCTGCCTGGGAGTTGTACTTCAAAGCCCCACGGCTGACCATGCTGCCAGCCGGAGCTTTGCAGGTAATGTGCAGTCGAGGCCAGCGCGTCGGCCGGACTACCCCAGATGTCGCGGCGACCGTCACCGTCGAAATCCACGGCGTGGGTGTTGTAGGTGGTCGGGATGAACTGGGTCTGTCCCATCGCGCCAGCCCATGAACCGAGCATTTTCTCTGGCGTGATATCACCCTGTTGCAGAATCTGCAGGGCGGCGATCAATTGCGCATGGGCAAAGCCCGGCCGACGGCCTTCGTAAGCGAGGGTGGCCAACGAATTGATGACCGACTTGCTGCCCTGGAACTGACCGAAGTTGCTTTCCATCCCCCACACCGACACCAGCGCCTGACGATCCACGCCATAACGCTGTTCGATGCTTTGCAGAATGTCGGCGTACTGGTTGATCAGCGCTTGGCCTTTTCGCACTCGCAGCGGCGACAGCGCGCCGTCCAGGTATTCCCATACGGGGCGTGAGAACTCCGGCTGACTGCGGTCGGCGCGAATAACGCTGGCGTCGAAGCTGACATTGGCAAACGCGCGATCAAACAGATCGGCGCGGATCCCGGCGGCCAGCGCATCCTTGCGGAAACCGGCCTGCCATTCGGCAAAGGTCTGGGTCGGCTGAAGATCGAGAGGGTCGGCGGACGGCACTACCGGCGGGATGATCGCTGGGGCCGTGGCGACAGGGGCGGCTTGAAGAGGTTGGGCGTCGGCGGCGGTGGGTTTTTCCGCGCAGGCGACAAGCAGGATGAAGCTTGTGGCGGCGATCAATTGGCGAACGGGCCAACGACGGGAAAGACTGAAGGGCATGCACAGTTCCAGGGGATACGAATCAGGTGCAGACCTTAACATGCCTGCGGAATGAAGCGGTTATCGGTCAGGTATTTGGACGAGGTCTATTTAGCCGGCTAATCACCATATGCCCTGAATTAGCGGGGCGCAACTGTCATTTCTATCAGCTATTCAGCAGTGTTTTTCCTCAATTCAATAGCCCATGCCGGCAGGATTGTGGTGGTTTGAATTTCTCGATCACTGCCTCTTGACGCACGTTGACGAGGAATTTCATATGAAAGGTAAAGCGCTTTTACTGCTGTTTCTTTTGCTGGCAGGGTGCTCTGTAAAAGGCCCTTCGCAGGAGCCTGTTCAAACTCAGCTGGGCGTACAGACTGCTACAGCGTTAGCCACCAGCGGCCCGGAAGTAGCCTCCGAATTGACGAGGCGTTATAGCGATACCACCACTCTTCGATGTGATGGTGTGGACTCCAGACCTGCCTTTCTTTGCAGTGGTATTTTGCTGCGTGGAACGGCCACTGCAGCCGGCTTTGATGTCTGGGATCCTAGCCCCACCGCTGAAAGGGTGGGAGGTACCTCATTTTCGTTTGTCCGCTCAGACTACAAAATGAAAAGACTGGCCATGAATTACAAGAAAGGACTGATTTTCTATCCTGTTTTGAAAACACCGTCAGGCAAACTCAAGATTGAAGTTCTGTGCTTCTTTCCCGTGGACGGGGATTCTGATCATCGTAGTGATCGGGGTTGTGGCGGGATTTCCGGCTATCCCTCAACCGTTGCCTGCGCTGCCCAAGGCATCAATACCCCTGAAAAATGGGCAGAGAATTACAACAAGCATGCTGTTCCTAGTCACAACAGGGCAGGTGTATGCAGTTTTGATGTCAGAGATTCGGCTAATACGCTGGCGGGCCCCAATTTTGTAAAGGGGATGCAGGCAGGACGTCTGGTGACGCCAAGAGCTTTTGACATACCCAATGACGTGAAAATGACGACATGGGCAAAGGGGCAGGCGAAAGTCTTGCCAATTGAGGCGTTCTTTTACGTGATTGTCGGAAACACATCGGGCTTGGCGGAAGTCCAGAGGGATCAGCGCCGATTCAAAGAGCTCACTGGTGAAACGCTGCCTATTATCAAAGTAACAATGCCGGCAACGCTGGCCGATAGAGTGACGTTTGCGTTTCAGGCGCAAGATCAGGCGGTGAATTGATTATCCGTTTCAAGCAGCCAGAAAGTAAGAAGCCTCCCAGCTGTCAGACTGGAAGGCTTCGCGGCGGTAGCTGCCTTTCCCCTTGGTTGGTCGTTCCTGGCGGCTGCGGAACAGGGGTTGGGCGATAATGGATTTGGCCTTGTTCGGGCCATGTTTCGATGGCTTTTTGCTCATGACGGATCTCTCGGTGGGTGGGTGTTGCGGGGCGAATAATCTGCCGATGTTGGACGTCTGTCCAGTCTCTGTTGTGTAGGAATGTTCTGATGCTTTCGCGAGCAAGCCCGCTCCCACATTCGACCGAATTCGCGCTATGAGAATGCAGTCAAGTGTGGGAGCGGTCTTGCTCGCGAAGGGCCGTTGTGCGGTTGAACGACTTACTCGGCAGGCAACGAAAGGCGCTGACCGGCCATCAACAACGCCAATCGGCTCAGGCTCATCCACGGCGACCCGGCAGCCTGGCCCTTGATCTGCGCATCGATGCGCTGGGCTTCGAGCAACAACTGCGCCCAGCGTTGCGCCGAGTAGCGTTGCAGGGCTTTGCTCATCAAGGGTTTGCGCTTGTCCCAGACCGGCGGTTTCGCCTGGCTGAAGCACTTGTCCAGCGGCGTGCCCTGGCTGTACTGCAGCGAGATATTGGCCAGCAGGCGCAGCTCTCGCGCCAATGCCCAGAGAATCACGGGCGGTTCGACACCTTCACCGCGCAGCCCTTCGAGCATGCGCAAGGCGTGAGCCGGTTCGCCGTTGAGCACGGCGTCGGTCAAGCCAAACACGTCGAAGCGGGCACTGTCCGCGACAGCGGCTTGCACCGTTTCGACGGTGATTTGCCCACCTTCGGCCATCAGTTTGAGCTTTTCGATTTCCTGCGCGGCGGCGAGCAAGTTGCCCTCCACGCGTGCGGCAATCAGTTCGACGGCGTCCTGGCTGGCCGACAATCCGGCCTGAGACAGGCGCTGACGAATCCAGCTCGGCAGTTGATTGGCATCCACTGGCCAGATCTGAATGAACTGGGTCTGCTGGCCTTCGACCAGCGCCTTGCCCCACTTGGTCTTCTGCGCGCTGCCATCGAGCTTGGGCAGGCTGATCAGCAGCACGGTGTCTTCAGCGGGACGCGAGCAGTATTCGATGAACGCAGCCGCGCCCTTGTCACCGGGTTTGCCCGATGGCAGGCGCAGTTCCAGCAGGCGCTTTTCAGCGAACAACGACATGCTGGCACCGGCCTGCAACAACGTGCCCCAATCGAAATTGGCGTCGGCGGCAAATACCTGACGTTCGTCAAAACCTTGTTGGCGGGCAGCACGGCGGATGGCGTCGGCGGCTTCCTGACACAGCAGCGGGTCATCTCCGCTGATGATGTAGACCGGCGCAAGGGAGCCCTGCAGGTGTTTGCTGAGTTGAGCGGGAGCGAGCTTCATAAGATCGGTCGAACGGGGCGCCTGAGCGCCCCGAACGTCTTACTGCTGCGGTACTTCGAGCGGCGACTGACGCGGGGTCTGCGCTTCAGCCTTTTGCGCCGCTTCGAGCGCGTCGGCTTCTGCCTTGGCCCGGTCATTGGCGGCTTGCTGCAGTTGCTGCAGTTGGTCCGGAGTCAGCTGTTGCAGGCGCAGCATCATGCGCTGAACCAGTTCGCGACGGGTCTCGCGACGGGCGTCGTTGGCTTCCTGATCGGAGCCGACGAGGTTGTTGCCGTCGTGAATGAACACCTTCTGCACTTCAAGCTTGTCGCTCAGCAGCGAAAGGTTTTTGTCACCACGGATGTCGTAGCTCAGGACAGTGCTGACCTGATACTCGCCCGTACGACCGGCACCGGCGTAGCTGAGGATGCGCTGGCTTTCCTGCTCGTCAGCCAGATAGAGCTTGTACGGCGCGCCGCTGTAAACCTTGACGCCGCTGGACTCCAGTACCTGACGCAGTTGCGTGACGGTATCGCCGTAGGCGTTGCGGGCACTCAGGTCGAGTTCCTTGATCGCCAGTTCGTTGGTGCCGGTACCGCGCAGCTGGAAACCACAGGCGCTCAACAGGACGGCGAGGCCCATCACCAGCAGATTGCGTTTGATCATTGTGTTGCTCCCCTTGAAACCAGGTGGGCCGACCGTGCGGCCCGAAAGGTTTTACTCGGCGCCAGGCGAACCTGGCGCCCGATCCAATTAGCTGGCGACAATATTGACCAGTTTCCCGGGCACTACGATCACTTTACGAATAGTCAGGCCGTCGACAAAACGCAGCACGTTTTCGTTGGCGCGCGCTGCCGCTTCGACTTCTTCACGGGTTGCGCTGGCCGGCATGTCGATCTGGCCACGCAGCTTGCCGTTCACTTGAATGACCAGTTGCAGGCTGTCCTGTACCAGCGCGCTGTCATCCACCGCCGGCCAGCCAGCGTCGATCACGGCGTCAGCGTGACCCAGCTGATTCCACAACTCATGGCTGATGTGCGGCGTGATCGGAGCCAGCAGCAGTGTGACGGCTTCCAGGCCTTCGTGAATCAGTGCGCGATCCTGTTCGGTGCCTTGCGCGGCTTTTTCCAGCACGTTCATCAGCGTCATCACTTGAGCGATGGCGGTGTTGAATTTGTGGTTCTGGCCGACGTCGTGGCTGGCCTGTTTGATGGCCAGGTGGATCGCACGGCGAACGGCTTTCTGCTCGTCGTTCAGGCTGGCGATGTCCAGTTTGCCCGGCAGGCCCTGAGTAACGTGGGCTTGAGCCAGACGCCAGACGCGCTTGAGGAAGCGGTGCGAACCCTCTACGCCGGAGTCGGACCATTCAGCGCTCATGTCAGGCGGCGAGGCGAACATCATGAACAGGCGGCAGGTATCTGCGCCGAACTGATCGATCATCGACTGTGGGTCGACGCCGTTGTTCTTGGACTTGGCCATCTTCTCGGTGCCGCCGATTTCCACCGGCAGGCCGTCGGATTTGAGCTTGGCGCTGATGACCTTGGCTTTGCTGTCACGTTCGAGTTCGACGTCCGCCGGATTGAACCAGGTGTAAGCGCCATTGGCTTCGCGGCGGTAGTAAGTCTCGGCGATCACCATGCCCTGGGTCAGCAGGTTCTTGAACGGCTCGTTGGAGCTCACCAGACCTTCGTCACGCATCAGCTTGTGGAAGAAGCGCGCGTAGAGCAGGTGCAGGATGGCGTGTTCGATGCCGCCGATGTACTGATCCACCGGCAGCCAGTGGTCGGCTGCGGATTTTTCGACCAGGCCACCTTCAAAGTGCGGCGAAGCGTAACGGGCGTAGTACCACGACGACTCGACGAAGGTGTCCATGGTGTCGGTTTCACGCTTGGCAGGCTGGCCGCATTTCGGGCAGGTGCACTCGTAAAACTCGGGCATGCGCGCCAGTGGCGAACCAGCGCCGTCCGGCACCACGTCTTCCGGCAGGACGACAGGCAGTTGATCTTCCGGTACCGGTACGTCACCGCACGCATCGCAGTGGATGATCGGGATCGGGCAGCCCCAGTAGCGCTGACGGCTGATGCCCCAGTCGCGCAGGCGGAACTGGGTGCGCGAGGCGCCGAGCTCTTTCTTGATCAGGGCCACTTCCATGGCGTCGAACGCGCCAGCGAAGTCCAGGCCATCGAATTCGCCGGAATTGATCAGGGTGCCGTGCTCGCCGTAGGCGTCTTGCCACGGGGCCGGGTTGGTCTCGCCGGAGCTGGTACGCACGACCGATTTGATCGGCAGGTTGTACTTGTGGGCGAACTCGAAATCACGCTCGTCGTGAGCCGGCACCGCCATGACCGCACCGTCGCCGTAGTGCATCAGCACATAGTTGGCGACCCATACCGGCAGTTTTTCGCCAGTCAGCGGGTGCTCGACGAACAGGCCGGTCGGCAGGCCTTTTTTCTCTTGAGTGGCGACGTCGGCTTCAGCGACGCTGCCGCCCTTGCATTCGGCGATGAACGCTTGCAGCGCTGGGTTGTTCTGCGCAGCCAGAGTGGCCAGATGATGCTCGGCAGCCACGGCGACGTAGGTCGCGCCCATCAGGGTGTCCGGACGGGTGGTGAAGACTTTGAGCGTGCCGGCTTCGCCGATGGAGTCGACGTTGTACGGGAACTGCACTTCCATGCCGCGGGATTTGCCGATCCAGTTGCGCTGCATGGTCTTGACCTGTTCCGGCCAGCCAGTCAGTTCGTCGAGGCTCTCCAGCAGCTCATCCGCGTACGCGGTGATCTTGAAGTAGTACATCGGGATTTCGCGCTTTTCGATCAGCGCGCCGGAACGCCAGCCGCGACCGTCGATGACCTGTTCGTTGGCCAGAACGGTCTGGTCGACCGGGTCCCAGTTCACGGTGCCGTTTTTACGGTAGATCACGCCTTTTTCGAACAGGCGAGTGAACAGCCATTGTTCCCAGCGGTAGTAATCCGGCTTGCAGGTAGTGACCTCGCGGGACCAGTCCACCGCCAGGCCCAGGCTGCGCAGCTGGGACTTCATGTAGGCGATGTTTTCGTAGGTCCACTTGGCCGGGGCCACGTTGTTCTTCATCGCGGCGTTTTCCGCCGGCATGCCGAAGGCGTCCCAACCCATCGGTTGCAGAACGTTCTTGCCTTGCATGCGCTGGTAGCGGGAGATCACGTCGCCGATGGTGTAGTTGCGCACGTGCCCCATGTGTAGCTTGCCGCTGGGGTAAGGGAACATCGACAGGCAGTAGTAAGTCTCCTTGCCTGGCTGTTCACTGACTTCAAAGGACTTTTGCTCATCCCAGAACGACTGGGCGGCGGCTTCGATCTCACGGGGCTGATATTGTTCGTGCATGGCTACTTTTGTACTGGATAGGGGTGGCCTAATCCTCTTCAACGCGGCATTCGGGATGGCCCGGACGAGCTGGAAGTGGAATGACAGGAAGCGCCGTAGCATACATGACCGCGCTTGGCCTAGGGAAACCCTGATTACAGCTGTTTGGCCCGGTCAATCCATGGCGAGGGCCGTTGGTCGCGGCGTACAGCCGGTTTGTGCAGCGAAGCTAAGCTCTAACTGGGGAGTGAGTCTTATTGTCAATGAGGTGAGGGATGGTGGAGTCACAGCAAAAAAACGTTACGAAACCCGAGTTGTACGAACGGTTGATGGATCGTCTGGGCATGGCTCTGGACGCTGCAAAAACCGCTGGCCGGCTGCGCGATGAGCGCCCCCTGGAACTGGAATTGCGTGACTTGAGCCCCGCCGAGTTCAAACTGGTCAAGGCTTATCTGGATCGCAGCGAACGTGAAACGCACGGATGCTTGTCGCAGGCAGTGAAGCAGCTCGATGCAACGCATTCCGCCAAGGTCATCTGGCTTAAGGACCGGGCGCCCGGCAGAGAATCCGTCAAGGTTCGCTCTTTGCAGGCCAAGTAAGCGCATGGCAGGTCAAAAAACGGATCTTTTTCAACAGGATCCCACCTATCGGTTGTCACGCATTATTAACACTCTTACGCTTCGGGCATCTTTGGAGATGCCCGATGCCTTTTCGTTATTTCATCAAACAACTTCTATTGCCGCCCGGCATTTTATTATTGCTGTTGCTGGCGGCGTGGTGGTTGCGCCGCTCCCGTCCGCGTCTGGCCGGATTGTGTTTCGCCATCGGTTTTGGCGGGTTCTGGTTGATGAGCCTGCCGGTGGTCGTGCAGTGGGGCGCCAAGGCGCTTGAGCGTGAGCCACCGCTGGCCCGGGACGAGTGGGCGACGCTGGCACAGCGGGCCGATGCGATTGTGGTATTGGGTTCGGGCCGTGAGCGCGGCGATCTGGCCTGGGGCGCGGATCAGCCGACCGGCGTGGGGCTTGAACGTCAGCGCTACGCGGCGCGACTGGCCAAGGCATCGGGTTTGCCGATCCTGACCAGTGGCGGTCTGCATTACGGTACGCCGCCGACGGAGGCGAAATTGATGGCGGACTCGTTGCGTGATGACTTCGGCGTGACTGTGCGTTGGCAAGAGGGGGCGAGCCGTACGACCTGGGAAAACGCTAAGTTCACCGCCGATATGCTGCTGCCGCAGGGGATCAAGCGCGTGGTCGTGGTGACACAGGCCTGGCACATGCCGCGCTCGGTCTGGAGTTTCGAGAAGGCGGGATTTGAAGTAGTGCCGGCACCGGTCGGGTTCCTGGGCACGGATAACGCGAGGCCGCTGGGCGGCTGGATGCCGGAGTTCAAGTCGATCTGGCAGAGCGGCCAGTTGTTGAATGAGGCGGTGGGGCAGGTGGGGTATTCACTGTTTTACCGGAGTGAAGCAGTCGCCGATTGATTGAGTGTTGCTAATGGCCTCTTCGCGAGCAAGCCCGCTCCCACATTTGGAATGCATTTCAAATGTGGGAGCGGGCTTGCTCGCCAAGCTTTTAAAGGGTTTTTGACATCCGGCTCGCCATCAGTGCCCAGCCAAACAGCAGCAAGCAGACAATGATCAACGGCCACGAACGCCATCGCAGATACGGCGTCAGGTTGTGCATCGGTACCACCTCACCGTACAAAACGCCCTGCTCGAACTGCGGAATCTGTTCGGTGATCTGCCCGAACGGGTTGATCAAACCGGTCACGCCGTTGTTGGTCGCACGGATCATCCAGCGTCCGGCCTCCAGTGCGCGCATCTGTGCCATCTGCAAGTGTTGCAGCGGACCAATCGACGTTCCGAACCAGGTGTCGTTGCTGATCGTCAGCAGCAGATCGCTGCGGGCCGACAGGCTGGCGGCAAACTCCGGATACACCACTTCATAGCAGATGAACGGTGCGATCTGATAACCCTTGGCCTGCAACAGTGGCTGATCGGCCGGGCCGCGAGCAAAATCGGACATCGGCAGATCGAAGAAAGCGATCAGCCCGCGCAGAATGTCCTGCAACGGCACGTATTCGCCGAACGGCACCAGTTTCTGTTTCAGGTAAGTGCCATCGCCTTCGCCGACCACGGTGATGCCATTGAAGAAGCGCTTTTCGTGACGAACCGTTTTGCGAATCGGCACGCCGGTGATCAGCGCCGATTTACGCTCGGCGGCAAAAGTGCCCATCATGTTCAGGTAGCCCTCGGCGGACTCCTTGAGCACCGGCACGGCGGTTTCCGGCCAGATCAGCAGGTCCACCGGTTTGGAACGCAAGCTCAAGTCGCGGTACAGCGCCAATTGTGCGTTGAGCTGTGCCGGGTCCCATTTCATGCTTTGTTCGACGTTGCCCTGAATCGCCGCGACGCTCAACGGCGCGCCGGACGGGCTGGTCCAGGCATGGCCCTTGAGCGCAATACCTGCCACCCACGGCCCAACCAGCAACAGCAGGCCGGCCGCGACAAAACCCTTGCGGCCGGATTTGATCAGGCGTGGGGCGTTGTAGATCAGTGCAGCGGTGAGTGCCAGAACGAACGACACCAGCCACATGCCACCCACCGGTGCGAGTCCGGCCAACGGGCCGTCGAGTTGGCTGTAACCGGAATACAGCCATGGAAAACCGGTGAGGAACCAGCCGCGAAACGCTTCCTGGCCGACCCATAACGCGGCGAACGCCAAGGCGTCGGCCAATGGCGCCTCATTACGGCGAAGCCAGCGCGCCCAAAGCCAGGCGGGCAAAGCAAAGAACCAGGCAATGGCGGCGGTGAACAGCAGCATCAGGAAACCAGCCAGCAACACCGAAGCGCCGCCGAAGTGGTGGATGCTGTAGTAGATCCAACTGGTGCCGGCGCCGAACAGGCCGAAACCGAAGCACCAGCCACGTCCCAGTGCCTGGCGGGGGCTCAGCTCGCGCAGCCCGGCATAGAACAGGCCGACCGCCAGCAATGCCAGCGGCCAGATGTTGAACGGTGCCAGCGCTAACGTGGTGATTGCACCGGCCGCCACGGCCAGCAGGTTACCGGGCCAGCCGGGGCGGGTTGTCCAGCGCATTTCAGTCCTTAGAATTAACGTGCGATTGGCGTGAGTCGCAGCAAGTGAATCCGACGGCTGTCGGCGTTCAGGATGCGGAAACGATAGGCGCCGATTTCAGTGATTTCGTTGCGTTTTGGCAAGTGTCCGAACGCGCTCATCACCAGACCGCCGACGGTGTCGAACTCATCGTCGGAGAATTCGCTGTCGAAGAACTCGTTGAAGTTCTCGATCGGTGTCAGGGCTTTGATCAGGAAGTCGCCACTTGGCAGCGGCTTGATGTAGCTGTCTTCTTCGACGTCGTGCTCGTCTTCGATGTCGCCGACGATTTGTTCGAGCACGTCTTCGATGGTCACCAGACCCGCCACACCGCCGTACTCGTCGATGACGATGGCCATGTGGTTGTGGTTGGCGCGGAATTCACGCAGCAGCACGTTCAGTCGTTTGGACTCCGGCACGAAGGTGGCCGGGCGCAGCAGATCCTTGATGTTGAAGCTGTCGCCATTTTCCTTGAGGATCAGCGGCAGCAAGTCCTTGGCCAGCAGCACGCCCATCACGTCGTCATGGCTTTCGCCGATGACCGGATAGCGCGAGTGGGCCGAGTCGACCACGGCCGGGAGGAACTCGCGGGGTGTCTGGGTCGCCTTGATGCTGATCATCTGCGAACGCGGCACCATGATGTCGCGTACTTGCAGGTCAGCCACCTGAATGGCGCCTTCGACGATGGCCAGTGCTTCGCTGTCCAGCAGTTTGTTCTGATGTGCATCGCGCAGCAGCTCTAAAAGCTCCTGGCGGTTCTTCGGCTCGTGGGCAAAAGCCTGGGTCAGTTTACCCAGCCATGACTTCTGCCCGTTGCTCGATCGATCTTCGCTCATAGCGATTACTCTGAATCCTTTGTTGTAACGATAGGGGATGTTTCGGGTTCGTCGTCCGCGTACGGATCGGGGTAGCCCAGTTCAGCAAGCAACTCGCGTTCCAGTGCTTCCATTTCTTCGGCTTCCTCGTCATCTATATGGTCGTAACCGAGCAGATGCAAGCAGCCGTGAATGACCAGATGTGCCCAGTGGGCCTTAAGTTCCTTGCCCTGTTCAGCAGCTTCGCGCTCGACCACGGCCACGCAGATCACCAGATCGCCGAGCAGCGGGATGTCGAGAAACTCGTCGGGCACTTCCGCGGGGAACGACAGGACGTTGGTCGCGTAGTCCTTGTGGCGCCAGGTGTGATTGAGCTCGCGGCCTTCTTCCTCGTCGACCAGGCGAATGGTCATTTCCGAGTCGGCGGTGCGCTGGCGCAGGGCCAGTTCGCACCATTGGCGGAACGCAGCTTCACTCGGGGCGTTCGCGTCGGTCGCGATTTGCAGGTCTAGCTCAAGCATCGCGCGAAGTTTCCTTGGGGGCATCGGCGCGGCTTTCGAAGCGCTCGTAGGCTTCGACGATCCGCTGCACCAATGGGTGGCGCACGACGTCCTTGGGCTGGAAGTGCGTGAAACTGATGCCCGGCACGTCCTTGAGAACTTCGATCACATGGTGCAGCCCGGATTTGGTGCCGCGCGGCAAGTCGACCTGGGTGATGTCACCGGTGATCACTGCTGTGGAGCCAAAGCCGATACGGGTCAGGAACATCTTCATCTGCTCGACGGTGGTGTTCTGGCTTTCGTCAAGAATGATGAAGCTGTTGTTCAGCGTACGGCCGCGCATGTAGGCCAGCGGCGCGACTTCGATCACCTGACGCTCGATCAGCTTGGCCACGTATTCGAAACCGAGCATTTCGTAGAGCGCGTCGTAGAGCGGGCGCAGGTATGGGTCGATTTTCTGGGCCAGGTCGCCGGGCAGGAAACCGAGTTTTTCACCCGCTTCGACCGCTGGACGCACCAGCAGGATGCGACGGATCTGCTCGCGTTCCAGAGCATCGACAGCGCAGGCCACGGCCAGATAGGTCTTGCCGGTACCGGCCGGGCCGATGCCGAAGTTGATGTCGTTGCCGAGGATTTCCTTCACATAGCGCAGTTGATTCAAGCCGCGTGGGCGAATCATGCCTTTTTTGGTGCGCAGGGCGACGGAGGCTTCGGCGGGGGCGTGGTTGTCCAGCTCTACAACGGCCGATTCCTGGAGGAACAGGTGCACCATGTCTGGCGACAACTCGGTACCTTTGGTCTCCCGGTACAGGCGGCGCAGCAGGTTTTCCGCAGAAGTGGTGTGCTTGGGGTCGCCGATCAGCTCGAACTGGTTTCCGCGGTTGCGGATCTCGATGGTCAGGCGCTGTTCGATCAAGCGCAGATGCTCGTCGAATTGCCCGCACAGATTGGCGAAGCGGCGAGCCTCAAAGGGCTCGAGGATAAAACGATGTGGTTCGATGGGTGCGTTCAAGGTCGTATTTAGCCGCCCTGGGGCAATTAGGATGAAATCAAGGATAACGCCAGTGGCGTGGGTGCGAAAGCTCTTAAATATCGCAAGGTCAATCACAGGCCTTGTGGAAGCGGGCTTGCTCGCGAAAGCGGTGTGTCAGCAACGTTGATAGTGGCTGAAGCGACGTCTTCGCGAGCAAACCCGCTCCCACAAGGGACATGTGTTGCTACTGGATCAGCGAGCCGCGCAGCGAGTGCGGTTGCGCCGCGTCGATGTGCACGTCGGCGAACTGACCGATCAGCGTTGGATTGTCGCAGCGGAAGTTGACGATACGATTATTCTCGGTGCGCCCTTGCAACTCGCCCGGGTCTTTTTTCGAATAGTCGGTTACCAGAATCCGCTGGATCGAACCGACCATTTGTCGGCTGATTTCGAAACCTTGCTGATTCAAACGATGTTGCAGCGCGTCCAGGCGTTCTTTCTTCAGCTCTTGCGGGGTGTCATCCGCCAGATCGGCAGCCGGGGTGCCCGGGCGCTGGCTGTAGACGAACGAGTAGGAAAAGTCGAAGCCAACGTCGGCAATCAGCTTCATGGTCTGTTCGAAATCTTTCTCGGTCTCGCCGGGGAAGCCGACGATGAAGTCCGAACTGATGCAGATCCCCGGCACGGCAGCGCGCAGTTTGCGCAGCTTCGATTTGTACTCCAGCGCCGTATGGTTACGCTTCATTGCCGCCAGAATCCGGTCCGAGCCCGACTGCACGGGCAAGTGCAGGTGCTTCACCAGTTCCGGCACATCGGCGTGGGCCTGGATCAGGCTGTCGGAAAACTCCAGTGGATGCGAGGTGGTGTAGCGAATGCGGTCGATGCCGTCGACGGCCGCGACTACGCGGATCAGTTCGGCGAGATCGGCCAGGCGCCCGTCGTGGGTGGTGCCGCGATAGCCGTTGACGTTCTGGCCCAGCAGGGTCACTTCACGCACGCCGTTTTCGGCCAGGTGGATGATCTCGGCGATCACGTCATCGAACGGGCGGCTGACTTCTTCGCCGCGGGTATAAGGCACCACGCAGAACGTGCAGTACTTGCTGCAGCCTTCCATCACCGACACATAAGCGCTCGGGCCATCGATGCGCGGCTCGGGCAAGTGGTCGAATTTTTCGATTTCCGGGAACGAGACGTCCACTTGCGGCAGCTTGCTGCTGCGCGCCGCGTCGATCATTTCCGGCAGGCGGTGCAGGGTCTGTGGGCCGAACACCACGTCGACGTACGGCGCGCGATCGCGGATCGCCGCGCCTTCCTGGCTGGCCACGCAACCGCCGACGGCGATTACCATGTCCGGGTTGGCCAGTTTCAATTCGCGCCAGCGGCCGAGTTGCGAATACACCCGATCCTGGGCGCGCTCGCGGATCGAGCAGGTGTTGAGCAGAATCACGTCGGCGTCTTCCGCGCGAGCGGTGACTTCCAGGGCCTGATGTTCACCCAGCAGATCGACCATGCGCGAGCTGTCGTACTCGTTCATCTGGCAACCGTGGGTTTCGATGTAAAGCTTCTTGGCCATGGATTTTGATCGTCACGTGATTCAAAGAACCGCGCATTATAGGGAACAAGCCCTCAGGTTCCTACCGCTGTGCGTCCGGTGGCTATGCTATAGTTTGCGCCCTCATTTTTATCCCCGATGTTATCCGCCCGCCATGACCAAACGCGAAGCTCCAATCTACAAGGTGATTTTCCTCAATCAGGGCCAGGTATTCGAAATGTACGCCAAGCAGATCTATCAAAGTGATCTGTGGGGTTTCCTGGAAGTGGAAGAGTTCGTCTTTGGCGAGCGCACGCAAGTGGTCGTCGACCCGAGCGAAGAAAAGCTCAAGGCACAGTTTGAAGGCGTTGTGCGCAGCTTTGTGCCGATGCATTCGATCGTGCGCATCGACGAAGTCGAACGCCTCGGCACCCCGAAAATCAGCGAAGCCCGCGGTGCGGTCGGCAATGTAATGCCGTTTCCGATGCCGATGCCTGAGAAGTAAGGCTCAGGACCGAGTCGCCTCATTCGCGAGCAAGTCGAATCGTCGCACCGTCGCTCCCACAATTGATCTTCAGTGTTCAGAAGATCCCATGTGGGAGCGGGCTTGCTCGCGAAGAGGCCAGAAAAATCCGTACAGAATTCAGGGAAGGGGCGAAAACGGCGTACGCCCATCGGCGCTTTGCAGTTCCATCAGGTATTTACGGAAAATTTGCCCGAGCACCTGAGTGGCGGTTTCGAGATCTTCGCGGGACATTTTTTCGGAGACTTCGTCGGCTGTATCGAGCGCCTCTTCGGCGCCGTTGACCGCGGCCATCTTCAGTACGATGTACGCCTGAATGTTGTTGGCCTGCACGCCTTCACCGTGGAAGAACATGGTGCCGAGCTTGAATTGCGCCTGAGCGTGGCCTTGCAATGAGGCCTTTTCGAAATAGCTCAGGGCTTGATTGAGGTCGCGCGGCGCATTCTTGCCGTCGTAGTAGAACTCGCCCAACTCGTATTGCGCTTGCGCATCCCCTTCATCCGCCGCTTTCTGGCAGGCAGCCAATGCCTGCGTGACGTCTTGCGGCTGAGTATTGAGGGTGCAACGACCCATCGCCGGGATCAACAACGAGTTGCCGCCTGCTTGTGCATGCGCGAGCAGGGGCTGAAGGAGCAACAGGCAGCCCAAGGCAAGGGTGCGGCCGGTGCGGTTCATGGGAATCGACTTACCTCTGAAGGGCACGCGGACCCATCGAGGGATCCAATAAGCGCGCATTATGAAATAAGCAGGGCCAACCTTACAAAGTCTTTACTCGTTTTTCTGCTGCGCGGGGAATATATCGCCCACTTTCAGGAAGATTTTTGGCAGAGGCGTGGAAAAAGCGTGGGGATGTAGGTGAAGGCTGACGCTGGCAATGGCCAACGTCAGCGGTACGGCAATTACTTCAACGCAGCGAAGGCGCGTTCGGCAGCGTCCAGCGTCAGTTTTAACTCGGCTTCGCCATGGGCGATCGACGTGAAGCCGGCTTCGAATGCGCTCGGCGCCAGATACACGCCGCCCTCCAGCATCAGGTGGAAGAAGCGACCGAACAGTGCAGCGTCGCTAGCCATCACGTCTTCAAAGGTGACGATGGCGTCGGCGCCGCTGAAGTACAGGCCGAACATGCCGCCCGCCTGGGTGGTCACGAATGGAATGCCAGCGGCATCGGCGCGTTGTTGCAGACCGTCGAGCAGACGCGTGGTGTAGTCGGTCAGCTCGGCGTGGAAACCCGGACGGCTGATCAGGCGCAGGGTGGTCAAGCCAGCGGCCATGGCCAGAGGATTGCCCGACAAGGTGCCGGCCTGATACACCGGGCCCAGTGGCGCGATGCGCTCCATGATTTCACGTTTGCCACCGAAGCAGCCGACCGGCATGCCGCCGCCAATGATCTTGCCGAACGTGGTCAGGTCGGGATTGACGCCGTAGTACGCCTGAGCACCGCCGAGGGCGACGCGGAAACCGGTCATCACTTCGTCGAAAATCAGCACCACGCCATGTTTGTCGCACAGCGAGCGCAAGCCTTCGAGGAACCCCGGTGCTGGCGGCACGCAGTTCATGTTGCCGGCCACGGGCTCGACGATGATGCAGGCCACTTCCTGGCCGACTTCAGCGAGCATCTTTGCAACGGCGTCAATGTCGTTGAAGGGCAGGGTCAGGGTGTGTTTGGCGAACGCCGCCGGCACACCGGCCGAACTTGGCACGCCTTGGGTCAGTGCGCCGGAACCGGCCTTGACCAGCAGGCTGTCGGAGTGACCGTGGTAGCAGCCTTCGAACTTGATGATGCTGTCACGACCGGTGTAACCGCGAGCCAGGCGGATGGCGCTCATGGTCGCTTCGGTGCCGGAACTGACCATGCGCACCATGTCCATCGACGGCACCAGCGAGCAGACCAGGTCGGCCATCTCGGTTTCCATCGCGGTTGGCGCACCGTAGGACAGGCCGTGTTGCAGTTGATTGCGCACGGCGTCGAGCACGTCTGGATGGCTGTGGCCAAGGATCATCGGGCCCCACGAACCGACGTAATCGACATAACGCTTGTCGTCTTCGTCGGTAACGTAGGCGCCTTCGGCGTGCTTGAAGAACAGCGGTGTGCCGCCCACGCTCTTGAACGCACGAACTGGCGAGTTGACGCCACCGGGAATGTGTTTCTGGGCGTTGGCAAACAGGGTTTCGGAACGAGACATGATCGGGCTCTCAATCTTCAGGATTTGAACAGTTCGTTGAACGCGCGAGCGCGGCGGGTCACTTCGGCGGTGCTTTCAGCGCCGAACAGGCCGTGGACGACGGCCAGCAGGTCGACACCATGGGCCACCAGCGGCGCGGCGTTGTCGAGGGTGATGCCGCCGATCACGCAGATCGGCAGATGCAGTTGGCGACGGGCGTCATCGAGCAGATCGAGGCTACAAGTCGGTGCGCCGGGTTTGGTGTTGGAGTTGAAGAAGCGGCCGAAGGCGACGTAGCTCGCGCCTTCTTTGGCGGCTTGTTCGGCCAGTTCGATCTGCGCGTGGCAGGTCGAGCCGATGATCGCTTTCGAGCCGAGCAGAGCGCGGGTCGGTGACAGTGGGCCGTCGGTCTGGCCCAAGTGCACGCCAACGTTGAGGCGCGCAGCCAGTTCGGCGTCATCGTTGATGATCAACTGCGTTTTGTAGCGCTCACACAGATCGCGCAGCGCTTCGGCTTCGCGCAGGCGGCGGGCCTCGTCGCTGCTTTTGTCGCGGTATTGCAGCAGGGTGACGCCGCCTTCGAGCGCCGCCTCCACGTAGGACAGAAACTTCCCGGCCAGCAATTGGCTGTCGGTAATGGCATACAGGCCACGTAGTTTCATCAGGCAGACCTCACGACGTTACGAGCAGAAATCCAGCGGCAGACGACGCGGCACGAACTGGCCTTTGCCCAGTTGTTCGGCGTCGCGCAGGGTGCGCCAGGTGTAATCCAGTGCACTGCGCACAGCGCTGGCGAGGTTTTCGCCCTGAGCCAGGCGACCGGCCAGAGCGCTGGCGAGGGTGCAACCGGAACCGTGATAGCTACCCGGCAGACGCTGGCAATAAAAGGTTTCACGCAGGCCGTCGCGGCTGTACAGGCGATTGTGGATTTCAGTTTCGTCGCCGTGGCCGCCGGTGATCAGCAGGTTTTTGACGAACGGCAAGAGTTTTTCAGCGCACTCGTCGGCAGTGCCTTCGGGCAGTTCAGCGAGGATTCGGGCTTCGGGAAGGTTGGGGGTGGCAATGATCGACAGCGGCAGCAGACGTTCGCGCATCGCATAGCCGACCTCGTCCTTGCCCAGACGTCCGCCGCCGCCGGCGCGCAGCACCGGGTCGCAGACCACAGGCAAGTGCGGATGCGCTGAAAGCAGTTCGACGACGGTGTCGACCATTTCCAGCGAACCGAGCATGCCCAGTTTGACCGCAGCGACGTCGGAGTCGTTGAGCACGGCATTGGCCTGGGCCAACACCCACTCGCGGTCGAGGACGCGGAAGTCAGTGACGTTGACGGTGTCTTGCACGGTCAGGGCGGTGACGGCCGGAGCCGCATGGCAACCCTGCGCGAGCAGGGCTTCGATATCTGCCTGCAAGCCGGCGCCACCACTGGGGTCGTGGCCGGAGAGACAGAGGACAACGGGGCGTGAGCTGTAGATATTCATGGTGCGCGAGCTTACCACCAAACCTGATTTTCCGGTTCAGTGCCGTTGTGTCCTGCCGATAGCCCGGGCATAGAACCCCGACCGTATTGTCACAACTTGACCGGCTCAACAGCTCTAGCTCGCTGCTTTGCTCTGAAACGCCCGTTCTAGAGCCTTTGTGGGAAAAATTTCGATGGTGCTCAATGGCCATCAACGGCTATGCTAGGCTGGATCCAAACCAATAACAGGTAATACCGGTTTTACGTCTACTCAAAGGGAATGGGGGGGCTTCCTGACACAACCGGACGAGCCACGCTGGGGCTTCAATGCGCTATTTGCTGATGTTGCTGTTCTGCTTGCCCCTCATGGCGAGCGCCGTCGAATTCGACGAGTTTACCCAGAGCCTCCCTCTGGGCCGGTCACTGCAAGTGTTCGAAGATCCGGGCGGTCAGGCGAGCATTGCCGATGTCCGCGCGCAGGCTGCTGCCGGCCATTTCAAACCCAACGACAAAGCCACGCTCAATGCCGGGTACTCGCGTTCGGCGTTCTGGCTGAAAATCGACCTGCATTACCGTCCTAATAATCCGACCGCACAACGCACCTGGTTGCTGGAACTGGCTTATCCGCCACTCGACCATCTCGACCTGTATCTGCCCGATGCCAAGGGCGACTACCGCCTGGTGCGTCAGACCGGCGATGCGCTGCCGTTTGCCAGCCGCGAGATTCGTCAGAACAGTTATCTGTTTGACCTCGCCTTCAAACCCGATCAGCAACAAACCGTGTTCCTGCGCCTGGCCAGTGAAGGCTCGATCCAGGCACCCGTGACATTATGGTCGAGCACCGCGTACCTTGAAGACCAGCCAGTGCGCCTGTATGTGCTGGGCGTCATTTATGGTGTGTTGCTGGGGATGCTGGTCTACAACCTGTTCATCTACCTCAGTGTGCGCGACACCAGTTACCTCTATTACATCTTCTACATTGCCTCGTTCGGTCTTTATCAACTGTCGGTGAACGGCGCCGCCGTCGAGTATTTCTGGCCGAACAATCCGTGGTGGGCCAACGCTTCCACCCCCTTCTTTATCGGTTGCGCCGGCCTGTTCGGCAGCCAGTTCGCCCGCAGCTTCTTGCAGACCAAAAACCACAGTCGTTGGCTTGATCGCCTGCTGATCGCCCTGATCGCGTTCGGTGCATTGGTGGTCGGGTTGTCGCTGATGACCAGTTACGCCCTGGCCCTGCGGCTGGCGACGACCCTGGCGTTGACCTTTACCGTGGTGATTTTCGCGGCGGGGATTCTCGCCTGGTGGCGCGGCTTGCGCGTGGCGCGGTACTTCATCATTGCCTGGTCGGCGTTCCTGCTGGGCGGCGTCATCAATACGCTGATGGTGCTGGGCTTGCTGCCGAACGTATTCCTGACCATGTACGCCAGCCAGATCGGCTCGGCCATCGAAGTGGCGCTGTTGTCGCTGGCACTGGCGGATCGCATCAACGCCATGCGCGAGCAGCAGGCGCAAACGCTGTACGACGCCGGTCAGAAACTTGAAGTGCTCAACCAGCAACTGGCCCACAGCAACAAGCTCAAGGATGAATTCCTTGCGACCCTGACCCATGAACTGCGCACGCCGATGAACGGTGTGATCGGCTCGCTGGAACTGATGCAGACCGTCGACCTTGACCCCGAGCTTGAGCAATACCAGCAGACCGCCGCCGGTTCTGCCCGGGACATGATGCGCATGGTCAACGGCATCCTTACCCTCACCGAATTGCAGGCCGGCAAGCTCAAGGCCACCCCTGGCAGTTTCAGCCTGCGCGGTGTGGTTGAAGCATTGCGTGTGCAGTTCGACGGTAATGCCGCGAGCAAGTCGCTGGACTTCAAGGTCGATGTTCTGCCGACTCTGCCGGACCGCCTGCACGGTGACAGCGCGAAACTGGCCCAATGCCTGGAATGCCTGCTGGACAACGCCCTCAAGTTCACCCGCGTTGGCGGGCTGGCGCTGCGCGTGACCGGCAAGCCGTCGACGGACAATCGTCTGGCGTTGTCGTTTGCGGTGATCGACACCGGCATCGGCTTCACCGATCTGGGCGAGGCGACGCTGTATCAGCGTTTCTTCCAGCTCGACGGTTCGATGACCCGCGAATATGGAGGATTGGGCGTGGGTCTGGCGATCTGTCGGCAATTGGTCGAATTGCTCGGCGGCACGCTCACCCACCGTTCTGAACCCGGAAGTGGCAGTCGCTTCCAGTTGGATGTCGAGTTCGAGTTGCCGGTGGTCGAGCCTGCCCTTGCCCCCACGCCTTTGCGCGATTGCATCCGCGCACCGCAGGACTGCACGGTGATGTTGGTGGATGACAACAGCGTCAATCAACTGGTGATGCGCGGCATGTTGCTCAAACTCGGTTTTCGCGTGCGTACCGCCGACAACGTTGCAGTGGCGCTGGACTTGTTGCAGCGTGAAAGCTTCGACGCGGTGCTGATCGATTGCCAACTGCCCAGCCACGAAGGTGTTTCGCTATGCTGCCAGATTCACGCTTTGCCGGGCTGTGCCCATCTGCCGGTATTCATGTTGGCGTTGAGCGCTGATCGAGAGCCTTGTGCCACGGACGCGTCGATTGATTACCTCAACAAACCGGTGAAATTCGAAGATCTGCAGTCGGCGCTGGAGCGATGGGTATTGTGCTGCTGACAGGGTAAAAGCGCCGCCAGTTCGGCGGCTATGACACTTTGTTCGACGATGGGCCGGTGCTTAACTGGTGTCTCTGGCTGATCCCAAGGAGCCCCGTCATGAACCTGCATCAGTTCGCCGAAACCCACGAAGTCACCAATCAGCCACCGTCGCTGGACGGCACCAACCTCTACCGCATCGACCTGCCATTGCAGGAGTGGTCGCGGCGGTTCGGTGCCGGTTGGGCCGAGTCGCGGATCGATGCCTACGGTGAACTGGCCGGCGGCCCGTTGATGGAAGCCGGGTTCCTCGCCAATCAGAACAAACCGGTGTTCGCCAGCCATGACCGCTACGGTCATCGCATCGATCTGGTGGAATTCCATCCCGCTTATCACGAACTGATGCGTACCGCGATCGAGCATGGCCTGACTTCGTCGCCGTGGACTCATCCACAGGACGGTGCCCATGTCGCCCGCGCCTCGATGAGTTATCTGCACAGCCAGGCCGAGGCCGGCAGCGGGTGCCCGTTGACCATGACCTTCGCCAGTGTGCCGGCCCTGCGCTTGCAACCCAACCTGGCCGAGCAATGGCTGCCGAAAGTCCTTGCCACCCAATACGATCCGCGCAATGTCGGCATGGCGCACAAGGCCGGTGTCACCCTCGGCATGGCCATGACTGAAAAACAGGGCGGCACCGATGTGCGGGCCAACACCACCAAGGCTTATCCGGTCGGCGCCAGTGGGCCGGGGCAGGCGTATGAACTGGTCGGGCACAAGTGGTTCTGCTCGGCGCCGATGTGTGATGCGTTTCTCACGCTGGCGCAGACCGACAAGGGCTTGAGCTGTTTCCTGCTGCCACGCCATCGCCCGGACGACACGCGCAATCAGTTCTATATCCAGCGCCTGAAAAACAAACTCGGCAATCAGTCCAATGCCTCCAGCGAAGTGGAATTTCGCGGCGCGTTGGCGTGGATGGTCGGCGAAGAAGGGCGTGGTGTGCCGACCATCATCGAAATGGTGGCGATGACGCGCTTTGATTGCATGGTCGGCTCCAGCGCCTTGATGCGTCAGGCCCTGACTCAGGCCAGCCATCACTGCGCGCACCGTAAGGTCAGCGGCAAACTGCTCAGCGAGCAACCGTTGATGCAGAACGTGCTGGCCGATCTGGCCCTTGAAAGTGAAGCCGCATTGGCCTTGAGCCTGCGCATGGGCCGTGCGCTGGATCATCTGGACGATCGCCACGAAGCGCAATTCGCCCGGCTGGTGACGGCGGTGGGCAAATACTGGATCTGCAAACGCGCCCCGGCAATGATCAACGAGGCGGCCGAGTGCATGGGCGGCGCGGGGTATGTCGAAGACAGCATCCTGCCGCGCCTGTACCGCGAGGCGCCGGTCAACTCGACGTGGGAAGGCTCGGGCAACGTGCAGTGCCTCGACGTGCTGCGCGCCTTGTCGAAAGAGCCGGGCGTGCTGGATGTGTTGTTCCATGAATTGGGTGACGGCCATGGTGACAAACGCCTGGCTGCGCATATTCAGCAGTTGCAGGCGCAGTTCAAGGACACCGGCGATATTCAGTATCGGGCGCGGCAGTTGACCGAGGACATTGCGCTGGGGCTTCAGGCCAAGCTGTTGCTGGAGGCGGGGAATGCGGCGGTGAGCGATGCGTTTATTGCCAGTCGGTTGGGTGGCAATGGCAGGGTCTACGGCGCGCTACCGCGGGGCCTTGATGTCGAAGCCATTGTCGCCCGCTCGACCCCGCAAGGTTTCTGAGACACTACAAATCCCACAGGGGATCTTCTTTGTTTGAAAGATTGAGGTACAGCCACAACGCCACTGTTCCCGTCGCGCCACGATGCAGGCAAGATGAAGCTCTGCAAGTCAGAACACAGGAAGCTGATCGTGACCGAAGCGTTTATTGTTGTTCAAACCGCTGAACAAGCCGTGGATCGTCTGGCCCAGCTGCATGAGCGGGCCACTACTGCGCTGAATTCGGCGCTCAAGCGTTACCTCAAGGATCGCGTCGAGCCCGACGCCGAGCAGCGTGCTCTTTTTCGTTATCCCGAACTGCGTCTGACCTACCACTGCCATGGCGAAGTCCCGCAGACCACCCGCGCTTACGCCAAAGTACAGCTGCCGGGCACCTACAGCGTGACCGTCACCCACCCGGCGGCGTTTCGCAAATACCTGCTCGAACAACTGACGCCGTTGATGCACGATTTCACCGTGACCGTGGAAGTCGGCGTCAGTCAGCAAAATATTCCGTATCCGTACGTGGTCGAACAGGGCGATGAACTCGCCGGTTCCGGCGTGACGGCGGCAGTGCTGGCGCGGGTGTTCCCCAGTACCGACCTGTCGGCCGCCACCGATGGCATCGCCGACGGTCTCTACGATTGGGAAAACACCGACCCCCTGCCGCTGGCGTTGTTTGATGCGGCGCGCGTCGACTTTTCGCTGCGTCGTTTGGTGCACTACACCGGCAGCGACTGGCGCCATGTGCAGCCGTGGATTCTGCTGACCAACTATCACCGCTACGTCGACCAGTTCATCGTCCATGGTCTGGAGCAGTTGCGCAGCGATCCGCGTTTCGTGCGCATGGTGCTGCCGGGCAACGTGATCATCGACAAGAGCATGGATCACGGCGAAGCGTCGGCGATTGCCGCGGGTGTGGTCTGGCACCGTTATCAGATGCCGGCCTATCACCTGATCGCCAGTGATGGTCATGGTGTGACGCTGGTGAATATCGGCGTCGGTCCGTCCAATGCCAAGAACATCACTGACCACTTGGCCGTGTTGCGTCCGCATTGCTGGCTGATGATCGGTCACTGCGGAGGGCTGCGTCAGTCGCAAACCATCGGCGACTACGTGTTGGCCCACGCTTACATGCGTCGCGACGGGATTCTCGACCGGGTGGTGCCGCCGAACATTCCGATCCCGGCGCTGGCCGAAGTACAGCTCGCGCTTCAGCAAGCGGCAGCCAATATCACCGGTGAGAAAGGTGAAGAGCTGAAAAAGCGCCTGCGCACCGGCACCGTGCTGACTTACGACGACCGTAACTGGGAGTTGCGCTGGGCGCAGGAGCGTCCGTTGATCAATCTGTCCCGCGCCGTGGCGGTGGACATGGAAAGCGGCACCATCGCAGCGCAGGGTTATCGCCTGCGGGTGCCGTACGGCACGTTGTTGTGCGTGTCGGACAAACCGCTGCACAGCGAGATCAAACTGCCGGGCTCGGCCAATGCGTTCTACGAGCGTGCGGTCAGCCAGCACTTGAAAATCGGCATCGAAGCGGTGGATCTGCTGCGCACCGAACTCAACTCGCTGCACTCGCGCAAACTGCGCAGCTTCGACGAACCGCCGTTCCGTTAACGGTTTGTCGTGGTCATTTGGCGGTCAGGGCACTAGCATTAGCAGCCCTGACCGTTAGATGTTCTTTTCGCCATGTCCCGTCCCCCGCGTCCACCTTCCCGCCGCCTTGGCGCGAAGCCTCAGTCTTCCTCCCCGCGCCGTATTGCCAAGGCGCCGCCGGCCGAGCCGAAGTTGATCCTGTTCAACAAACCCTTCGATGTGCTGACGCAGTTCAGCGATGAAGGAGGGCGGGCGACACTCAAGGATTTCATCGATGTGCCTGGCATCTATCCGGCCGGGCGCCTGGATCGTGACAGCGAAGGCTTGCTGCTGCTGACCAATGACGGCCAGTTGCAGGCGCGGATCGCCGACCCCAAGCACAAACTGGCCAAGACCTATTGGGTGCAAGTCGAGGGTGAGCCAAGTGCTGAGCAATTGCAGCGCCTGCGCGATGGGGTCGAACTCAACGACGGCCCGACCTTGCCTGCCGAGGCGCGGCAACTGGACGAACCCGCGTTGTGGCCACGCAACCCGCCCGTACGCTTTCGCAAAAGCGTGCCCACGAGTTGGCTGGAGTTGGTGATTCGTGAAGGGCGCAACCGTCAGGTTCGGCGCATGACCGCGGCGGTAGGACTGCCGACGTTGCGACTGGTGCGGGTCAGAATTGGCGACTGGACGATCGAGGGGCTCGATCAAGGCCAGTGGAAGGAAGTGCCGGCGCGGTTATAGAGCGCCGGATTCGATCAGGCCAATTACTACGCTCTTGATGACGAACGCGGCCACGCCCAGGCCGAGCACGAAGAACAGAATGAACGAGCCGAAACGTCCGGCCTTGGACTTCTTCGCCAGATCCCAGACGATGAAACCCATGAAAATGATCAGGATGCTGACGAGGCCCGTCATCATCCATTCTTCGAATACGGCTGGATCCATTGGGTATCTCCGGCGTGGGCGCGGCTGAAAGGGCTTGGCGATTATACGCCGAGGGTGGCTGAAGCCGCATTGACCTGCGTCGGTGTGCCGCAGTCGTTGATGACCTGTTCCGGCCTCTTCGCGAGCAAGCCCGCTCTCACAGGGGAATGCACTCCAGAATGTGGGCGCGGGCTTGCTCGCGAAGGCGATCTCAACTACGCAAATGAGTCAGCGGCAGTTCAGTGCTATTGAGCACCTGGTTCAGCACAAAGCTGGAGCGCACACTGGTCACCCCTTCAATCCGCGTCAGGTGCCCCAGCAGCAGTTTCTGATAGTGATCCATGTCCGGCACCACCACCTTCAACTGATAGTCGGCATCCACGCCCGTCACCAGACTGCACTCCAGCACCTGCGGCAATGTGCGAATCGCCGCTTCGAAGTTCTCGAAACGCTCCGGCGTGTGCCGGTCCATGCCGATCAGTACATACGCGGTCAGACTCAGGCCGAGCATCTTGCGATCCAACAGGGCGACCTGACGTGAGATATAGCCGTCGTCTTCCAGTTGTTTGACCCGGCGCGAGCAGGGCGACGGTGACAAACCGATACGTTCGGCCAGTTCCTGGTTGGAGATGCGGGCGTCGCGCTGCAGTTCCGCCAAAATGCTCAGGTCGTAACGGTCGAGTTTGCTCATGAATCAGGCCTTTGTCATAACTATTGCGGTGGATTATCTATCCAGGGTTAAAAATTGCGCAAGTGATGTTTATTTGAGCAATATTCGCAATCCTCTGTCGCCGGCTCAGGCCTATTCTTATCACCAGAATCACTGCTCGGTAACACAGTCCACAGCGGCCCGCCTATCAGGCCCGCCGCGGCCGCCACCCCCACCGGGGTTGTGCCGGCCCCCGAGCTGCACACTGTCCAGAAGACGGCGTGAGGTGAGCCGACGTCAAAAGCGTCGAGCCAGGACGAAGTTCTCTAGAAGGGAGGCCGACGGGTCTCCCTTTTTTCTTGCCTGCGATTTTTTGCCTTCGCCCACACGCGACTCAATAAATAAGTTTCGTGACTGATAACCTGTTGCAGAACCCGGTGTGTACATTCCCGGTCTTAGTTACACGCCCTGAACCCGCAGTGAGGAATAGCATGAAGTCGCGCATCTGGCGTCTGGCCGGTGTTGGTTTGCTGTGTGTGAGTGTCAGTGCGCAAGTGCTGGCCGATGACCCGGAAAGCCGCGCCCCCAATGGTGGTGGCCGCGGGCCGGATCATCAGGGCAATAATCGGGGGCATGGCGGCAACAATCAGCCGCGTGCGCAGAACAACGAGATCATTCGTGGCGACAACAGTCGCCAGTTCGAACACAACGGCCAGCCGCACGACGAGGGTCAGTGGCAGACACACAATCGTGCGCAAAATCAGCCGAATCCGGTTCATCAGCCTTCACCACCGCCAGGCAACAGTCTGCCGATCCAGCCACGTCCCGACACCGTGCGCCAGACTCAGGAGCCGCGCCAGGGCTACTACCGCGACGAGCGTCCGCAAAACGGCTACAACAACCCGCATTGGCAGACCGGCAACCGGCCCAACGACAATCGCTGGCCGGGGCGTCCGCAAGGGCATGGCAATGGTTGGGGCCCAGGCCCGCAGTACCGGCCGGGGCATGTGATCGACCGCTTCCCGGATCGCGACTATCGCGTGCCGTATCGAGGCCAGGATTACTTTTATTCCGGCGGCTACTGGTATCGCCCGCAGGGCCCACGCTACATCGTCGTGCAACCGCCGCGCGGGATCCGCATCCAGTATTTGCCGGATTACGCCCGTGAAGTATGGATCGGCGGCGCGCTGCTGTTCCTCGCCGCCGGTTCTTACTACGCCTATCAGGAAGCGACGCAGGATTACGTGGTGGTCGAGCCGCCGGTTCAGCCGCCGCAGCCACAATCGCAAGGTTATGACGTCGAGGCGTATCCGGCCAACGGTCAGTCGCCGGAACAGGTCCAGCAGGATGGCTATCAGTGCTATCAGTACGCGGTGCAGCAAAGCGGTTTCGATCCGCGCACCGCGACTTATCAACCGGCGCCCGAGGTGGTGCAGGCTTACCGTCAGGCGCAGGGCAACTGCCTGAGCAGTCGCGGTTACCAGGTGTCTTACTGAATCCGGGTTTGCACCCGTTCAGTCTTGACCACCTCCTGCGGGTCGGCGTGCACCAGCACTTCGGCCCTTGGGTAGGCTTTGTGAATCGCATCCGCCGCTTGATCGCTGATGCTGTGAGCGACTGACAGGGTCAATTCCCCCGGCAATTCCAGGTGCAACTGCACGAACCAGTGGTGGCCGGAAATCCGCGTGCGCAAGTCATGCGCGCCCAACACCCCCGGCACGCTGCAGGCCAGGTCGAGCATGTGCTGGCTGACATCTGTCGGCAGTTCTTCGTCCATCAACACCGAAAAACTTTCCCGTCCGATCTGGATCGCGCTCCACAAGATGTAAGCCGCAATCCCGAGGCCAAACCACGCGTCGAGTTGAGAAAATCCCAAACCGGCCAGCACCAGCGCAAGCAGGATGCTGCCGTTGAGCAATAGATCTGAGCGGTAATGCAACGAGTCGGCGCGCACGGCGTTGGAGCCGGTCTGCTTGATCACCCGATGCTGCAAAATCAGCAAGGCGACCGTCAGCACCAGGGAGAAAATGATCACGCCAATGCTGATCCACGGCGCCCCAAGCGGTTCCGGCTGCTTGATGCGTTCATAGGCTTGAAAGGCAATCAATACCGCACTGCCACCGATGAACAATGCCTGCGCCATGCCGGCCAGTGATTCGGCCTTGCCGTGGCCGTAACGGTGGTCGTCATCCGCCGGGCGTAATGCGTAATGCACCGCCAGCAAATTAATCAACGAAGCAATGCCATCGAGTGCCGAGTCGGTGAGGCCAGCGAGCATGCTCACCGAGCCGCTCAGCCACCAGGCGATGGCTTTGGCGATGATCAGCGTACAAGCCACCGCCACCGAGGCGCGGGTCGCCAGCCGCAGCAGGCGGGCGTGTTCGGGACTGGATGTCATGGTGCAGTTATTCCTTATGCGGCAGGTTGCAGGCCAAACATCGCCAGTTGTTGCGTGCTGCCTCTGTGCTGGATCAGGCGTGGGTCATCCAGAGCCTTGTTTATTTCTACGGCAGCCCGACCCAACTCGCTTTGGAGAATAGCCTGCAGCTTGTGGTTATCGACCTGACCGTCCGGGCCGATGGCTTGCTTGAGCTTGGCCGGGTCGATCTGCGCGGTGTGGCCCGGTTCGAAATAGATCGCCCCGGTGGCGAAGTCGACGGCAAACGCGATCAGCCCGGGAATGACGTAGAACAGCAGGCCCACGGCGTCGAGCACGGCAATCGCCGGATCGATCTTGCCGTCGATCTGGCCGCGACGATCGGGGTAGAAAATCGAACCGCACGCGGTGATTTGAGTGAGCAGGGTGGCGACCAGTACACCGCCGATCAGGCGAAAAGGTAAACGCATGGGATATCTCCTGAGTCATTTGTAAACGAAGCGTCGTCGAGTGAAGTTAAGACCCTGACAAACGCCCGGCAGTTCGCCGTTATACTCGCGCCTCTGTTTGGGAGCCAGCATGATTTCTTTGCCGATCGACGAAGTTTTACCCGCATTGCGTGACGCGTTGGCGACACGCCACGAAGCGGTGCTCGAAGCGCCGCCCGGCGCCGGTAAAACCACCCGCGTGCCGTTGGCCTTGCTCAACGAAGCGTGGCTGAGCGGGCAAACCATTCTGATGCTTGAGCCGCGCCGCTTGGCCGCGCGCGCCGCTGCTGAGCGATTGGCCAGCGAACTGGGCGAGAAGGTCGGTGAAACCGTCGGTTATCGCATTCGCCTCGACAGCAAGGTCGGCCCCAACACACGCATTGAAGTGGTCACTGAAGGCATTCTCACTCGCCGCTTGCAGGACGACCCTGCGCTGGAAGGCGTGGGTCTGCTGATTTTCGATGAATTCCACGAGCGCAGCCTCGACGCCGATCTGGCGCTGGCCCTGAGTTTGAACGGTCGTGAGCTGTTTCGAGCTGAACAGCCGCTGAAAATTTTGCTGATGTCGGCCACGCTGGAAGGCGAGCGTCTGGCCGGGTTGCTCGACGACGCACCGATCCTGCGCAGTGAAGGGCGCATGTATCCAGTGACGATGCGCTGGGGGCGGCCGTTTCAGCCCGGCGAATACATCGATCAGCGCGTGACGCAGACCGTGCTCGAAGCCCTTAACGATGAAACCGGCAGCCTGTTGGTGTTCCTCCCGGGGCAGGCGGAAATTCGCCGTGTGCATCAACAATTGAGCGATGCCATTGGCGAGCGCCAAGACGTCTTGCTCTGCCCGCTGCACGGCGAACTTGACCTCAATGCCCAACGCGCCGCCATCGATCCGGCGCCGGCCGGGCAGCGCAAAGTGGTGCTGGCGACCAACATCGCCGAGACCAGTCTGACCATCAACGGCGTGCGCGTGGTGATCGACGCCGGGTTGGCGCGGGTGCCGCGTTTCGATCCGGGCAGCGGCATGACGCGGCTCGACACTCAGCGCATCTCCAAGGCCAGCGCCACGCAGCGTGCGGGTCGGGCGGGACGCTTGGAGTCGGGTGTTTGTTATCGGTTGTGGTCGCAGGATCAGCACGAACAACTGGCGGCTTACGGCAGCGCGGAAATTCTCTCAGCGGATCTGGCCAGCCTGGCGCTGCAACTGGGGCGCTGGGGCGTTACGCCGGGCGAACTGGTCTGGCTCGACGTGCCACCGGCGGCGGCTTATGCACAGGCGCAGGATCTGCTGCAGCGACTCGGCGCTTTGGAAGGGCAGGCTCTGACTTCGCACGGTCAGGCCATGGCCGAGTTGCCGGCGCATCCGCGTATCGGCCATTTGTTGCTGCGCGGGCAAGCGTTGGGCTTGGCAAACATGGCCTGCGATGTCGCCGCGTTGCTTGGCGAGCGCGATATCTTGCGCGGTGCCGGGGCGGATCTGCACAGCCGCCTGGTGCTGCTGTCCGGCGAAGAACGTGCGGCTCGTGGCGCGCAGGGCGGTGTGCAACGTGCACGGCAACTGGCGCGGCAGTATCGCGGTTATTTGCGGGGCAAGGCGAGCGAGCCGGTCAGCGACCCTGATCACCCACGCTGGCTTGGCGCACTGCTGGCCTTGGCCTACCCGGATCGCGTCGCCCAGCAACGACGTGCCGGTGGCGCCGAATACCGCTTGGCCAACGGTCGCGCCGCGCTGTTCGCCGAAGCGGACAGCCTGATGAAAGAGCCGTGGATTGTGATTGCCGACCTCGGCAGCCGTCAGGGTCAGCGCGAGGAACGGATTTATCTGGCAGCGGATTTCGATCCGGCGCTGTTCGACTCAGTGCTCGCCGAACAAGTGCGCAACGTCGATCAACTCGACTGGGACGAGCGCGAAGGCGTGCTGCGCGCCGAGCGTCAGCGCAAGGTCGGCGAGTTGATCCTCAGCCGCGAACCGCTAACCGGTCTCGATGAAGCCGCCCGCAGTCAGGCGCTGGTCAATCTGGTGCGACGCAAGGGGCTGGAACTGCTGCCGTGGACACCGGAGCTGCGCCAGTGGCAGGCCCGTGTTGCGTTGTTACGGCAACTTGATCTGAACACTCAGGACGAAAGCCAATGGCCGGATGTCAGCGACGCGACGCTGTTGAAAACTCTTGAAGACTGGCTGATGCCGTATCTGGGCAAGGTCTCGCGGCTCAGTCATTTTGCCAACCTCGATCTGTCCAGCATCGTCCGCAATCTACTGCCATGGCCGCTGCCGCAACGGCTGGATGAGCTGGCACCGCACCATTTGAGCGTGCCGTCGGGGTCGTCGATTCGTCTGGACTACAGCGAGATTCCGCCGATTCTGGCGGTGCGTTTGCAGGAGCTGTTTGGCCTCGCCGAGACGCCAAGGATTGCCGGCGGGCGGCAGGTGGTCAAGTTGCACCTGCTGTCCCCGGCACGACGACCGGTGCAGGTGACGCAGGATCTGGCCAACTTCTGGCGCAGCACGTATGCCGAGGTCAAGAAGGATTTGAAAGGTCGGTATCCCAAGCATTATTGGCCAGATGATCCGTTGGTGGCTGAAGCCACGGCACGGGCGAAGCCCCGGGGGACCTGATCCGGGGCTGTGCCAATGCAAGGCGCCGATTCAGGGGCTAACAGCGGCCCTTGACGAATTCACGTCTCCCCGGCCCCATACTTACTCCCTGGCGATTCATATTGAAGTGCGCGCAGGGCGCGCAAGCATCGCATTGAAAATACGCTGCCCATAGAGGCCAACGGCCAGGCCGACCACGATCAGCATCACCGTCAGCACCTTGCTCGCTGGCACGCTCTCGTGGAAGATCAGCACCGAACCGAGCATGCCGAAAATCGGCACCAGCAACGACAGTGGCGCGACGGTCGAAACCGGGTAGGTTTTGAGCAGCGAGTTCCAGATCCAGTAGGCGAACAGTGTGTTCGGGTAGACCTGAAACAGGATCGACAGCACGGCGGTCGTATCGACCTGATTGACGAACGAGGTGAAGCCGGCGCTGCCGTTCACCGTGTAGTCGAGAGCGAACAACGGGATCGGTGCAAAGGCGCTGGACCAGACCAGAAACCCGAAGACTTCCAGGGTGCTGGCCTTCTTGTTGATGATGTTGGCGACACTCCATGACACCGCGCCCACCAGCACCAGCAGCACGCCGGGCAGACTGACCGAGCCATCGCTGATCATGATGATGCACAACAATCCGCCAAGTGCGATCAGCATGCCCAGTACCTGAAATCGGGTCAGCGCTTCCTTGAACACCCAGCCGCCCAACAGAATCGTGAAAAACGCGCTCAATTGCAGCACCAGCGAAGCGATGCCCGCCGAAAGCCCGGCCTTGATACCCAGGTTGACGATGCCCCACAAGCCGATGCCGAACACCAGTCCGTAACCGATGATGTAGCGCCATGGCACATTCGGTTTGCGGATGAAAAAGATCGCCGGTAATGCACAAAGGCTGAAGCGGATACCCGCCAGAATAAAAGGATCTACGGTCGCCAATCCCAGCTTGATGACCGAGAAGTTGACCCCCCAGATTGCGGTGATCAGTACAGCCAATACGACGTGCAGTGGTTTCATTACAGGTACGCCTTCAGGTAGTCAGACAATTACGGGAGGTCAGCTCCAGAGATAACCAGTACAACAGCGCTATCCCACTGAAGGCCGCGCCCAGCAGGCAAACCGCGCCCCAGCCAAAATGGGCGTAAGTGTAGGTGGCCGTAATAGCGCCGATGCCGCTGCCCACGGAGTAGAAGCACATGTAGGCCCCCACCAGTCGGCTTTGCGCGTCGGGCCGCGCGGCGAAGATCAGGCTTTGGTTGGTCACATGCACCGCTTGCACGGCAAAGTCGAGCAGTACCACACCTACGACCATCGCCAGCAATGAGCTTTCAACAAACGCGGTGGGCAGCCAGGACAGGGTCAATAGCACCAGCGCAATCCCTGTCGTGCGATTGCCCAGGCCCTGATCGGCCATTCGCCCGGCCCTTGCGGCGGCCAGCGCGCCCGCTACCCCGGCCAGACCGAACAAGCCTGTCTGGGTGTGCGACAGTGACAGTGGTGGTGCGCTTAGCGGCAATACCATGGCGGTCCACAGCACGCTGAATGCAGCGAATATCAGCAGGGCAAAGGTGCCCCTGACGCGTAGCGTCCGTTCGGTGAGATACAACTGGAACACTGAGCGCAACAACTGCACGTAACTGTCTTTGGCCGGTGGCGTGTTCGATGTCGGCAGCGTGCGGTACAGCACCAGCGCCATGCCGATCATCAAGGCTGCCGAGACGAAGTAGACGCCTCTCCATCCGGCCAGATCGGCCACCGCGCCAGACACAAAGCGCGCCAGCAGAATGCCCAACACTACGCCACTGGTCACCGTGCCAATCGCTTCACCACGTTGCTCGGGGCTGGCGAGTGTGGCCACGTAGGCGACCACCACCTGCACGACCACTGCCATCAGGCCGACCAGCACCATTGCGCCGAGTAACATGCCCCAACTCTGCGCCAGCCCAACCGCACACAACGACACGGCCGACAGCAGCATCTGCGTCAGAATCAGCCGCTTGCGATTGAGCAGATCGCCCAACGGGACGATGAACAACAGGCCCACTGCATAACCGGCCTGAGTCGCCGTGACCACTACACCAATAGTGTCGGGCGACACTGACAGGCTGGCGCCCATCGACTCCAGCAGCGGTTGTGCGAAGTAGACATTGGCCACGGCCATGGCGCAGGTAATCGCGAAGAGAAACGTCTGTTGACGACTTAAACCACGGGCAGTTGTGCGTCCATCAGGGGCTGGAGCAGTAACGGCGTCGGCTGTCTTTTCGGCGTTGACGTCGCTTTTCGAGGGCCTTAGGAGGTTCAACGTCATCATTCCATCCTTGGGAATAACAGGTTTCAAAACAAAACCGATGCGTTGATTTTTATCGAAACGGGTTTTAATCTGCAACTGGTTTTTCACGCAATATTTTCTTCTGCCGTTAGAACTGTTCTAACGCGCACGATCTCGCAAAAATTGGAGTCTCATGGCCAGACAGTTGCTACTGGCACAAAGCGAATGCCCGGTGGCCCGCACGCTTGAGGCTATTGGCGATCGTTGGGTGTTGATGATCATCCGCGACGCTTTCGATGACGTGCGTCGCTTCAGTGAATTCCAGAAACGTCTGGGCCTAGCTAAAAATATCCTCTCGGCGAAGCTCAAGAGGTTGGTCGAACTGGGCGTGTTTGAGGTGCAGCCGGCATCCGATGGCACCGCTTACAAAGAGTACGTGCTGACCGAGATGGGACGTTCGGTGTTCCCCATCGTGATCAGCATGCGCCAGTGGGGCGAGGACTTCCTGTTCAGCAAGGGCGAGAGTTATTCGGTGTTGCTGGACAACGAGCACTCGGAGCCGGTCGAGACCATTACGGTGCGCTCCAAAGCTGGCGAGTTGCTGGGCCCGGCGGATTGCCATCGGCGTGTGGTCAAGCGCCGCAGCTGATTGTGGCCATGCTGCGTTTTTAAGGCGCAGCCGGCAGCAGGAACCGCGCAATCACCGGCAAATGATCGGAAATGCGCAGCGTGTCGTCCTGACGCACCATCGCTTCCACCCGTTTGATCTTCGGGCTGTAGAACAGATAGTCGACCGTGCGATCCGGGCCGTTGAGGCCGGGGTCGTTGGGGTAGTGGGTCAGCCATTGCGCGCGGTCGATGCCGCTGGCTTCGCTGTTGGTCGGGATCATCGGGTACTTGTCCCACAGCAGATGCAGCTCGCTGTCGGCGGAGTAGGGCGTGCGCTGCTCGGCGGGCAAACGACGATATTGGCCCAGCGGCAACAGGTTGAAGTCGCCACCGATCAGCCACGGCAGGCCCTGACTTTCATACTTGTCGAGCACCTTGGCCACGGCCGTCACTTGCGCATGCAACGTGTCGTCCGGTCGGTGGGCGCGTTCCAGATGGGTATTGAATACGGTCAGTTGCCCGCCATCGCTGAGCGGCAGTTTGGTCGCGAGCAGGGCGTCTTTGGGCTGGAACTGGCGGCTGATGAAATTGCTTGGGGCCACCGGTAATTGCAGGCGTTCGGCATGTTCGATGCGATAGCGGCTCAGCGTCGCCAGTTGCCGGCCAACGCTGCCATAGATATGGGGCTCAGGGACAAAATCGGCTTTCCAGTCAAAAGCGCTGGCGCTGCACGGGTACAGATCGGCGACCCGCTCCTGCAACAACTTGAGTTGATCCTGATAGTCGCTGGCCTTGGCGCCGTCATCGAGTTCCTGCAACAGCACCAGATCGGGTTGTTCGTCGCGGATTACCCGCGCCACTTCATCGAGGCTGAAGGCCATGTCCTCCAGCGTCGGCGCTTCATCGTTACCCTGGGCCAGGTCATTCCAGAACACATAACGCTTGCCGGCCAGATACTGCACGTTCCAGGTCATGACTTTCAGCGCTTGCCCGGGCACCAGCATGGGCGGTGTGCCGGTGCAACTGACCGGCAGGATTTCGCGGGCGTCGGGGCGCCAGGTCAGGCCGAAAATCAGCGCGCCGATCAAGATGACGGCGAGCAGAGCGAGCAACAGGGTGTAGCGCAGTAGACGGGTCATGGCTCGGCTTATAGCGTTACAGAAAGTGGCCCCGAGCATACCTGACGGCGGTCTCGAAGCCCAATTGCGGAGCGGTCAGACCGCGCCGTCACGTTTTTCCGGGAGTTGGCTGATCAGCATGAACAGGCGGAACAGCACCACGCTGGTGAACAGTTGCAGGAAGCTGTGGCCACTGTCGATCAGCACCGACACTATCGGGTTCTGCGGCTCGGGGTATACCGCCAGCGTCGCCCCCTTGAGCAACCACAAAGGCGTCATCACACACAGAATGCACAGCAGAATTCGCCAGAAATGCCCGCGGCTCAGCCACAGGCTTTCCTTCATGGCGTGCAATGGATTAAGGCCGCGCAGCACCAACAGGTATTCGCCGAACGCCAGCATCACCATCAAAATCAGGCCCGGCAGGAAATACAGCGAAAGGCCCAGCAGAATCAGCAACGTGTTGAGCGCGGTGAGCAGGGCGAAACGCGGCCACAACCGCGCAGACATCGCCAGCAGATCAAGGGTGCGCGGGGCTTCTCCACGGGTGCGTGCGTCGAGAAACAGGATTAATGCGGCGGTGTACAACGGATAGACCAGCAAGCCGACGATCACACTGACGGATGAGAAACTGTCCGGGTCGCTGGCGTGATCCACCACTTGTTGCAGCAGCGCTTCGACGATCACCAGCGGCAGGCACAACTGCACGATGCTGGCCAAATGGCGTTTGAAAAAGAACAGAGAGTCGCGCAGCACTTCGAAGGCATTCATCAGTCGGTATCGCAGGTCGAAAACAGTGGCTCACTTTAACCGATGATGCGCCAGCCCACACAAACGTAAACATTCGGTAAAGGTCATTGAAAGGTTTTGTCGCAGCCTCCATTACGGACGAGCACCTTGTCCAAAAGTGGGCGAGGGCCATGTTATCCCCGGCAATCTACGAGGTCGCCATGAACAGCGAAGAGCAAACCCTGATCGATGGACTGTTTTCCCGGCTGCAACAGGCCGAAACGGAGGCAGCCCCGCGCGACGCCCAGGCCGAGACGCGGATCAAGGAACACCTGACGCGCCAGCCGGCGGCAGGTTATTTCATGACCCAGGCGATTCTGGTTCAAGAGGCGGCGCTCAAAAGCCTGGATGAGCAGAACAAGCAACTGACCCGGCAAGTCCAGCAGTTGCAGGCCGAACTGCAAGCGGCCAAAGCGCAGAGTGCAGCGCCGGCGCCGAGCAGTGGCGGCGGTTTCCTGTCGAGCATCTTTGGTGGCAGCCCGCGTCCGGCACCGACCCCGAGTGCTGCTCCGGCGTCCACGGGTGGCTGGCGCGAGCCTGCACCACAGCAGAACGTTGGTGCTCCACCTGCGCAACAGGGTTTTGCTGCGCCACCGCCCAATTATGCGCAACAAGCCGCACCGGCGGCCGGCAGCAGCTTTCTCGGCGGCGCCTTGAAAACCGCGGCCGGTGTAGCCGGTGGTGTGATGCTGGCGCAGGGAATCAGCAGCCTGTTCCACCACAATCAGCAGCCGCAAGAGATTGTTGAGGTGATCAAGGAAGAGCCGGCTCAAGTCGCCGACCAGAGCAACAACGGCTGGGGTGACGATCAGCGCATGGCCGGTAACGATTCCTACGGCAATGACCAGGGCGGATTTAACGACACCGACTACAGCGATGACAGTTCATCGTTCTTCGATGACGACGATTCCTTCGTCTGATTAACCATTCGTCCGGAGCCTGTGAGGGCTCCGGGGCGATTATTCGCGGAACGTTCCTGTTGGCTGGCATACTGAGCGCCTTTTTCGGGCCCAGCGCCTGATCCCGCTTCGTGCGCTTGCGCGCCCACAGGAACTCCGGTGAAAAAAATCGCAGTGTTCGCCGATGTGCAGAACCTCTACTACACCGTGCGTCAGGCTTATGGTTGCCACTTCAACTATGCGGCGCTGTGGGCGGACATCAGCAAGGATGGGCAGATTGTCGAGGCCTACGCCTACGCCATCGACCGTGGCGACAGCAAACAGCAGCAGTTCCAGCAGATCCTGCGCAACCTCGGCTTCACCGTAAAGCTCAAACCCTACATCCAGCGCAGCGACGGCTCGGCCAAGGGCGACTGGGACGTGGGCATCACCCTGGACATCATGGACGCCGCCGACCACGTCGACGAAATCGTCCTGGCTTCCGGCGACGGTGACTTTGACATGCTGCTCGAACGCATCATCAGCAAGCACGGTGTACAGGCAGTCGCCTACGGCGTGCCCGGCCTGACCGCCAACTCGCTGATCCGCGCCGCCAGCCGTTATGTGCCGATCGAAGGCGCACTGCTGTTGAAAAACTGAGCGTTGCTCAAGAATTGATTTGAACGGAGTTGAACCCGGTTTGGAACGCATTGCAGTCATCGACTTTGAAACCACCGGCCTGTCGCCGAACAGCAGCTGTCGCGCCACGGAAATCGCCGTGGTCATGCTGGAAAACGGCCGTATCGTCGAGCGTTACCAGAGCCTGATGAACGCTGGCGTGCGCGTTCCTGCGTTTATCGAACAACTGACCGGCATCAGCAACGCCATGCTGCGCAGCGCACCCTCGGCGGAAAAGGTCATGGAAGAGGTCAACGAGTTCGTCGGCTGCACGCCGCTGGTGGCGCACAACGCCTCGTTCGACCAGAAGTTCTGGGACTTCGAACTGGGGCGAATCAAACGCACCCGATTGCAGAACTTCGCCTGCTCGCTGTTACTCGCCCGCCGACTGATGCCGGCCGCGCCGAATCACAAACTTGGCACCCTCACCACATTCGCCCGCCTGCCGCACACCGGTCAGGCTCACCGGGCGATGGCGGATGCGGAGATGGCGGCGAACTTGATGGCGCATCTGACGGGGGAGTTGCGAGACAAGCACGGCGTACGCGAGCTATCGCATGATCTGCTGTGCAAGCTGCAGAAAGTGCCAGCGGCGAAAGTGAGCGAGCATCTCCAGCGCTATCGCTGATGTTCAGGTCAACAGATAACCCTGCGGGAGCGGGCTGGCTCGCGAAGTTGGTGTTTCATTCAACATTGATGTCGACTGATTCACCGCCTTCGCGAGCAAGCCCGCTCCCAGATTGGATCTCTGCTGGCGTCAGGTCTGTTTGCCGTTGTTTTCGATATGGCCGAGCGGCACGCGTTTTTCGATGGCGCTCGAAAGCACAATCGACGTCTTGCTGAACCCGAATTTCGCCACCCGATTGATCAACGCCTCCAGTTCCAGCATTGAGCCCACCGCCCCTTTCATGATCACGCACGGATCGCCCGTCACTCGAAAGCACTCGGTCAGTTGCGAGATCGTGGCCAGTTCGTCGTACACCTTCTGGCTGCCGTTCTGGTGCAGGCGCAGTTCGATCACGCACTGGATCGGCAAGCCGATTTTCGACAGGTTGATTTTTGCCTCATACCCGGTGATCACCCCGGATGCTTCCAGTTTGGCCACGCGCTCGGCCACGGCGGGCGCTGACAGATTTACTTTGCGCGCCAGGTCGGCGTAGGACGCACGACCGTTTTCGAGTAGGGCGCTGAGCAGCATGCGGTCGTATTTGTCCAAGGCCGAACTCCTGTAAATGCCAGACTTTCGAAATCGCGGTTTATCCCGTCGATCTCCGTGATTTCCAAAGTGTACTGGCCTGATAAACAGGTTTTGTAACTTATTTTTGCCCGTTGGCCTTTCTAGAATAATCCATCCCTCGCCTCTGACTTTCGAGCCGTCCATGCCTGCCCTGCGCCGTTTTCCCTTGCCGCTGATCGCCGCGTTTTTTGCGCTGTATGTGATTTGGGGGTCGACCTATCTGGTGATCCGCATTGGTGTTGAATACTGGCCGCCGCTGATGCTTGGCGGGGTGCGCTTCGTGATTGCAGGGACGCTGATGTACGCCTTCCTGCGTTGGCGCGGGGCGCCGGCACCGACCTGGGCGCAGTGGAAAGCGGCGGGGATCATCGGGATTTTGCTGTTGAGTCTTGGTAACGGCGCCGTGAGTGTGGCCGAACACACCGGCGTGGCTTCAGGCGTTGCGGCGTTGGCGGTGGCGACGGTGCCGTTGTTCACGTTGCTCTGCGGTTATTTCTGGGGGGCGCGTAATACCCGTCTCGAATGGGCCGGGGTGGTGTTGGGGATTATCGGCATCGCCATGCTCAACATGGGCTCCAACCTTCAATCGAGTCCGCTGGGGGCGATGTTGCTGATTTTTGCTGCGGCGTCGTGGGCGTTCGGTTCGGTCTGGAGCCGACACTTGCCCCTGCCGCCAGGCGCGATGGCCAGTGCCGTGGAAATGCTCGTTGGCGGCGTCGTGTTGTTGATCGGCAGTGCGCTGAGCGGTGAGCACTTGCAAGCCGTGCCGCCAGTGGAAGGCTGGTTGGCGCTGGCGTATCTGATCTTCTTCGGCTCGATCATTGCCTTCAACTCGTACATGTACCTGCTCAAGCACGTGCGTCCGGCGGCGGCCACCAGTTATGCCTACGTCAATCCGGCGGTGGCGGTGTTGCTGGGGATTGTCTTCGTCGGCGAGAGCATTGGCATTGAAGAAGCACTGGCGATGCTGGTGATCATCAGCGCGGTGGTGCTGATTGGGCTACCCCAGTGGCGTCGGGCGCCTCCGCCGCCAGTCGTGGCGCCGACAACCCTGCCAACAGAAAACCGTACGAATTAGGGTAAACTGCGCGCCATTGCACATTCGTTTTGCACACTCTTTTGCAAATCCGCGCTGAATTTTCCTACGGTACTCCCATGACTTTCGCCTCCCTTGGCCTGATCGAACCCTTGCTGCGCTCCCTCGAGACGCTCGGCTACCAGACCCCGACGCCGGTGCAGGCGCAAGCCATTCCGGCCGTGCTGGCCGGTCGCGACCTGATGGCAGCGGCCCAGACCGGCACTGGCAAAACCGCCGGTTTCGCCTTGCCGCTGCTGCAGTTGCTGGCCATGGAAGGGCCGAAAGTCACTGCCAACTCGGCGCGTGCGCTGATTCTGGTGCCGACCCGCGAGCTGGCCGAGCAGGTTCATGAGTCTGTGCGCCAGTACGCCGAAAACCTGCCGCTGCGCACTTATGCGGTTTACGGCGGCGTCAGCATCAACCCGCAAATGATGAAGCTGCGCGGCGGCGTTGATGTGCTGGTCGCCACGCCTGGTCGCCTGATTGACCTGTTCCGCCAGAACGCGCTGAAACTCGATCAGTTGCAAACCCTGGTGCTGGATGAAGCCGATCGTATGCTCGACTTGGGCTTCTCCGAAGAACTGGCGAACATCTACCGCATGCTGCCGAAAAAGCGCCAGACCCTACTGTTCTCCGCGACCTTCTCCGACGATATTCGCCTGCTGGCCGGGCAGATGCTCAACGACCCACTGAGCGTCGAAGTCAGCCCGCGCAACGTCGCCGCCAACACCGTCAAGCAGTGGGTGGTGACGGTGGACAAGAAGCGCAAGGCCGAACTGTTCGTGCATCTGATGCGCAAGAGCAAGTGGAAGCAGGTGCTGGTGTTCGCCAAGACCCGTAACGGCGTGGACGCGCTGGTGGAAAAACTCCAGGGCCTGGGCGTCAACGCCGACGGCATCCACGGTGATAAACCGCAGGCGACCCGTCAGCGTGCGCTGGATCGTTTCAAACTCAGCGAAGTGCAGATTCTGGTCGCCACCGATGTCGCGGCCCGTGGTCTGGACATCGAAGACTTGCCGCTGGTGGTCAACTTTGATCTACCGATCGTGGCCGAGGATTACATTCACCGTATCGGCCGTACTGGCCGTGCCGGTGCGACGGGCGAAGCGATTTCGCTGGTGTGTGCCGATGAAGTGAACATGCTCTCGGCCATCGAGATGCTGACGCGCCAGACGTTGAAGCGCCAGAACGAACCGGACTTTGAACCTGAGCACCGCGTGCCGGATACCGACGCCAGCGGTCAGGTGATCAAGAAGCCGAAGAAACCGAAAAAGCCGAAAACCTCCGGCGGTGGCGGCAAGCGCAATCTGGGTAAATGGGTCGACAGCGGCGAGACGCAGGCGCCGGAGCCTTCGATCAAGCCTGTGCGTAAAGTGCCGGTATTCAATACCGGGCCGCGTAAGCGTAAGCCTTGATTTTGATGCGGCGTCACTAAGACTGCTTTCGCGAGCAAGCCCGCTCCCACATTCGACCGAGTACTTCAATTGAAAGCGGTCAACTGTGGGAGCGGGCTTGCTCGCGAAGGGCGCACTGCGGTCTTCAGCCCTCGCGCTGCAGCCACTCCAATATTGCGAACCCGGCAGCCCGGCCACTGGCAAAACACCCCGTCAGCAAGTACCCGCCCGTCGGTGCTTCCCAATCGAGCATCTCGCCAGCGCAGAACACGCCCGGCAAGGCCTTGAGCATCAGGCGCTCGTCCATCGCCTCGAACGTCACGCCCCCGGCACTGCTGATCGCCTCATCCAGCGGACGGGTTTTCACCAAGGTCAGCGGCAATGCTTTGATCGCCCGCGCCAGCCGCGCTGGATCGGCGAAGGTCGCCGCATCAGTCAACTCACGCAACAACGCCGCTTTCACCCCGTCAATCCCGACCTGACTGTGCAAGTGCTTGGCCATCGAGCGCGAGCCACGCGGTTTGCTCAGCGCAGCCTGTAATTTATCCACAGGCCGGCCGGGCAGCAGGTCGATGTGAATGGTCGCTGAGCCGTGCGCGTTGATCGCCTCGCGCATCGGTGCCGACAACGCGTAGATCAAACTTCCTTCAATACCGGTCGCGGTGATCACGCATTCGCCCAAGCGCGCAATGTCGTCGTTCAAGCCGATGGCGATATTTTTCAGCGGTGCGCCAGCGAATTTGCTGACAAGCAATTCGCTCCAGGCCTGCACTTCGAAGCCGCAATTGCTCGGCTGCAATGGCGCCAGTCCTACGCCACGCTGCTCAAGCGGCAACATCCATGCGCCGTCGGAACCGAGTCGCGACCAACTGCCGCCGCCGAGGGCGAGCAGGGTGGCGTCGGGGCTGATGGTGATTTCGCCATCGGGGGTGTCGATGCGCAGCGCGCCGTGTTCATCCCAACCGAGCCAGCGGTGGCGGGTGTGGATAACTACGCCGCTGTCGCGCAGGCGTTTGAGCCAGGCGCGCAGCAGGGGCGCGGCTTTCATGTCGGTGGGGAACACACGGCCGGAACTGCCGATGAAGGTTTCGATGCCCAGATCGTGAATCCAGCGGCACAACGCATCGGCGTCGAAGCTGCGCAGCAACGGGGCGATTTGCGGTGCGCGTTCGGCGTAGCGCGAAAGGAACGCCGGGTAGGCTTCGGAATGGGTGATGTTCATGCCGCCGACGCCGGCCAGCAGAAACTTGCGGCCCACCGAGGGCATGCCGTCGTACAGGTCGACGCGCACTCCGGCCTGGCCCAGCACTTCGGCGGCCATCAGGCCGGCAGGGCCACCGCCGATGATGGCGACGTGAGCGGGGAGGGGGGCGGAAGTCTGAGTCATGGCGTGCGCTGCGGTATGGCGGGATAAGCCGCGCATTCTAACAGCGCCGGACAGGGTGGGAGGGGGCTGTGGTGATCCACAAAATATGGTTAATAAATGACCATCGTGCTGCAAGCTATGTCCAGCATGGCCTCTAGTCCCTTGCACTCAGGTTATCCACAGGCCGTTCCACAGCGAATGTGGGTAACGCAGCACACCTCAATGACAACCGTGTGACGTCCAGACCCGTTGCGCGCTGTGATGGAGAATGCCGTGGCGGCGGGCGAGGGCGTGGCGATCCTTGCTGTAGCCGCCGCCAATCACGCCGACCACCGGAATATCACGGCCCAGGCAATGGCGCATCACGCTTTCATCCCGGGCGGCAACGCCTGCGTCGGTGAGTTGCAGATAACCGAGGGCGTCGTCCTTGTGCACATCGACGCCCGCGTCGTACAGCACCAGATCCGGTTGATACAGCGCCAGCAAATAGTTGAGCGTGTCGTCCACGACTTTTAAATAGTCGGCATCGCCCATGCCTTTGGGCAGCGGAATGTCCCAGTCACTTTCGGCTTTGCGTGCAGGAAAATTCTTCTCGCAGTGCAGGGAAACGGTAATCGCCTCCGGGGTGTCGTGCAGAATCCGCGCCGTGCCGTCACCCTGATGCACATCGCAATCGAAGATCAACACCCGGTTCACCCGGCCGCTTTGCAGCAGGTACTGGCTGATGATTGCCAGGTCATTGAAGATGCAAAACCCGGCCGGGTAGTCGTAGTGGGCGTGATGGGTGCCGCCGGCCAGATGACAAGCCAAACCATGCTCAAGGGCTTTTTCCGCCGCCAGAATCGAACCGCCGACCGCCCGCACCGTGCGCCGGGCCAGTGCTTCATTCCACGGCAGGCCGAGGCGCCGTTGGTCTTCGCGGGACAACTCGCCGCTCATGTAGCGTTCGATATAGCGACGGTCATGGGCCAGGGCGAGGATGTCGTTGGGACAAATCTCTGGGCGCAGCAAATCGGCGTCGCAGGTCAGGCCGCTGTCGACCAGGTGATCGCGCAGCAGACGGAATTTGTCCATGGGAAAGCGGTGATCCGCCGGAAACTCGGGGCTGTAGTCTTCGTGATAGATCAGCGGCAGTGGCATGGCGACTTCATGTAGGAAACGTAGGAAAGAGTGAGCGATCCTACCAGCGATGTAGACTTGCGGCATGGAAACGGAGGAGCACGATGGAGCCGATACTGGAACTGGAAAGCGCACGCCTGCTGATGCGTCAGTGGCAGGACGAAGATTTGCCGGCATTTGCGGCGATGTGTGCCGATCCTCAGGTGATGCGCTACTTTCCCGCTCGGTTGAGCCGTCTGGAAAGCGCCGCGCTGATCGGCCGTGTGCGCGGGCATTTTGCTGAGCATGGTTTCGGTTTGTGGGCGCTGGAGCGCAAGGACAGTGGCGAGTTCATCGGTTTCACCGGACTTTGCGTCGTCGGTTTCGATGCACCTTTTACGCCGGCAGTGGAAATCGGCTGGCGCCTGGCCAAGGAACATTGGGGCTTGGGTTATGCCAGTGAAGCGGCATGGACTGCTCTGCGTTGCGGGTTTGACCGGTTGGCCCTGAAGGAAATGGTGTCCTTCACCGCGAAATCCAATCTGCCTTCGGAGAAAGTCATGCAGGCGATCGGCATGCACCACGCGCCGGCGGATGATTTCGATCACCCGAAACTCGCCGTCGGTGATCCGTTACGCAAACATGTGCTGTACCGCATCACCCGGGAGCAGTGGCTGCAAACCTTGCATGGATAAGCCGACACGGACGTTTACAATGGCCGCCATATCATTGGCCCGCGCCAGAATCTGAATCGGCCGCCGCAGCCAAGACTGCGCGGCATAGCTTTGTGTGAGGAGAGTCTGAATGAGCCAAGTGTTGGAAGATCTGGTCGACCTGCTGACCCTGGAACCGATCGAAGAAAACCTGTTCCGTGGCCGTAGCCAGGACCTTGGTTTTCGTCAGTTGTTCGGGGGGCAGGTACTCGGTCAGTCGTTGTCGGCGGCCAGTCAGACGGTTGAAGAAACCCGCCATGTGCATTCGATGCACGGCTATTTCCTGCGTCCGGGCGACGCCAAGTTGCCGGTGGTCTATTCGGTGGACCGCGTGCGCGATGGCGGCAGTTTCAGCACTCGCCGGGTGACGGCGATCCAGAAGGGCCATCCGATTTTCACTTGCAGTGCTTCGTTCCAGTACGACGAAGAGGGTTTCGAGCATCAGAGCCAGATGCCGGTCGTGGTCGGGCCGGAAAACCTGCCATCGGAACTGGAACTGACCCAGCAGCGCGCGCACCTGATTCCGGAGCACATGCGCGAAAAACTGCTGTGCCCGAAACCGATCGAGGTGCGCCCGGTCACCGAGAAAGACCCGTACAACCCGCAACCGGCCGATCCGGTGAAGTATGTGTGGTTTCGCGCCGACGGCGCCTTGGCCGATCTCCCGGCCTTGCATAAATACCTGCTGGCCTATGCCTCGGACTTCGGTCTGTTGACCACCTCGATGCTGCCCCACGGCAAATCGGTCTGGCAGAAAGACATGCAGGTCGCCAGCCTCGATCACGCGCTGTGGTTCCACAACGATCTGCGTGCCGATGACTGGTTGCTCTATGCGATGGACAGTCCGTGGGCCGGCAATTCCCGTGGTTTCTCCCGTGGCAGCGTCTACAACCGTGCCGGGCAACTGGTCGCCTCGGTGACTCAGGAAGGCCTGATTCGGCATCGCAAGGACTGGGCATGAGCCTCGTTGATGTGAAGCATTGGGTGTTCGACATGGACGGCACGCTCACCGTTGCCGTCCATGACTTCGCGGCGATTCGCGTGGCGTTGTCGATTCCGCCCGAGGACGACATTCTCACCCACCTTGGCGCGCTGCCAGCCGCTGAAGCGGCGGCGAAACATGCCTGGTTGCTGGAGCACGAACGTGATCTGGCGCGGGGCTCGACTCCGGCCACCGGCGCCGTGGCACTGGTGCGTGACCTGCACTCGCGCGGTTATCGCCTCGGCATTCTCACCCGTAATGCCCGCGAACTGGCGCATGTCACACTGGAGGCGATTGGCCTGGCTGACTGCTTTGCCGTGGAGGATGTGCTGGGCCGTGATGACGCGCCGCCCAAGCCGCATCCGGGTGGATTGCTGAAGTTGGCCGAGGCGTGGTCGGTGCCGGCCAGCGAGATGGTGATGGTCGGCGATTACCGCTTTGATCTGGATTGCGGTCGGGCGGCAGGGACGCGGACGGTGCTGGTGAACCTGCCGGATAACCCATGGCCGGAGCTGACGGACTGGCATGCGCAGGATTGTGTTGAGTTGCGGCGGATGGTGTTCGCCTGAGCCATTGAGTGTCTGGACGGACGCCTTCGCGAGCAAGCCCGCTCCCACAGGGGATTATCAGTGGATACAACGTTGAGTCCGAAGCCCGTCCTCTGTGAGAGCGGGCTTGCTCGCGAAGAGGCCGACATGGCCACCGCATTACTGATCAAACAGAGCTTTTTGTCCCTCAGGCGACGTCAACATCCCATCGCCGTTGTGCCCAACCCCGGGTACTTCAACCAGCCGCTGATTCACCCCTTCCGGATGGCGGCGTAGCAGGTAGCCAAAATACAGCTTCCCGCGCGTCAGGCGGTCAGCCCCTTGCGCCTCGGCCTCGCAGCCTTTGTCCAGCGCCGGATGCTGCGGGTCGATGTCCTGCTGTCCGAGCAGATAAATCACCTCGCGTTTGATGTAACGGCTTTCAAGCTGCAACGGCGTTTGCCCACCGGCGTATATCGGCATGTCTGACAGGCCGTACTTCCAGCGATTGAAGTTGGGGCATTGCGCGTGATCGAACGCGACCGGTCGCTGTTCGTTGAAATAGGCATACGAAGACGGATTGGCCACCACGTAGCGCAGGTGAATTGCGTTGGCCTTCAGCGCGGGTTGATCCTTGGCGAGCAAAGCGTATCGCTGCACCACCTGCCCCCCGCCGGAGTGACCGAAAATCACGATCTGTTTCACGTCCGGAAACTGCTTGCGATCAGTAATCCGGGCGACGATTTCGTCCAGTGCCGCATAGGAACTCAGCGGATTCGGGCCTGTGGATAACCGACCGCCCATCCACTCATTGCCTTTCCAGCGCAACACGGTGGCAGGCAAGGAGTACAGGGCTGTATCACTTTCATTGAGGAACTGCGGAGCGATGACCAGCGTGTGGGCGGTTTGCCCTGCCAGTTCAGTGGCGCTTTCGGCGCTTTTGCGATAGGTCTCGGCGTTGCGCAACCGGCCATGAATGATGATCAGCACTCGCTCGATCTTTTCCGGCGCCGGGCCGATGCCCACCGCCATTTCGCCGGCCTTGAGTTGCAGGCGCCCGGGGCTGATGGCGTCGACCCCGGCCGCTTGCGCGGTGCTGCCAATGATCAGTAAAGCCAAAAGCCACTTATGCATTTACAGGTTTTTCGCCGCGAAGGTATCGCACTGGCCGACCTGGCCTTGCGCGAATCCGGTTTTGAACCAGCGCACCCTTTGCGCCGACGTACCGTGGGTAAACGAGTCCGGCACTACACGGCCCTGACCTTGTTGCTGCAGACGATCATCACCGATGGCGTTGGCGGCGTTCAAGGCTTCTTCGATGTCGCCCGGTTCCAGCCAGTTCAAACGCTTCTGCGCGTTATAGGCCCAGACACCGGCCAGGCAGTCGGCCTGCAACTCCTGACGAACCAGTAGTCCACCAGCACCTTGCATCTGCCGGCCTTGCTGGCGGGCTGTCTGAATTTTCGCCGAGACGCCAAGAAGCGTCTGCACATGGTGTCCGACTTCGTGAGCGATCACGTAGGCCTGGGCAAAATCGCCGGCAGCCTTGAAGCGTTGCGCCATTTCCTGGAAAAACGCCATGTCCAGATAGACCTTCTGATCCGCCGGGCAATAAAACGGCCCGGTGGCTGAGGTGGCCAGACCACAGGCGGAATTGACCCGATTGCTGAACAGCACCAGGGTCGGATCCTTATATTGGCGGCCGGCCTGCTGGAAAATCGCGCCCCAGGTGTCTTCGGTATCGCCGAGGATTGAACGGACGAATTCGGCCTGTTCATCATTGGCCGGCGGCGCCTGGCGGGTTTGCGAGGTGGGTGCCGTTTGCTGGCCCGTCTGGCCGGTGAGTTGACCGAGGATCTGCAACGGATCCTGGCCAGTGATCCAGCCGATGCCAACGATCAACAAAATGGCCCCAAGGCTCAGGCCCTTGCCGCCACCGAAACGCATCCCGCCGCCACCGCCGGTATCATCACCACGGGCATCGACGACGTTGTCACTGCGTCGGCCTTTTTTCCATAGCATGCGGGAATCCTCTTTCTGATCGTGGTGATGAGTGTTGCTGGTGTGTGAGTGTGGCGCCAGTCCAGTCGTCCGTCTATTCGTACGCCCGCAGCGAAGCCGACGGGTAAGAACCTGTCGTGTTCGGCGAATTCCATTCAACACCGTTTTTTTGTGAACCGTTCAAGCTGTTCCAGATTTTGCTTTGTGTCGCGCGTATTCTAGAATCCACGACATTTCATTGGGATCTCACCATGGCCGGCAGTCAAATCGAACGGGTTTTCAGCGTGCTGGAAAACCTCACCAGTGACCCGCGTGGTTTAGCGCTGCAAACGCTCGCCGAGCAGATCGACATCCCGAAAAGTGCGACTCACCGTTTGCTCGCTGAACTGGTCCGCTTGGGGTACGTGCGGCAAAACCCGGAAACCTTGCGTTATCACTTGTCGACGAAACTGGTGGCGATGAGTTTTCGTTACCTGTCGAGCAGTGGCGCGGACATCGTGCAACCGGTGCTTGATCGTCTGGCTCAGGAAACCGGCGAACTGGTGCGCCTGGGCGTCATCGACGGCGAGCGGCAGACGTGGATTGCCAAAGCTCAGGGGGCGCGCACCGGCTTGCGCTACGACCCGGACATGGGCCGCGATGCTCCGCTGTTCTACACCGCTTCGGGCCATGCCTGGCTGGCGTGCATGACGGATGCCGAGGCGCTGTCGCGGGTTGAGCGGCAAGCGGCTGAGGTGCCGGTGGATATCGGGCCGAATGCACCGCGCTCCAATATCGAACTGCTTGAACGCCTGCGATTGGCGCGCGAGCAGGGCTATGCCTGCGTCGAGGAAAGTTCGGCCGTAGGGACGTCGGCGATTGCGGCGGTGGTGCGCCATCCCGCGGATGGGCGAGTGATCGGTGTGCTGAGCATCGCCGGGCCGAGTGCGCGGATGCCGGGCGCCAGGTTGCACGAACTGGCACCGTTGCTGTTGCGGTTTACCGAAGAGCTGTCTGCAGCGAGTCTGGCTTCGGAGCTGTTCGTCTAACCTGAAATTCTGTGGGCGTTGCCCGTTTATGAAAGTGTGCGTTGTTCGCACACTTTTACGGATGATGGTTGTCTGAAAGTGGAATCGGGTTCTAGATTATTGATCGAGGCTCTTCTCTCAGTTTGTTCCTCTCTTAGAGATATTCAATGACCGTCAGCACCCCGCTATCCGGAGTCAACCAACCCTTCAAAGGGATCTTGCTGATTGTCGTGGCAACCTTCCTGTTCTCCAGTCACGACGCGCTGTCGAAATATCTCTCGGGTTTCTATCCGATCGTGATGGTGGTGTGGGCCCGGTATGTGGTGCACACCTTACTCATGGCAGGGATTTTTTTACCGCAGTCCGGACTGCGCGTCCTACGCACGAAAAAGCCTTTATGGCAGTTGGCTCGCGCACTTTGCCTGCTCGGCACCAGCCTGTTCTTCACCACGGCGCTGCTGTATATCCCGCTGGCAGAAGCCACGGCGGTGAACTTCCTGGCGCCGGTATTGGTGACGGCGTTGTCGGTGCCGCTATTGAAGGAGCGGGTCACCCGCGGCCAGTGGATTGCGGTCATTTGCGGCTTTATCGGCGTGCTGATCATCGTTCATCCGGGGGGTGAACTCTTCACGCCCGCCGTGTTGTTGCCGTTCTGTTCGGCGCTGTTTTTCTGCTTCTATCAATTGCTGACTCGCAAGCTCGCCGAGATAGACAGCCCGACCACCAGCAACTTTTTCGCCGGGCTGTGCAATACGCTGGTGATGAGTGCGCTGGTGCCGTTCTTCTGGCAGGTGCCGACGTTGACTCACGCCGCACTGATGCTGGCGTTGGGCAGTTGCGGGATGACGGCGCACTTGTTTCTGACGCAGGCATTCCGCCATGCCGCACCGGCACTGTTGGCACCGTTCGGTTATTGCCAGATCGTGTTTGCGGGGTTGCTGGGCTGGGTGGTCTTCAATCACACACCGAGTCTGTTGACCGTGATCGGTATTGCGGTGATCTGTTGCAGCGGTCTGGCGGCAGCGTGGCAACAAAGCCGTCGATAAGAACGTGTGGGAGCGGGTTGCTCGCGAAGGCGTCCGCAACCGCACCACATCACTCGCAGCTTGTCAGCGACCGAACCACAATAGAACTCGCCTCAAAGGCACACAAGCCGGCGGATTTTGGCGTAGCGGTAGGCAAGCGTGCAGGGGGAGCCTTGGTCCGTGATCGGAAGCGTTGGTTAACTAGCTTATTTAAGACAATCCCAATGCGCGCAGCTTCGGCAACCCCCTTCAGAAAGACTGCTTCGTTCCGGTGGTGCTGTCGGAGACTGCGAGACGCTAGAGAACCAGGATTCTGAACGCTTCCACGCTCTCTGCGGTCACCCTTATTGGCCTTGAACCTCTCTCATGCGCAAATTAGTCAAGAAATAGTCATTACCGGCACCGGTAGCCAAGTGGCTAACAAACACAAAATTCATGATTTCCGATTGCGCAATAAAAGTACATGAATAAGGTGTCCACTGTGAGGCCGGTGGGGACATGAAGGCTATTAGCACTTCATAGTCTGATCTGAACGAAAGCTGTGCAAGCGGAGGCTGATTTCCATTGGATGCAAGACAGCTGAATTCGTATTTTTTGCCACGAATCAAGTTGGTGTAGGTTTTTTTTAATACGACACCTGCTGAGTTGTTTGTGTAAGTGCTATTGGTCAGAGATGAGAATCCGAGAAGGTTGGCATAGCTCCAGTCTCTCTGATCAACAATCACCGGGCCATTTACCCAGCCATTTCTCTGGAGGTTGGCAAAGTTTGTAAAATCATCAAGGAGCGGTATTGCCCGAATGGAATAAGTTCGAATCGGAAACTTTGTAGCATCTTCCAGTATGGACTCGCCTTTAAAGTTGACAATGTATGTCATTGTTAATGTGGTGCCATTCCCCAGCTCTTTGAGCCGATCCAAGGGAATGCTTTTTTCGAAGTCTGAGGCGGTTTCGTTTTCTTCCTCCTCGGGGTCATGAAATTTTACGATCAAGCCGTGTCTGTCTATTCCTTCATAAAGCAACCACCGTACTTCTCGTGGCGTATGGGGTGACATCGAAACGGTCGACTGATCAGTGCTCCGAAGTTGAGTAATGTCGAGTAGATTGCTTGTATTCCCGGCTATTACGGGCGTGGGCAATCGTGTATCGCCATCCTCGATTTTTTCGACACGTACCTTCATCGTTGGTGACCTTCCAGCCAGGCCTCCATCACGGTTTAAAATCCACCGGAACTCAACGACCGAGTCTTGGTGAGTCATCCAGAATGCTTGCGGCAGCGGCTCATTTACACGGTTGTTGTCATTAAACTTTTTTAATTTGAACGGCGGTGCTCCGACCACTGCATTTACATGATCAAGCCGCCCTCTGTCGTTATCCAGCGCTTGGAATTCCATCCGCATCGTCACGCCTTGCGGATACGCCAGTGGATGAATCGGGCTCGTTGCGTTCACCATAAAGGGCTCCCGCAGTTCTTCCGTCACCATTAGCGTTCTCGCTGCCGACACAAGGCTTGGTTGTTCCAGATCTCTGGCCGTAAAGCTGTGCTTCGCCTTGCTCAGATTTGAAACGGTCAGGCTCCAGAATCCGGTTGTTTCATCGGCGGTCTCCTTACCCGTGACAACCGTATCGTCGAGCACTTCAACTTCCCGCCCGGCTGCTGCAGCGCCGCTCAAGATGACGGCTGTTTCCATGGTGAAGCCATTATCGGGGATTTCGTTGCCGCTTGGAGAGCCTTTAACTGAAGTCAAAGTTGGCGCCCTGACGGTTTCCACGATCAGTGTGCGCACATTCGAATACACCGCAGAGTTGTGGTACAGCGATTTGACATACAACCGACGCGCACCCGCTTCAGCAGTGATCGTGCGTTCCCATAGCCCTGTGACTTCATCCGCTGTCGCAGTTCCCTTCGACACTGCGCTTGCACCGTTGCCATCAAAAATCTCGACATCCTGACCCTTGCTGGCGGTGCCTTTGAGTGTCAGAGACGTGCTGACCGTGGTTGTACCTTCCGGCACTTCCTTGTTCCTGTCGTCTAGTACATTGCTCAGTGTTGGCACGATGACGGCAGTGACGGTGAGGTTGTAAGCGGTGGAACCAGGTTCGTCAGCATACTTTCCGGTCGCGGTAAAACTGTGCTTCGCTACACTCAGATTCGGCACGGTGTATGTCCAGATTCCGGACTCCGGATCTGCCTTGACCTGATCCTTGACCTCGACGCCATCGCGTATCTCGACGTTTTTGCCCTTGGCGGCGATGCCGCTCAGCACCACGCTGGTTTCAACGGTCGTACCACCGTCGACAATTTCCTTGCCGCTTGGTGATCCCTTCACTGATTCGATGGTCGGCGGATCAAGTTCCACCGCCTCACCCACCACAAACTCCAACGCATCCGAATAACTCGTGGTGTTGGTCGCCGCCCGCAAAATCCGGTAGTTCACCGTCACCTTTTTCCCGCGGTTCGGCTCGATGTGCGTCGCCACAAACGTGGCATTCAGCGGGAATACCACATCCTTGTCCCTGGACAGCGCGTTGAGGATCTTGAAGTCTTCTTTCTCGCCAGTGACTTCACCGACCCAGGTGTAAGTCACGGTATCCCCGGATTCGGTCGGGGTGGCGATCGGGCGGGGGGCGGTGAGTTTGCTGATGCCGTCGAGCAGGTCTTTGGGTTCCAGGGCGCCGTCTTTTTCGCCGAGGACAGTCGGTGGCACCAGTTCCAGCCTGGGTTCGCCGACGTTCAGCAGCGAGGCATGTTGCGAAGGACGCGAGATGATCACCTCGTCCACGCTGCTGATCAGGCAGTACGAGAGGTCCAGCGTGCCGCCTTCCAGGGTTTTACCGTGCTCGCCGTCGGCGGTGATGATGAAGCCCGCGGGGTCATTGGCCTCCTCTTCAGTCGGAAAAAACCAGTCCAGATCCGGGTCGTAGGTGGTGCCATCGGGCCGGAGGCCGAACCATTTGAGTTCGATGGCGTTTTCGGCCGTAATCTGTGGATCGTTCAGAATGCGGATGCGGTAGCGCGAGGCATCGGGATCGAGTGCGCCCTGCGGCGCATCCAGGGCGATGGGCGCAGCGAGGCGTTTGGGTTCACCGATGATGTTGTAGGTACGGGATTTGGAGCGCTGGATGACTTGCTCATCGCGCTCCAGCTCGAACTCGTACACCGCCTGGCGTGTGCCCAGCGCGCGAAGGCTGGTGTTGCTGTGCAGTACGTCGACCTGCGTCGGCGGCATCTTGTCGATGGGCTGGCGCACCTTGATGTCGATCGGTTGATTGTCGGCGGTGGTGCCGGTCAGCGTCATGATGATGACGTCGTCCTTTTTGAATACATCTGATGCCGCCCAGACCTGCAGCACGGGTTTATCGTCACCCATCAGGTCCAGGTCCACCCTGAGGCCGTCGGCCTGCTTGAGGATCGGCGCCTCCAGCCGCGAATTCCCGGAGTCGACCACGATGCGCTGTGCCTTGCACCAGTCCTCGGACTGGTTGAGCACGCAGTCGCGAATCATGTAGCTGACGGACACGCCGTCAGTATCCGAGTCGCCGGCCGCAAGGAGAGTCTTCTCATCGATGAAGATCCTGATCGGGTTGGCGTCAGGGGCGTCTATTTGTGCCTGGGTGACCGGTTCAGACTTCACGGTCTGGCCGGCCCAACCCACCGAAATCACATCGCCCACGGCAACGTAGGGGTACGGCAGGCCGGTGCCGGACTTGGGCGCAACGATGACGTACACGCCATCCTTGATGCTGTCCTTGTCGACACCGTCGCGCACCACCTCTGGCGGGATAAATGCCATGGCCAGTTCGGAGTGGCCATAGTCCGGATCGATATCCTGACCGCCAGGCAACTCGAGTTTGACGAAGAGCTTGAAGATCGGCCCCGGCTCGGGTTTTGTCTGCCCGTGGCGCCTTACCGAATAGGACAACTCCCATGATCCGCTCTGCAACTGCTGCGCCGGAACAAACAGGGTGGTGCGTTGATTCAATTCAACCGGATCCGTGATGGTCTTGTGATCCACCATTTGCCCATCGAGTAATAGCTCGGCCTTGTCGCCCTGGCTTTTGTTGGACCAGACAGGGATCTGGACTTTCAGGCCCCAGTCGGGAAAGTTGAGTCGCGCAGCGGCAAGGTTGATGCCCCAGATGTCACCAGGCAAGCGTATGCCGCCGGGGATTTCCTGCTCGGGCAGGGCCAGAGTGCTGATGGGTTTGCGGGGTTGGACGAGCATGGTGAGCACTCCTGCCACTGAATAAGGCGATGGAGTGATTAGGGCGCAAAGGCAAGGATGGCGCACCTGTCAGATCTGACAGGTGCGCAAGGTGTTCCGACGAGCGGTCGTGGATGGCAGCGTCAAAAACACAAAATCGAAGCCTTCGGCAGTTTCTGCAGGGATTTAGGCTCAATCCATAAAAGAGGAAAGTTTCACCGTCAGGTAGGTAGCCGGGTTACTCGGTGACGTCAGGAATCTTGCGCGGTGCCATGAAGTACATCCAGATCAGCGCGATGAAGTACATCGCCGGAATCAGGGTGAACAACACGGTGTAGTTGTTGTGGGTGACGGTCAGGATATGGCCGACGATCTGGGTCATGAACATCCCGCCGATTGCCGCGCACATGCCGCCGAAACCGAAGACGGTGCTCATCATGTGCTTGGGGGTGTAGTCCATCACCAGGCTCCAGATATTCGCGGTCCAGGCCTGATGCGCGCCGATGGCCAGGGAAATCGCTGCCACCGCCACCCACAGACTGCTCGAACCGGCCGCCATGATCACGCCGATGATGCAGCAGGCGAACAGGAACATCGACAGCAGCCGCGCCTTTATCGGGTTCATGCCGCGACCGATCAGGAATGAAGACAGGATGCCGCCGCCGACACTGCCGAAGTCGGCAGTGAGGTAGATGATGATCAGCGGGATGCCCATCTGGGTCACGTTGATGCCCAGGTTGTATTGCTGATTGAGAAACGGCGGCAGCCAGTACAGGTAAAACCAGAACACCGGAGCGGTGAGCGAGTAGGCGAGGGCGAAGGCCCAGGTGCCGCGCATCCGCAGGATTTTCGAGAACGGCACGCGAGCCTGTTCCGGCTCGACTTCCTGCTGGATGTAATCGAGTTCCGATTGTTTGACGCTCGGATGATCTTCCGGGTTGAAGTATTTCAGACCCCAGAACAGCAGCCAGATCCCGCCCAGTGCCGACATGCACAGAAACGCCGCCTGCCAGCCCCATACATGGAGAACCAGCGGCAGAAGCATCGGCGTGAACATCGCGCCGACGTTGGTGCCCGCGTTGAAGATGCCTGTGGCGACTGCGCGTTCACCGGCCGGGAACCACAGGCGTGTGGTTTTCACGCAGGCCGGATAGTTGGCCGCTTCCGTCAGGCCGAGGATGAAACGGCAGACCATAAAGCCGACCGCCGACGTTGCCAGACCGTGGGCGCCGGTGGCCAGGCTCCAGAGCAGCACCGCGCAAAAGAACACGCGCTTGACGCCGACCCGGTCGATCAAGCGGCCTTGCAGAACGAAGCCGATCGCGTAACCGACCTGAAACCAGAAGTTGATGTTGGCGTAATCCATCGCCGTCCAGCTCATTTCCTTGGCGAGTATCGGCTGCATGACCCCGAGCGCGGCGCGGTCGATGTAGTTGAGGGTTGTGGCGAAAAATACCAGCGCCAGCATGCCCCAACGGGTCTTGCCGACGGCCATGGCGCCGCGGATCTTGTCGCCGATGCCACCCGTGGCAGTGCTCATGGCTGGCGCCATGCGGGAAGTCTGTGAAGGAATCATGTGTTCCACCCGTTTTTGGAGTTGTTATTTGGTGTTCTTTTTTCTTGAACGCTGCGACCGGTGCGTCGCGACCGGACTCAATGTGCTGTGGATGTTGGGCAGTGGACGAAAACTCGTCAATTCGTCAAACCGGCATTGTGTTCGATAATCGCACGCAAAACTAACTGGGTAGTACACTTTAAATTGCTGCGAGAAGTGATGCAGCCAATAATTTCCCCACGACAAAAAACGAACAACGCGGCGCAGTCCGGGAGTTGAAACATGCAGCGTTCCATTGCCACCGTTTCCTTGAGCGGCACCCTGCCGGAAAAACTCGAAGCCATCGCCGCCGCCGGTTTCGACGGGGTGGAGATTTTTGAAAACGATCTGTTGTACTACGACGGCAGCCCCCGGGACATTAAACAGATGTGCGCCGATCTCGGGATCGCCATCACCCTGTTCCAGCCGTTCCGCGATTTCGAAGGCTGCCGCCGTGACCGTCTGGCGCGCAACCTGGAGCGGGCCGAGCGCAAGTTCGATCTGATGCAGGAACTGGGCACCGATCTGGTGCTGGTCTGCAGCAACGCCTCGCCTGACAGCGTTGGCGATCAGCAGATTCTCGTCGATGACCTGCGCTTGCTGGCCGAACAGGCCGGTGCTCGTGGGCTGCGCATTGGTTATGAAGCGCTCGCGTGGGGGCGCCACGTCAATACCTGGCAACAGGTCTGGGACATCGTGCGTCAGGCCGATCACCCCAGCCTCGGCGTGTTGCTCGACAGCTTTCATACCTTGTCGTTGAAGGGCGATCCGCGCGCTATCGCTGACATTCCCGCAGACAAGATTTTCTTCGTGCAAATGGCCGACGCGCCGATTCTGTCGATGGATGTCCTGGAGTGGAGTCGGCATTTTCGCTGCTTCCCCGGCCAGGGTGAATTCGATCTGCCGGGGTTCCTCGCACCGATCATCCAGAGCGGCTACACCGGGCCGCTGTCGCTGGAAATCTTCAATGACGGTTTCCGCGCCGCACCGCCGCGGGCCAATGCCGCCGACGGTTTACGCTCGCTGCTGTACCTGGAAGAGAAAACCCGTCAGCGCCTTGAACAAGAAACAGCGTCCGTGGTCAATCGCGAAATCCTCTTCGAAACCCCCAAGGCCCGCGAGTACAACGGCATCGAGTTTCTCGAATTCGCCGTCGATGAAAGCCTCGGCGCCAAGCTTGCGCACTGGCTGGAGCGGCTGGGTTTCGTCAAGGCTGGTCAGCATCGCTCCAAGAGCGTCAGCCTGCTGCGTCAGGGTGATATCAACCTGATCCTCAACTGCGAACCCTATTCGTTTGCCCACAGTTTTTTTGAGGCTCACGGTCCATCGCTGTGCGCCACCGCTGTGCGGGTCAAGAACAGCACCCGTGCGCTGGCGCGTGCCGTGGCTTACAAGGGCCAGCCATATCGCGGGTTGGTCGGCCCGAACGAATTGGAGCTGGCGGCGGTGCGCGCACCGGACGGCAGCCTGATTTATCTGGTGGATGAAGAGGCGGATGTCTACGGCACCGACTTCAATCTGCTGCCAGGTGCATCGGCCCGTGGCGGTCTCAAACGCATCGATCACATGGCCATGGCGCTGCCGGCTGACAGCCTCGACAGTTGGGTGCTGTTTTACAAAAGCTTGCTGGATTTCGAGGCCGACGATGAAGTCGTGCTGCCCGACCCTTACGGTCTGGTGAAGAGCCGTGCGTTGCGCAGTCGCGACAGTTCCATCCGCTTGCCGCTGAACATTTCCGAGAATCGCAACACCGCGATCTCCCATGCGTTGTCGAGTTATCGCGGCTCTGGCGTGCATCACATCGCCTTCGATTGTGACGATATCTTCGCCGAAGTCAGTCGTGCCAAAGCATCCGGTGTACCGCTGCTGGATATTCCCCTGAACTACTACGACGATCTTGCCGCACGCTTTGATTTCGACGACCAATTCCTCAGCGAACTGGCGTATTACAACGTCCTCTATGACCGCGACCCGCAGGGTGGTGAGTTGTTTCACGTCTATACAGAGCCGTTTGAAGGGCGATTTTTCTTCGAGATCATCCAGCGTAAAAACGGTTATGCCGGTTACGGCGCGGCGAACGTCGCGGTGCGTCTGGCGGCGATGGCCAAATCTCGCAGTGGCGCTGTGCGCCAGGTGAAGTTGTAGGAAATTCGTAAACGCGGGATTAAACACATGCCGCGCGGCTTCCTTCACTGTGCCGCGCGGCCCATAATCGCCAGCCTGTGCAGTGATGGCCGTGAGCCCGCAATGACAATGACTTCAGAACTCCCCGCCGCTCCCGTTGCGGAGCCGCGCAAGAGTCGCAAGAACAATCCGGAAAAAACCCGCGAGAACATCCTGCAAGAGGCGATCGTCGAGTTCGTCCAGCAAGGACTGTCCGGTGCTCGCGTCGACGCGATCGCTGAGCGCATCCACACCTCCAAACGCATGATCTATTACTACTTCGGCAGTAAGGAGCAGTTGTACGTCGAGGTCCTGGAAAAACTCTACGGCGATATCCGCAACACGGAAAACCGTCTGCATCTGGACGAGTTGTCGCCGATTGTGGCGATTCGGCGTCTGGTGGAGTTCACGTTCGATCACCACGATCACAATGTCGATTTCGTGCGCATTGTCAGTATCGAGAACATCCACAACGCCGAATACGTGAAGCGTTCCGATGCGATCAAGGCAATGAACAACACCATCCTCGATTCACTGGGCGAGATCCTGCGTCGGGGTGTTGAACAAGGTGTGTTCCGTACCGGGCTCAATGCGCTGGACGTGCACCTGCTGATCAGTTCGTTCTGCTTCTATCGCGTGTCGAACCGACATACGTTCGGTGAGATTTTTCAGATCGATCTGCCGGACGAAAGCATCAAGCAGCGTCATCGCGAGATGATCTGTGAGTCGGTGTTGCGTTACTTGCAGGCCTGACGCATTCCCCTTGTGGGAGCGAGCAAGCCCGCTCCCACAGGAGGATCGAGTTCAACCCTTCATGCTTTGAAAATGCGCCAGCATCCGCTGCGCATCCGGCACTACACCGCTGAACAGCTCAAACGCCTTCACGGCCTGAAACACCGCCATGTTGCCGCCATCCAGCGTGCGGCAACCCAAGGCGCGGGCGTTGCGCAGCAGTTCGGTTTCCAGCGGGAAATACACAATTTCCGCTACCCACAATTCCTTGCGCAGCAACTCCACCGGTACGGGCATGCCCGGCAGTTTGGCCATGCCCATCGGCGTGGTATTCACCAGGCCGTCCGCCAGACTCAGTGAACTGGGCAGATCATGTCCGGCCATGGCGCGAGCGAAACCGAAATGCTGATTGAGATTGTTGGCCAGACTTTCGGCGCGCTCGCCGTCGACATCAAAAATGCTCAGTTGCGGTACGCCTTCGCTCAGCAACGCGTGGGCCACTGCCGCGCCTGCGCCACCGGCGCCCATCTGGACGACACGTTCACGGGGCGCATCCTTCAGGCCTCGGCGAAAACCCTCCGCGAAACCCAGGCAATCGGTGTTGTGACCGACGCGTTTGCCGTCCTTCAACACCACGGTATTCACCGCGCCGATGCCACGGGCCTCTGGAGACAATTCGTCGAGCAGCGGGATGATCGCCTGCTTGCACGGGAACGTGATGTTCAAACCGGTGTAATTCATGCGCTCGGCGGCCAACAGCAGGTCGGATAGGGCGGTGCAGTCCACATGCAGTTGATCAAGATCGATGAGTCGATAGAGATAACGCATGCCCTGCGCATCGCCTTCGTGTTCATGCAAGGCCGGGGTGCGAGAGGCCTGAATGCCGGCGCCGATCAGCCCGGCGAGTATCGCGTTGTGGCGGGACATTGGATTCACCCCTTCAATCGCTGGCTGAAATGTTCCAGGGCCAGGCGATAGCCATGGCTGCCGAAACCACACATCACTGCCGTGGCGATGGCCGAGACGAACGAATGATGACGAAACGGTTCGCGCGCATGGACATTGGACAGATGCACTTCGATGACCGGCAATTGGCTGGCAACCAGCGCATCGCGAATCGCCACCGAGGTGTGCGTCCACGCCGCCGGGTTGATCACGATCCCGGCGCAACGGCCACGGGCCGCGTGAATCCAGTCGAGCAGTTCGCCTTCGTGATTGGTCTGGCGAAACTCCACGGCCAGACCGAACTCCTCGGCGGCACGTCCACACAACGCAGCAATATCAGCCAGGGTTTCGTGGCCGTAAGTCGCCGGTTCACGGGTGCCGAGCAAGTTCAGGTTCGGGCCGTTAAGCACCAGAACGATAGGAGGCATGAGGGGAAACTCCACTTATTGTTTTTGGCTTTGGCTGAGGGGGGGGCAGCCAGTGGAGATAAAATGTACTAGATGGTTACTTGGGTCAATTGCACAGCTTTGCCGTGGTTTTTTTTTGTTCGGTGATCGCACAGTCAACACTTATCCACAAAAAAGCCGTCATCACGACGGCTTTCTCGTATCCGGTATCGGCATCAACGGCGGGTCAGCAACACACCCGATTCCATGTGATGCGTCCACGGGAACTGGTCGAACAACGCGCAGCGCGTGATGCGGTGCGTGTCGTGCAACTGGGCGATGTTGGCCGCCAGGGTCTGCGGGTTGCAGGAGATGTACAGGATGTTGTCGAAGCGCCGGGTCAACTCGCAGGTGTCCGGGTCCATGCCCGCGCGTGGCGGGTCGACGAATACGCTACCGAACTCGTAGCTCTTCAGGTCGATGCCCTGCAAGCGACGAAACGGACGCACTTCGTTGAGCGCTTCGGTCAGCTCTTCGGCGGACAGACGCACGAGGGTGACGTTATCCACAGCGTTTTCGCTGAGGTTACTCAGTGCGGCGTTGACCGACGTCTTGCTGATTTCGGTGGCCAGCACTTTGCGCACGCGGGTGGCGAGCGGCAGGGTGAAGTTGCCATTGCCGCAATACAGCTCCAGCAGGTCGTCAGTGCGATCGCTCAGTGCTTCGTAAGCCCAGTTCAACATCTTCTGGTTCACGGTGCCGTTAGGCTGGGTGAACGCGCCCTCCGGCTGGCGGTAGCTGAAAGTGCGGCCGCCGACTTCGAGTTTTTCTACCACGTAGTCGTGGCCGATCACTTCGCGTTTGCCCTTGGAGCGACCGATGATGCTGACCCCCAGGTCTGCCGACAGCTTGGTGGCCGCCGCCTGCCAGTGCTCGTCCAGCGGACGGTGATAGCACAGGGTGATCATTGCGTCGCCGGCCAGCGTGGTCAGGAACTCCACTTGAAAAAGCTTGTGACTGAGCGCCGAACTCGCCTGCCACGCGGCCTTGAGCTGCGGCATCAACTGATTGATGCGCAGGCTGGCAATCGGGAACGCTTCGATCAGAATCGGCGTGCGTTTGTCGTCCTGGGAGAACATCGCGTAGTGACGCTCGCCGGCCTCGCGCCACAGGCGGAATTCGGCGCGCAGACGGAAGTTCTGCAGCGGTGAGTCGAACACTGTCGGCTCGGGGGCATCAAACGGTGCCAGCAGGTCACGCAGGCGCGTCACCTTGTCTTCGAGCTGAGCGGCGTAGGCTTGGGAATCGAAAGTCATGCGTTGAACCAACCCAACTTGATCACGAACAGAATCGACAAAATCACCAGCGCCGGGTTCAGTTCACGGGCGCGACCGGACAACAACTTGATCGCGGTCCAGGCGATGAAACCGAACGCGATACCGTTGGCGATCGAGTAAGTGAACGGCATGGCCAGCGCGGTCACCACGACCGGGGCGGCAACGGTGATGTCTTCCCAGTCTATTTCCGCCAGACCGGAAGTCATCAGCACGGCGACGAACAGCAGCGCGGGTGCGGTGGCGAATGCCGGAATGCTGGACGCCAATGGCGAGAAGAACAGCGCCAGCAGGAACAGGATCGCGACGACGACGGCAGTCAGACCGGTGCGGCCGCCCGCACTCACGCCAGCCGCGGATTCGATGTAGCTGGTGGTGGTCGAGGTGCCCAGCAGCGAACCGGCCATGGCGGCGGTGCTGTCAGCGATCAGCGCACGGCCCATTTTCGGCATGTGGCCGTCCTTGCCCATCAGGCCGGCGCGCTTGGCAACGCCGATCAGGGTGCCGGAGTTGTCGAACAGGTCGACGAACAGGAAAGCAAAAATCACGCTGACCAGACCGATGTCCAGTGCGCCTTTGATGTCCAGTTGCAGGAAGGTCGGGGCCAGCGAAGGTGGCATCGAAATCACACCGCCGAACGGGGTGAAGCCCAGGGCGATCGAGACGATGGTGACCGCCAGAATGCCGATCAGCACCGCGCCGCGTACTTTGAGTGCTTCGAGGGCGACGATCAGGGCGAAACCGAGGGTGGCGAGAATCGGCGCCGGGGCTTTCAGGTCACCGAGGCCGACCATGGTCGCCGGGTTGCTGACCACGATGCCGGCGTTGTGCAGGGCGATCAGCGCCAGGAACAGGCCGATACCGGCGGCAATCGCCGAGCGCAGCGGCAGCGGGATGCTGTTGATGATCCATTCACGGATGCGGAAGATCGACAGCAGAAAGAACAGCACGGCCGAAATGAACACCGCGCCCAGTGCCACTTGCCAGGTATGGCCCATGTGCAGCACGACGGTGTAGGTGAAGAAGGCGTTCAGACCCATGCCCGGAGCGAGGGCAATCGGATAGTTGGCGATCAGGCCCATGACCGTCGAACCGATCGCGGCGGCCAGACAGGTGGCGACGAACACCGCGCCCTTGTCCATGCCGGTCTCGCCGAGGATGCTCGGATTGACGAACAGAATGTAGGCCATGGCCAGGAACGTCGTGATACCCGCAAGAATCTCGGTTCGCACGTTGGTGTTGTGTGCCTTGAGTTGAAACAGCCTTTCCAGCATGTCTGCTCCCCGTGGCGCGCATGGCGCCGTGAATGTATCGACCTCAACAGCAAAGCACAGACCGTCGCAAGCGCCTGGAAAATTGTGATGGGCCGGAAAAAGCCGCGCATCATACCAGCAGCGTGGGCAATATGGCGGTTGTTGGTGTCGATCGTCGGCGAAGTTTTGCCGTGAGAGCAACTGCGCCATACTGCGCGCTGATTTTTGGGGACGGGGAACGCATGAGCATGGGCTGGGTAAAGGCTTTCGGAGTAATTGCAGGGCTGATGGTCGGGACATCGGCTGTGTGGGCGGCATCGGCACCGCCCTTGAGTGAAGTGAAAGTCATCAAGGTGCAATCGCCTGCCTGCGGTCTGGAGGACATCGCTGATGGCCAGACGCAAACTCAATGCAATCACAGCGGACCGAGCATCAAGGTCTACGTGCTGGAAGTCGGGTATGGTCAGAGTCAGCCGCATGCCACGTTGGACGGCTTCGAAGTGGACGGCACCCGGGCTCCGGTATGTGCCTTTGGTAACGGCAATCTGACCGAGTGCACGCCCGGCAGCAATACCGTCGGCTCCCTCTATACCTTTGATCTGAAAGGTAAGCAGGAGGGCACCTTCCTCTTCAGTAACACCTCGATCAATGCCCCACGCAACACGATGTCGACGCAGCTTTACATCAAGTAATGGCAGCCGCTGCGCGATCTGGAGGAAGCTGACTACGCTTTGAAGATCACCCAGCGGAAATCGCCCATGACCTTTAGAGCCCTGATTACCCTCGCCGAGGGGATCGATGACCTGCAAAGCGTGACCCTGATCGACGTGCTGCGCCGCGCCGGCATCGAAGTGATGGCAGCCAGCATCGAAGGACGGCGCATGCTGACCTGCGCGCGCGGTACCCGCCTGACGGCTGACGGCATGCTGGTCGATGTGCTGGCGCAGACTTTCGATCTGATTGTCCTGCCGGGCGGCGACGTCGGTTCACAACACCTTTCGGCACATCAGCCGCTGCAGCAACTGCTCAAGGATCAGGCCAGCGCCGGGCGCCTGTTCGCCGCTATCGCCGAAGGCCCGGCAGTCGCCTTGCAAGCCTTCGGCGTTTTGCGTCAGCGACGCATGACCTGCCTGCCGGGCGTCAGTCATCAATTGTCGGGCTGCACGTTTGTGGATCAACCCGTGGTAGTTGATGGCAACTGCATCACCGCCCAGGGTTCTGGTGCTGCGCTGGAGTTTGCGCTGGTGCTGGTCGAACAACTTGGCGGCAAGGCTCTGCGGGGGAAAGTGGAGGGGGCGTTGCAGGTTTGACGAGCGCTAAACCTTCGCCTCTTCCACCAACTCCGTCATCCGGTCCCGTTTGGCCAGGGTCGGGAACAGTTTGATCCATGTTCCGGTCACCACCAGTGTGCCGATCCCGCCCATCACCACCGCCGGCACAGTACCGAACCAGTGCGCGGTGATGCCGGATTCGAACTCGCCCAACTGGTTCGAGGCGCCGATGAACAGTCCGTTGACCGCACTGACCCGGCCGCGCATTTCGTCCGGTGTTTCCAGTTGCACGAAGGACGCGCGGATCACCATGCTGATCATGTCCGCCGCGCCGAGCACCACCAACACCGCCAGCGAGAACCAGAACGAGGTCGACAGGCCGAAGGCAATGGTCGCGACGCCGAAGACCCCGACGGCGGTGAACATCACCCGGCCGACGTTGCGCTCTACGGCAAACCGCGCCAGGAACAGTGACATCAACAAGGCGCCCACGGCGGGCGCCGAACGCAGCAAACCCAGGCCCCACGGACCGGTCAGCAAGATGTCCTTGGCAAATACCGGCAGCAGCGCCGTGGCGCCACCGAGCAACACTGCAAACAGGTCAAGCGATATCGCTCCGAGGATGTCGGGACGGCTGCGAATGAAACGAATCCCCGCGAGCAGCGAATCAAGCGTGGCTTTGCCTTTGTTCAAGGGCGTTTGTCGTGCAGGCAGGTTGAGCATCAGCGAGCAGGCAATGACATAGAGAATCACCGTCGGGCCATACACCCAGACGCTGCCGAACGCATAGAGCAAGCCGCCAAGGGCCGGGGCGACGATGGTTGCGGATTGTTGCGCCGATTGCGCCGCCGCCACTGCACGCGGGAACAGCGCACCGGGCACGATGCTCGGCAGCAGTGCCTGGGTGGTTGGCATCTCGAACGAGCGTGCGGCACCGAGCAGAAAAGCGAGGATAAAGATCATTTCCCGGGTGACGTGATCGGTGGCGCTGCCAATTGCCAGCGCCAGCGCAATCAACGCTTGCAGCGACTGACAGATCGCTGCGACCTTGCGCCGGTCATAGCGGTCGGCGACGTGTCCGGTGTGCAACATGAACAACACACGCGGGGCGAACTCGACCAGGCCAACCAGACCCAGATCAAGCACGTTGCCGGTCAATTGATAGAGGTTCCAGCCAATGGCCACGGTGAGCATCTGAAAACCGCTGGCGGTAAAGATCCGGGCCAGCCAGAACGCAAGAAAAGGGCGGTGGTGACGTAACAGCAGGGGCTCTTGGCTGGGCATCTGAAGGCAGGTCTGGCTGGTGGGGAATCGCGAGATTATCACCAGTCTGTAACAGGAAGTTGCCAAGGTAGAAAATTTAGTTAGCCAGACATCGACTTTCTTTCAGGGCACAGATCAACGCATCGCTGGGGCGCCAAGGTGATGAGGCAACTTGTCACGCGGCAAACAACCACGCCGTTCATCACTCAAAATGGGACTACTCTTTCAACGTTGCATGATCCAGATCAAAACCCTGAGCGGAATTGATCCGGTGGCCCGTTGGCCAGACTCCCTGCGTTGCGATGGTTGTTAAAAAAGAACGAATCAGAATTCGCCGCACTCCATATCCGTGGGGGCAGTAGGCGTTGGGGCCACAAGCCCCACAGCCGGTATTACCTGACAGAGGAAGACTTATGTTCGGTTTAGAGGCACTCGATCTCGCCCGAATTCAGTTCGCGTTCACCGTCTCGTTCCACATCCTGTTCCCGGCCATCACCATTGGGCTGGCGAGTTACCTGGCGGTACTCGAAGGCCTGTGGCTCAAAACCCATAACGACACCTACCGTGACCTTTACCATTTCTGGTCGAAGATCTTTGCCGTCAACTTCGGCATGGGTGTGGTCTCCGGGTTGGTCATGGCTTATCAATTCGGTACCAACTGGAGTCGCTTCTCTGATTTCGCTGGCGCCGTCACCGGGCCGCTGCTGACGTACGAGGTGCTCACGGCGTTCTTCCTTGAGGCCGGTTTCCTCGGGGTGATGCTGTTCGGCTGGAACAAGGTCGGACGTGGCCTGCATTTTTTCTCCACGGTGATGGTGGCCATCGGCACGCTGATTTCAACGTTCTGGATTCTCGCTTCCAATAGCTGGATGCAAACCCCGCAGGGCTTCGAAATCGTCAACGGTCAGGTGATCCCGACCGACTGGTTTGCGATTGTCTTCAACCCCTCGTTCCCGTATCGCCTTATGCACATGGCCACGGCGGCGTTCGTCGCGACCGCTTTTTTTGTCGGCTCCTCGGCGGCCTGGCATTTGCTGCGCGGCAAGGACAATCCGGCCATCCGCACCATGCTGTCGATGGCGATGTGGATGGCGTTGATCGTTGCGCCGATTCAAGCCGTCATCGGTGACTTCCATGGCCTCAACACGCTGGAACATCAGCCGGCGAAAATCGCTGCGATTGAAGGTCACTGGGAAAACAAAGGTGACGAAGCCACACCGCTGATTCTGTTCGGCTGGCCGGACATGAAAGAAGAGAAAACCAAATTCGCCGTTGAGATCCCGTACCTCGGCAGCCTGATCCTGACCCACTCGCTGGACAAGCAGGTGCCGGCGCTCAAGGAGTTCCCGCCGGAGGACCGGCCTAACTCGACCATCGTCTTCTGGTCGTTCCGGGTCATGGTCGGCCTCGGCTTCCTGATGATCTTCACCGGTTTGTGGAGCCTGTGGCTGCGCAAACGCGACACGCTGTATACCTCGCGGCCATTCCTGTACCTGGCGTTGTGGATGGGGCCGTCCGGCCTGATCGCGATCCTCGCGGGCTGGTTCACTACGGAAATCGGTCGTCAACCGTGGGTGGTTTACGGGTTGATGCGCACGACGGATGCGTCCTCCAACCACAGCTTCATGCAGATGAGCATCACGCTGATCATGTTTGTGGTGGTGTATTTCGCGCTGTTCGGTACAGGTCTGGGCTACATGATGCGTCTGGTGCGCAAGGGGCCGATAACCGACGAAGGCAAGGAAACCAACGACGGTGGTCCTGGCCAGAAACGTACGCCGGCCAGGCCGCTGTCGGCGGCTGACGACGATGGCGCCGAGGCTGACCACAGCCCCACCCTGAGCAAGGAGATTTGAATCATGGGTATTGATCTTCCGCTGATCTGGGCCGTGATCATCATCTTCGGCATCATGATGTACGTGGTCATGGACGGCTTCGACCTGGGGATCGGGATTCTCTTCCCGTTCATCCCGGGCAAGACCGACCGTGACGTAATGATGAACACCGTCGCCCCGGTGTGGGACGGTAACGAAACCTGGCTGGTGCTGGGCGGTGCTGCGTTGTTCGGCGCGTTCCCGCTGGCCTATTCGGTGGTCCTGTCGGCGTTGTACCTGCCGCTGATTTTCATGCTGATCGGTCTGATCTTCCGTGGCGTCGCGTTCGAGTTTCGCTTCAAGGCCAAGGACGATAAACGTCATCTCTGGGACAAGGCGTTCATCGGTGGTTCGGTGGCGGCGACGTTCTTCCAGGGCGTGGCGCTCGGTGCGTTCATCGATGGTCTGCCCGTGGTCAATCGGCAGTTCGCCGGTGGCTCACTGGACTGGCTGACGCCGTTCACGCTGTTCTGCGGTGCCGCGTTGGTGGTGGCTTATGCCTTGCTCGGCTGCACCTGGCTGATCATGAAGACCGAAGGCAAGCTGCAAGAGCAGATGCACAACCTGGCGCGGCCGCTGGCCTTCGTGCTGTTGGCGGTGATCGGTATTGTCAGCCTCTGGACACCGCTGGCCCACCCGGAAATCGCAACACGCTGGTTCAGCATGCCGAACCTGTTCTGGTTCATGCCGGTGCCGATTCTGGTGTTGATCACGTTGTACGGCTTGATCCGCGCCGTGGCGCGCAACGCCAACTACATGCCGTTCCTGCTGACCCTGGTGCTGATCTTCCTGGGCTACAGCGGTCTGGGCATCAGCCTGTGGCCGAACATCGTGCCGCCGTCGATCTCGATCTGGGACGCCGCCGCGCCGCCGCAAAGTCAGGGGTTCATGCTGGTGGGTACGTTGTTCATCATCCCGTTCATCCTGGGTTACACCTTCTGGAGCTACTACGTGTTCCGCGGCAAGGTGACTCATGAGGACGGTTATCACTAGTCGTGACCACGAAGGCGTCGCCAGCGGCGCCATCGCCCCCAACCGGAGGATGAAGCAATGCCCGGCAAACATTCCCTGCACGACATCGAAGAGGCTGAAAAAAAACCGCTATGGCAGCGGCTCGGCTGGTTGGCCATGATCTGGGTGGGCAGTGTCGGTGCGCTGTTTATCGTTGCCAGCCTGATGCGCATGTTCATGAACGCCGCAGGCCTGACCACTCACTGAATCACTTCGTCCCGGCGCCTTCGGGTACGGATTTGCAACCCTCCTGACGGAGGGTTTTTTTTCGTCTTGCGGATTACTTGCGGGCCTTGAGAATCACGAACTTCGGCGTTGCCGCCACCTGCTCGACACCCCGGAAAAGTCGCGCCAGTTTGCTGTGGTAACCCAAGTGACGGTTGCCGACGATGTACAGCGCACCACCGACCACCAGCGCTTCGCGAGCCTGCTGAAACATGCGCCAGGCAAGGAAGTCGCCCACCACTTGCTGCTGATGGAACGGCGGATTGCACAGGATCACATCCAGCGATTGCGCTTCCTGCCCGGCCAGACCATCGCCGGCCCGCACGATCACGTCGCGATCTCCCAGCGCGGCGCGCCAGTTCTCGGTGGCCGATTGCACCGCCATGAACGACTCGTCGACCAGCGTGTACTGCGCGTCGGGGTTTTGCAAAGCACTGGCTATCGCCAAAACACCGTTGCCGCAGCCGAGATCGGCAACCCGTGCGCTACCCAGACTCTTGGGCAAATGCGGCAAAAAGGCGCGGGTGCCGATATCCAGGCCTTCACGACAAAACACGTTGGCGTGGTTGAGCAATTCGATAGACGGTGTGTCGAGACGATAACGCGATGGGTAGGGCGACACCGCCGGTGTCTTTGCTTCTGGTGTGGCGATGAGCAATCGGGCTTTTTTCACTGCCAGTGAAGCTTGCACCGGGCCGATGTAACGTTCCAGCAGATCACCGGCAGCGCGTGGCAGATGTTTGACCATCGCCGCAGCGATCACTTGCGCGCCGGGAGCCAGTTGCCCATGCAGGCGAATGAGTTGTTCTTCGAGCAAGGCGAGGGTTTTGGGGACGCGGATCAGCACGCGGTCGAAGGGCCCGACCACAGGCTCGCTGGCCGGAATACCGCAGATCGCATCGAACGCTTGGCCGTTGCGCAGCAAGTTTTTTTCCAGACCTTGAAAACCCAGAAACGAATCACCGCTGCTGGTCACTTGCACCTTGCCCAGCAGGCTGGCGGCCAGTGCGCCGAAGCTGTCGTTGAGCACCAAGATTCGGGTGTCGGCCGTCGGTTGCTGTGCGGCCAGATGGTTGAGCAAGTATTCGTCGGCCGCATCGAAAGCTTGCAGTGGTTCGTTCTGCTGTTCGGGCTGGCGGATCAGGTCGAGTTGGGCGAAGGGCGTATCGAGCAAAGGCATGGGGCGGGGACTCAGGGTGATCAACGGGTATCCCGCAGCCCTGGTGTCATGCGGCGGAACCGATCAAGTGAACTGCAACGCAACAAAGCTTCACGTTATCACTCAGAAAGGCCACAAATGGTACGTTTTTTTCTCCGCAAATACCCGTAAGTTTTAATCCGGATGCATGGCAACGCTTTAGATGATTCCGGCCCTGGCGGCCGCGATGACGGCGGAAATCTTGTTGCAGACGTTGAGTTTCTCGATCACGTTTTGCACGTGATAGTTCACGGTGCGTTCGCTCAAGCTGAGGATTTTCGAGATCTCATAAGCCGTTTTTCCACCGGCGGACAATTGCAGAACCTCCAGTTCTCGTGGCGAAAGGTGTGGTTTGTCGGATTTGGCCGGATTCACGGGCAGGGTGCGGGCGAACAGTTCGCTCAAGTGACTCGCGGCGTAGAAGATATAACCAAAGTGCTCGTACAACTCGAGCGGACTGATCGGGCAGTGCTTGCGTGCAAGGCTGATAATGCTGCACAACCCCGTATCTTCATGATGGAACGCCTGGGACCAGCCATATTGCAGTTTGTGCTCCTTTAACGCCTCCCATAGTCGCGGCGTATCTGCAAAGACTGTTTCATTCCATACAATCGGCATGACGGAGTGATTGCAATGCGCTACTACTGGGTCAATTACGCTGAATTTTTGTTGTTCATATTGCTGGTTCCATTCTTTGGGGTAGTTGTTGATATTAAACGCATCAAGATGCACTTCCTGGTCGGGTGACGTGACCGAAATTGCACAGAAATTGAAGCCAAGATTTTCGGCGAATCTGAGCAGAATCGGATAAGCGGCATCTATCCCTTTAGCGAAAGTCAGTTGCCTTAACTGCGACTCCTTCCAAGTTTCCATTAGAAACTCTCCGTTGGTGTTGCATAGGGGGCGCCGAATGGATCCAAAAACCCGGCGCGGGTCGAAGTGTAGGATATTTCCTGCGTGTGGTTTTAAATTATTTCGCTCTTGAAGATGTCGGTGTGTTCAGTAAATGTTCTTAGCGACGAAAGATTTTTAACTCATGTGGTCATTCTGGATTTTAACTAAAGGGTGGGTTTTTCGAATGCCATTACCAATCATCGGTGTTTAGACGGGGGGAATTGCGGGACACTGGTGTCAATCGTTTATCGGAGCGCTCCATGACCGCCAGTGCAGAGAAGTACACGGTTCAGACATTGATCGACGTGCAGCCGTTGACCCCCAGTCTATTCACCTTGCGCACCTGTCGTGATGCAGGCTTTCGCTTCCGTGCGGGGCAGTTTGCCAGGCTTGGCGTAACCAGGGCCGATGGCAGCACCGTGTGGCGCGCTTATTCGATGGTGTCGTCACCCTTCGACGAGTTTCTTGAGTTTTTTTCGATCGTGGTACCGGGCGGTGTATTCACCAGTGAATTAAGTCGGCTGCAGATCGGCGATAGCTTGCTGGTGGATCGGCAGGCATTCGGCTATCTGACCCTTGATCGCTTCGTCGACGGTCGGGACCTGTGGTTGTTATCCACAGGCACGGGGGTGGCGCCTTTTCTGTCGATTCTGCAGGACTTCGAGGTCTGGGAAAAATTCGAACGGATCATTCTGGTGTACAGCGTGCGCGAAGTGCGGGAGTTAGCGTATCAGCCGCTTATTGCCGGGCTGGCGCAACGTGAATACCTGAGCGAGCACGCACACAAGTTGCAATTCATCCCGACAGTCACGCGACAAGCGCATCCCGGCGCGCTGAGCGGTCGCATCACTGCGCTGATCGAGAACGGAGAGCTTGAGCGTGTCGCGGGTGTCGAGTTATCTGCAGAACACTCGCGGGTCATGTTGTGTGGCAATCCGCAGATGATCGACGACACTCGTGCACTGTTGAAAAAACGGGGGATGAGCTTAAGCCTCACTCGCCGCCCTGGCCAGGTGGCCGTGGAAAACTACTGGTAAACAAACGGCGCCCGAAGGCGCCGTTGTTTATCGCGTGCAACGTTCAGGGCTGATTGTTCTGGGCCTTGAGCAGATCGCGGATCTCGCCCAGCAATTCTTCTTCTTTGGTTGGCACCGGAGGCAGGGTCGGGGCCACGGCTTCTTCGCGTTTGAGGCGGTTGATGGCTTTGACGCCCATGAAGATCGCGAAGGCGACGATTATGAAGTCGAGCACGGTCTGAATGAATTTGCCGTAAGCCATCACTACCGCAGGGGCGCTGCCCTCGGCGGCTTTCAGCGTAATGGTCAGGTCACTGAAGTCGACACCACCGATCAGCAGGCCGATCGGCGGCATGATCACGTCACCGACAAACGACGAAACGATTTTGCCGAAGGCGGCACCGATGATGATACCGACGGCCATGTCGACCACATTGCCTTTGACCGCGAAGGCCTTGAACTCGCTTAGCACGCCCATAGGTTATTTCCTTGTTACAGATGAGTTTGGTGTACGCAGTGTAAATCAGCAAAACGCGTCCTGCGCGAAACACCTTCTTACAATGCCCGTTTTTATCGACACACTAATCGACGATTAGTTTGCAAAGTGCCACTAATCGCGCGCGAAATACGCCGTAACACCATGAAAAGGAAGAAAAATCTATCAATCATCGAGTTACGAACTTTCTATTTATGTTCGCCGGTTTTGCCCTCTAGCCTCTGTTTGGCGCACCTGGATGCGCCCAAAAAACCAGAGGAACCTGATATGACTTCCACGCTTGGCTTAGGGGCTTTTCCCCATCGCCGCACCCTTGGCGTACTCACCGCCAGCCTTCTGACCTTCTCCGTGCATGCCGCGCCCCTGACCCGGGATAACGGCGCAGCGGTGGGTGACAATCAGAATTCGCAGACTGCCGGTGCCAATGGCCCGGTGCTGCTGCAGGATGTGCAACTGATCCAGAAGCTGCAGCGTTTCGACCGCGAGCGCATTCCCGAGCGTGTGGTACATGCACGCGGCGCTGGCGCCCACGGCACTTTCACGGTCACCAATGACCTCAGTGACCTGAGCAAGGCCAAGGTCTTTGCCGCCGGCCAGAGCACGCCGGTTTTCGTGCGTTTTTCCGCCGTGGTGCACGGTAATCACTCCCCGGAAACCCTGCGCGACCCGCGCGGTTTCGCCACCAAGTTCTACACCGCCGATGGCAACTGGGATCTGGTGGGCAACAACTTCCCGACGTTCTTCATTCGCGATGCGATCAAGTTCCCGGACATGGTGCACGCCTTCAAACCTGATCCGCGTACCAACCTTGATGACGACTCTCGCCGGTTCGACTTCTTCTCCCATGTACCGGAAGCCACGCGCACGCTGACCGAGTTGTATTCCAACTCAGGCACGCCAGCCAGTTATCGGGAAATGGACGGCAACGGCGTACATGCTTATAAGTTGATCAATTCAAAAGGTGAAGTGCATTACGTAAAGTTTCACTGGAAGAGTTTGCAAGGCATAAAGAATCTGGCGCCTAAAGAAGTGACGAAAGTTCAAGGTCAGGACTACAGTCATATGACCAATGACTTGGTGACAAACATCAATAAAGGCAATTTTCCGAAGTGGGACTTGTACATTCAGGTTCTGAAACCGCAAGACTTGTCCAAGTTTGATTTCGATCCGCTGGATGCAACCAAGATCTGGCCGGGTATTCCAGAGCGAAAAGTTGGACAAATGGTACTGAACCGTAATCCGGCAAACGTGTTTCAGGAAACCGAACAAGTTGCCATGGCGCCGGCCAATGTTGTGCCGGGTATCGAGCCGTCGGAAGATCGTTTATTGCAAGGCCGAGTATTCTCTTATGCCGACACGCAAATGTATCGCCTGGGTGCCAATGCCCTGCAATTACCGATCAACGCGCCAAAAGTTGCGGTGAATAATGGCAATCAGGACGGTGCGATGAATGGGGGGGCCAGCCACTCCGGCGTGAACTATCAGCCGAGCCGTTTGCAACCGCGCGAAGAGACGCAAAGCGCGCGTTACAGCCCATCGGCGCTATCGGGCAGCACCCAGCAGGCGAAAATTCAGCGTGAGCAGAACTTCAGGCAGGCCGGCGATCTGTATCGCTCGTTCAGCAAAAAGGAACGTCGTGATCTGATCGACAGCTTTGGCGGCTCGCTGGCCACCACTGATGACGAGAGCAAGCACATCATCCTGTCCTTCCTTTATAAGGCTGATCCCGAATACGGCACCGGCGTGACTAAAGTGGCCATGGGCGACCTGAGCCGAGTCAAGGCGCTGGCGGCCAAACTGGTCGACTGATTCAGCGTTGATGCGACGCGGGGTCTGAATCCGGGCCTCGTTTCGCTCAAGGAGAGTGCTTATGCGTATCTGTCTTTTGTGGCTATCGGGTTGTCTGTCGTTCGCCGCATGGGCGGCCTCCCCTGAGCAGAGCCCCGACGCGATCAAGGCTCAGCTTCAGGACTACTATTTCGACGCGGCCCGGCGTGGTGACGTGCCAATGCTGGAAACCTTCATTGAGTCCGGTTACTCCCTCGATACCCGCGACAGCAAGGGTTACACCGCGCTGATTCTGGCGGCGTATCACGGTCAGGCGCCGGCGGTTGAAAGGTTGCTCGCCGCCGGGGCCGATGCCTGTGCTCAGGATCAACGCGGTAACACGGCGTTGATGGGGGCGATTTTCAAGGGCGAGTTGCAGATTGCTCGCCGCCTGATGGCGACCGACTGCAGCCCCGACCAGCGTAACGGCGCCGGGCAGACGGCAGCCATGTACGCCGGATTGTTCAAACGCCTTGAGTTGCTCGACGCACTCAAGGCCAAAGGTGCCGACCTGAATGCCGAAGATCCGCTGGGCAACAGCCCCACGCGTCTGGCCGGCGGAGAAATCCGCACCGCCGCGCCGCGCTGATCGGTGATGGCTGCGTTATCATCGCGGTTTTGCCCCGGGGGTTCAGATGGCCAAGGCCAAGCGCATGTACGGCTGCACCGAGTGCGGCGCCACTTTTCCCAAATGGGCCGGCCAGTGCGGTGAGTGTGGTGCCTGGAACACCCTGACTGAAACCATGATCGAAAGCGGCGGGGCCACCGCGCCCACCGGTCGTACCGGTTGGGCCGGGCAGCAGGCGCAGATCAAGACGCTGGCCGAAGTCAGCATTGAAGAGATTCCGCGGTTTTCCACCGCGTCGGGCGAACTCGATCGCGTGCTCGGCGGCGGTCTGGTAGATGGTTCGGTGGTGCTGATTGGCGGCGATCCGGGGATCGGCAAATCGACAATTCTGTTGCAGACCCTGTGTAACCTTGCCAAGAGCATGCCGGCGCTGTACGTCACCGGCGAAGAGTCCCAGCAACAAGTGGCCATGCGCGCGCGCCGTCTCGGCTTGCCCCAGGATCAACTGCGGGTGATGACTGAAACCTGTATCGAAACCATCATCGCCACCGCCCGTCAGGAAAAACCCAAGGTGATGGTGATCGACTCGATCCAGACGATCTTCACCGAACAATTGCAGTCGGCCCCTGGTGGTGTCTCCCAGGTGCGGGAGAGTGCGGCGCTGCTGGTGCGTTATGCCAAGCAAAGCGGCACGGCGATTTTCCTTGTCGGTCATGTCACCAAGGAGGGCGCGCTTGCCGGGCCTCGCGTGCTGGAGCACATGGTCGATACGGTGCTGTATTTCGAAGGCGAGTCCGACGGACGCTTGCGGTTGTTGCGCGCGGTGAAGAACCGTTTTGGCGCGGTCAATGAGTTGGGCGTGTTCGGCATGACCGACAAGGGGTTGAAAGAAGTCTCTAATCCTTCGGCGATTTTTCTGACGCGTGCTCAGGAAGAAGTCCCGGGCAGCGTGGTGATGGCAACGTGGGAAGGCACTCGGCCGATGTTGGTGGAAGTGCAGGCGTTGGTCGATGACAGCCACTTGGCCAACCCGCGCCGGGTAACGTTGGGGCTGGATCAGAACCGGTTGGCGATGTTACTGGCGGTTTTGCATCGGCACGGCGGTATTCCGACTCACGATCAGGACGTGTTTCTCAATGTGGTCGGCGGGGTGAAGGTGCTGGAGACGGCCTCTGACCTGGCATTGATGGCGGCGGTGATGTCGAGCTTGCGTAATCGGCCATTGCCCCATGATCTGCTGGTGTTTGGTGAAGTAGGCTTGTCTGGCGAAGTGCGTCCGGTGCCCAGTGGACAGGAGCGTTTGAAGGAAGCGGCCAAGCATGGCTTCAAACGGGCGATCGTGCCCAAGGGTAATGCGCCGAAGGAGTCACCGCCGGGGCTGCAGATCATCGCCGTGACCCGCCTGGAACAGGCCCTCGACGCGCTCTTCGAATAAACACTCAGCACCTTGGTGGGAGCGGTAGTGGCTTCTAGATTTCGATCAGAGCGCCCAACTCGCGCTCCAGCTCCTGCGGATCGCCCAGGTTGAACTCAATCAAGCGCCGCAGGCGTTCGATGGACTCCAGGTTGATGTGCTTGCAGACGAAGCCGAGCTGGCCATGGTCGTCATGGGTCAGTTGCGCATCCATCTTGATGACGACCTCATCGTTGAGATGGATATCGACCAGGAAATGCCGCTCCCGATCACCTGGCCACGGCTCAGGCTTTTCGATCAACAGACCCTTTAGCGACAGGTCGATCAACTTCACTGGCCAGATGTACTCGCCCTGGCTCAACTCGGTTTTGGCATCGAACGCGATGCGTTTGAAACGGCGACGCTCGTCAGGTTGTTCGCTCATGGCGCAATCCTCCGGATGTTCGCTGACTATAGACCCGCATTCTTCAACCGTGCCAGTGCAGACAAGCGTCTAGACCAACGTCGGGGTATGGCCTTTGTCGCCAGTAGCGCTAAACTCGGGGTGGCTGTCTTTCTTGTCCACCCTGGCTGGAATAAAAAAATGAAAAATAATAATAGCCTGCTACGCCACTTACCCTGGCTAGTGCTGGCAATCGTAGGAGCGTGCGCCCTGGGCGTAGTGGCATTGCGCCGAGGCGAGGCGATCAACGCCTTGTGGATTGTGGTCGCTGCCGTGGCCATTTATCTGGTTGCGTATCGTTACTACAGCCTGTTCATCGCGAACAATGTGATGCAACTCGATGCGCGTCGGGCCACCCCCGCCGTGCTCAACAACGACGGTCTGGACTACGTTCCAACCAACAAACACATTCTCTTCGGTCACCACTTCGCGGCCATTGCTGGCGCGGGGCCGTTGGTCGGCCCGGTATTGGCAGCGCAGATGGGGTATTTGCCTGGCACGCTTTGGCTGATTGCCGGTGTGGTGCTGGCGGGCGCGGTGCAGGACTTCATGGTTCTGTTCATGTCGACCCGTCGCAACGGCCGATCCCTGGGCGACATGGTGCGTGAAGAAATGGGCCGCATTCCCGGCACCATCGCACTGTTCGGCTGCTTCCTGATCATGATCATCATCCTTGCGGTGCTGGCGCTGATCGTGGTGAAAGCGCTGGCGGAGAGCCCGTGGGGCATCTTCACCGTGATGGCGACCATCCCGATCGCGATGTTCATGGGCATCTACATGCGCTACATCCGTCCGGGTCGCATCGGCGAGATTTCGGTGATTGGCGTGGTGCTGCTGCTCGGTTCGATCTGGCTGGGCGGGCAGATTGCCGCTGATCCGGTGTGGGCCAAGGCCTTCAGTTTCACCGGCATTCAAATCACCTGGATGCTGATCGGTTACGGCTTCGTGGCGGCGGTTCTGCCGGTATGGCTGATCCTTGCGCCGCGTGACTACCTGTCGACCTTCCTCAAGATCGGTACGATCATCGCGTTGGCGATTGGCATTCTGGTGACCATGCCTGAGCTGAAAATGCCGGCATTGACCCAGTTCGTCGACGGCACCGGCCCTGTGTGGAAGGGCGGTCTGTTCCCGTTCCTGTTCATCACCATTGCCTGTGGTGCGGTGTCGGGTTTCCACGCGCTGATCTCCTCCGGCACCACGCCGAAGCTGCTGGATAACGAAACCAACGCCCGCTACATCGGTTACGGCGGCATGCTGATGGAATCGTTCGTCGCCATCATGGCCATGGTGGCGGCTTCGGTGATCGAACCGGGCGTCTACTTCGCCATGAACAGCCCGGCCGCCGTGGTGGGTGGGGATGTTGCGTCAGTGGCGCAGATGGTCAGCAGTTGGGGCTTTGCGATCACGCCTGAGGCGCTGCAAGCCGTCGCCCATGACATCGGTGAAACCACCATTCTGGCCCGTGCCGGTGGTGCGCCGACCCTGGCGGTGGGGATCGCGCAAATCCTGCACAGTGTCCTGCCGGGTGAAAACACCATGGCGTTCTGGTACCACTTTGCGATCCTGTTCGAAGCGCTGTTCATCCTTACCGCTGTGGACGCTGGCACCCGTGCCGGACGTTTCATGCTCCAGGATCTGCTCGGCTCTTTCGTTCCGGCGCTCAAGCGTACCGAGTCGTGGACGGCCAACCTGATTGCCACCGCCGGTTGTGTGGCAATGTGGGGCTGGTTGCTGTACCAAGGCGTGATCGATCCACTGGGCGGCATCAACACCTTGTGGCCGCTGTTCGGTATCTCCAACCAGATGCTGGCCGGTATCGCGCTGATGCTCGGCACTGTGGTTCTGATCAAAATGAAGCGTCAGCGCTACATTTGGGTCACGCTGCTGCCAGCCACCTGGCTGCTGATCTGCACCACGACGGCGGGTTTCATCAAACTGTTCGACGCCAACCCGGCAATCGGTTTCCTGTCGCTGGCCAAGAAGTACAGCGATGCCTTGGCCAACGGTCAGATTATTGCCCCGGCCAAGAGCATCGATCAGATGCAGCACGTCATTTTCAATGCTTACACCAATGCCACGCTGACCGCGCTGTTCCTGTTCGTGGTATTCAGCATCCTGTTCTATGCGCTCAAAGTCGGCATCGCCGCCTGGGGCAAAAAAGAGCGTACGGATAAAGAATCGCCATTCCAGGCTCTGCCGGATGCGTAACCAGAGGATTGCACCATGTTCAATGACCTGAGTCGCCTCGGTAAATACCTCGGTCAGGCTGCGCGCTTGATGGTCGGCATGCCCGACTACGACACCTACGTCGAGCATATGCAAACCAAGCACCCGGACAAACCGGTGATGAGCTACGAGATGTTCTTCCGCGAACGTCAGGAAGCCCGTTACGGTGGCAAGGGTGGGCCCAAGTGCTGTTGAGCTGACAGCCTGAGGTTGCTGCAATCCCCCTGTGGGAGCGGGCTTGCTCGCGAAAGCGCAGTGTCAGTTGATGATTGTTCTGACTGATGCACCGTCTTCGCGAGCAAGTCCGCTCCCACATTTGTTTTGTGTTTCTTTTAAGGAGATCGAGTTTTGTCCTCTCCCATTCCGGTCACGGTACTCAGTGGTTTCCTCGGTGCCGGCAAAACCACCTTGCTGCGCCATCTATTGAAAGCCGAGCACGGCCTGAAAATCGCCGTGATCGAAAACGAATTCAGCGACGCCGGCATCGACACGCAGTTGCTGGGCGACGAGCCGGTGCAAGTCATGACCCTGGCCAATGGCTGCGTCTGCTGCACCATCCACACCGATCTGACCAAAGCGCTGTACCTGCTGCTCGAACGGCTGGACAGCGGCGAAATCGCTTTCGACCGCCTGGTGATCGAATGCACCGGTCTGGCCGATCCGGCGCCAGTCGCGCAAACCTTCTTCATTGATGAAGAATTGCGTGAGCGCTACATTCTCGACGGCATCATCACACTGGTCGACGCGGCCCACGCCGAGCAGCACCTGACCCAGACCATCGCCCAGGCGCAGATTGGTTTCGCCGACCGCTTGCTGGTGAGCAAGACCGATCTGGTCGACGAAGCGGCATTCACCGCGCTGAGCGAACGGCTGACGCGGATCAACCGTCGTGCACCGATTCGTGTGGTCGAACACGGCAATATCGATCTGGCCGAGTTGCTCGATGTGCGCGGCTTCAACCTCAATGCCGACCTGGGTGGCGGGCTGAGTCTGCGGCCGGTGAGCCAGGCGCCGTCCATCGACCGCATCTGCAGTCTGGTGCTGCGCACTGAGCAACCGCTGGATATCGATCAGCTCAGTGAATTCATGAATGAATTGCTGGAGGCGCACGGCAAGCAATTGCTGCGCTACAAAGGCGTGCTGCACATTGCCGGTGAAGATCGACGGTTGGTGTTTCAGGGCGTTTTGAAACTCTACGGTTTCGACTGGGATACGGAGTGGGCCGAGGGTGAGGCGCGGGACAGTGTGATCGTGTTTATTGCCGATGATTTGCCGGAAGAGAAAATTCGGGCGGGGTTTGCCAGGGTGGCGGCGCAAGGCTAAATGTTTGCGCAGGCATTAAGGGCCTCTTCGCGAACAAGCCCGCTCCCACAGGTTATGGGGTTGGTCACAAAATCTGTGGTCACCCTCAATCACTGTGGGGGCGGGCCCGCGATGGCGATCATCCGGTGGCGCACTGTTCATTGACGCAATACAACAGAGTGTCTTCCAGATGATCCAGATGTTGGTTCATCAGCATCCCGGCTTTGCAAGCATCCCCACATTCCACTGCCTCAACAATCGCCAAATGCTCCTGCCACGCGCAACAACCTCGCGTGAGCCCTGCGCTGCGCGCAATCGCCAATGACGTCAGCGGCACCAGACTGCCGAGAAAATGCGCCAGCGGTGCATTCCCCGCCATGTGTGCCAGTTGCAGGTGGAACTCCCCGGACAACCGAATCGCCATCGCCCGCCGATCCTGCTCGACAGCCTGGCGTTCACGCTCGATCAACGCTCGCAGGCGCTTCAATTCTTCGGCCTGTGGCCGCTGACAAGCCAGGCGCACCAGCGTGCTTTCGGTCAGGCGCCGTGCATGCAGGGTTTGCCGCGTTTGTTCGGCATTCAGCGCGGTGACACGCGGGCGATGATTGGCGCGCAACACAATGATGTGTTCATGGGACAGCTGCGTCAGCACCCGCCGCACATCGGCGCGGCTGACGCCGAACATCTGCCTGAGGCTGTCTTCGGTGAAACGGCTGGCAGCATCGAGACGCTGTTCGAGGATCGCGTCGAACAGTCGCGGATACAGATCGCCCACCGGCACTTGCAGGCGGGAGAAGGGCAGGGCCGCCGAGGTCTGGCGAGGGTGCGACGGCGTGGCAAGACTGTTCATGGCCGGTCTCCAGTGTGAAGAAATTCAGGTGTTCAAGTGGTCTTCCGGAATGTTCAGCTCGATGCCCATCCGCTGGCCTTCGCGCAGGATGTGTCGACGCATTTCGGCACTGGCCTGAGCGCTGTTTTTGCTGCGGATCGCGCGGACCACCGCTTCGTTTTCTTCGAGGCGTTCGGCCAGATGTTCCGGGGAATTGCGCAGCACGTCGGCACTTTGCTTGAGGGCGTTGCTGGTCTGTTGCACCACGCTTTGGAAAATCGGGTTTGAGGTCAGGGTGAACAATTCTTCGTGGAAGGCGATGTAGGCGCTGACCCCGGCTTCGCTGTCGCCGGCCTCCAGGGCTTCGCGCATGTCCATCAGGGTCAGGCGCAACTGGCCGACTTCCTTGCTGCTGATCGATTGGGCCACGAGGCCGACAATGAACGGCTCCAGGGTGTAGCGCAGTTGCAGCACGTCTTCGAGGCTGGCGCCGGCCACTGCGCTGTCGTGGCTTTGGCTGTCACTCCGTTGCGCGTCGAGCACCACCACGCCTTTGCCCGGCATCGAGCGCACCAGGCCGAGGGTTTCCAGGACGATCACCGCTTCGCGCAGGCTCGGGCGGCTGATGCCCAGTTGTTCGGCCAGTTCGCGCTGGCCGGGCAGCATGTCGCCGGAGCGCCACTGACCACGGGCCAGCGCGGCCCGGAGTTTTTCTACGACTGAGTTGACGACGGTTGAGGTGGTAATCACTTGTCTTGCTCCATGAGCCGTGCCTGCGGGTCAGCAGGCACGGCGGTCATTCAAAATTCTTTGGCGGCTGCTTGAGCGACCGGTTTTCTCGCTTGAAAGGTATAGCCCTGCTGACCGCTGAGCACCTTGTTCGCGCGTTGCACATCGATGTCCTTTTCCCAGCGCGCGATGGCGACGGTGGCGACGCAGTTGCCGATCAGGTTGGTCAGCGCTCGGCCGATGCCCATGAACCAGTCCACCGCCAACACCAACACCAGACCGACCACGGGGATGGCGGGAATCGCCGTCAGCGTTGCGGCGAGAATCACCAGCGCCGAACCGGGAATGCCGTGGGCACCTTTGGAGGTGATCAGCGATACCAGCAGAATGGTCAGCAGATCGGTCATGGCCAGCGGTGTACCGGTGGCGTTGGCGATGAACACGATGGCCAGGGTCAGGTAGATCGAGAAACCGTCGAGGTTGAACGAGTAACCGGTCGGAATCACCAGCCCGACGGTCGAGCTGCCGATGCCCAGATGTTCCAGTTTGCGCATGATCTGTGGCAATACGGCGTCGGAGGACGCGGTGCCCATGACGATCAGCATTTCTTCACGCAGGTACTTGAGCAGCGGCCACAGGCGCAGTCCGGACAAGCGCATTACCAAGCCAAGAATCAAAGCGACAAAGGCCATGCACGTCAGATAGAACAAACCGACCAGACTGCCCAGATGCTGCAGCGAATCCAGGCCATATTTGCTGGTGGTAAACGCGATGGCGCCGAACACGCCAATCGGCGCCAGACGCACGATCATGCCCATGATCCGGAAGATCACATGGCTCAGCTCGTTGATCAGCCGCGAGATCCCGGAGGCGGCTTCGCCGACCAGATTCAATGCGCTGCCGAACAGCACCGAGAACAACAGCACTTGCAAAATGTTGTTGTTGGCAAAGGCACCGATGACGGAGGTCGGGATCAGATCCATCAGGAACTGCGTAGTGGTGTGTATGTGCTGGCCGCGTTCGGCGATATCGCCGATGTCGGCGGCGGACAGTTGCTCCAGATGGATATTGGCGCCGCTGCCGATCCCGGTGCTGAACGCAAACACCAAGCCGATCACCAAGGCGATGGTGGTGAGCACTTCAAAATAGATGACTGACTTGAGGCCGATGCGCCCGACCTTCTTCAGGTCGCCCGCGCCACTGATGCCGCTGACCACTACGCAGAAGACGATCAGGCCGATGAGCATCTTGATCAGTTTGATGAAACCGTCGCCGAGGGGTTTGAGCTGGGCGGAATATTCGGGAAGGGTCAGCCCGCAGACGATGCCGAGCACCAGTCCGAGAACCACTTGGAGGAAGATTGAACGCGAGCACCATCTGAGCATGGGAGGAATCCTGGTCGGTGTCCTGGCTGCCGTGTGCGGGGCACATCAGATTCAGGACTTAATTATTGTGGTCTTACCGGTATGTCCAGTGCAGGCGCAGTCTAGGCGCTGTTTTTTACGGATCGCAAGTTAAAAGTGACGAATTGGCATGACCGGTCTTACCAGTTGTGCGCAATCCCCCGATCTTGAGCGGTTGTTGACCCGAAACTTTTTTGCAGGCGAAAAAAAACCGGCCATCACTGGCCGGTTCTTCATGCTGCGGGTTTAACGTCGCACTTAAGCGCCGTAGACCGGCAGTTTCTTGCAGATGGCTTTGACTTTCTCACGAACGGCGTCGATCACCGCTTCGTTGTTCAGGTCAGCCAGGATGTCGCAGATCCAGCCGGCCAGTTCTTTGCACTCTGCTTCCTTGAAGCCACGCGTGGTCACAGCCGGCGTACCGAAGCGCAGGCCGGAGGTGACGAATGGCGAGCGTGGATCGTTAGGCACGGAGTTCTTGTTCACGGTGATGAACGCTTTGCCCAGCGCGGCGTCGGCGTCTTTACCGGAGATGTCCTGCTTGATCAGCGACAGCAGGAACAGGTGGTTTTCAGTACCGCCGGAGACCACGTCGAAACCGCGCTCGATGAACACGCCGGCCATGGCTTTGGCGTTTTTCACCACTTGTTGCTGGTAAGTCTTGAACTCAGGCTGCAGCGCTTCCTTGAAGCAGATCGCTTTGGCGGCAATCACGTGCTCCAGCGGGCCACCCTGGGCGCCCGGGAATACGGCGGAGTTCAGCTTCTTCTCGATGTCGGCGTTGGCGCGAGCCAGGATCAGGCCGCCACGCGGACCGCGCAGGGTCTTGTGGGTGGTGGTGGTCACCACGTCAGCGAAAGGCACCGGGTTCGGGTAGACGCCCGCGGCGACCAGACCGGCCACGTGAGCCATGTCGACGAACAGGTAAGCGCCAACCTTGTCAGCGATCGCGCGAAAGCGTGGGAAATCCAGAATCTGCGAGTAGGCAGAGAAACCGGCCACGATCATTTTCGGCTTGTGCTCAACAGCCAGACGCTCGACTTCGTCGTAGTCGATCAGGCCGTTGGCGTCGATGCCGTACTGCACCGCGTTGTACAGCTTGCCGGAGGAGGAAACGCTGGCGCCGTGGGTCAGGTGACCACCGTGGGCCAGGCTCATGCCCAGAATGGTGTCGCCACCTTGCAGCAGCGCCAGGTAGACAGCGGCGTTGGCTTGGGAACCGGCGTGCGGCTGAACGTTGGCGTAATCGGCGCCGAACAGTTCTTTGGCGCGGTCGATGGCCAGTTGCTCAACCACGTCGACGAACTCGCAACCACCGTAGTAGCGCTTGCCCGGATAACCTTCGGCGTACTTGTTGGTCAGTACCGAGCCTTGAGCCTCCATCACCGCAGGGCTGGTGTAGTTTTCCGAAGCGATCAGCTCGATGTGTTCTTCCTGGCGCTGAGCTTCTTGCTCCATGGCGGCAAAAAGATCGGCGTCGTACTTGGCAATAGTCAAATCACGGCTGAACATGGCGGTCCTCAAGGATCGGGGGCAGAAAAGGGGGGCATTCTAACCCAATGGGTTTTGGATGGCATATGAAACGACATCATGTCGCAGACAAGTGGCATTCATGACAGATGTGCGGTGTTTTTACTGGCCGCTTCGCGAGCCGGCTCGCTCACGCTAACCGAGGCCAGCCTGCGATTTTGTGATCGACATCAATCCTTGTGGAAGCGAGCCTGCTCGCGAAGGCCGCGCCACAGATTTTCAGTCGAACATGAAGAGCGCATCGTTACTGAATTGCGCCTCGAACCGGCTCGCCGGCATTGGCCTTCCAAACAGATACCCCTGCACCTCATCGCAGCCATGCTCACGCAGGAAGTCCAATTGCTCATGGGTTTCCACACCTTCGGCGATCACCGCCAGGTTCAGGCTGTGGGCCATGGCGATGATCGCCCGGGCAATCTGTGCGTCCTGCTCGCCGGACGGCAGGCCGTCAACGAAGGTGCGGTCGATCTTCAGCACGTCGATCGGGAATTGCTTGAGGTAGTTGAGCGATGAATAACCGGTGCCGAAGTCGTCGACCGCAATGCTCAGGCCGAGGTTTTTCAGCCCGTCGAGAATCTGCATCGCCTCGCAGACTTCGCGCATCAGGATGCTTTCGGTCAGTTCCAGCTCCAGGCACGCCGGCGGCAGGCCGGTTTCCTTGAGGATATTGGCGATTCGCGTGCCAAGTTGGCCGTCGGAGAACTGCCGCGCCGAGATGTTCACCGACACTTTGGGCACACGCACGCGGTTCTGGTGCCAGGTCTTGAGTTGGCGACATGCTTCGCCGATCACCCAATCACCGACGTCTACCACCAGCCCGAGTTCTTCCAGTACCGGAATGAAATCTCCCGGCGGCACCAGTCCGCGACGCGGATGACGCCAGCGCAGCAGCGCTTCGGCGCCGGTCAGGCGTTTGCCGTCGCCACTGAATTGCGGCTGGTAATACAGGACGAATTCGTTCTGCTCCAAGGCATGGCGCAGGTCGCTTTCCAGCTCCAGGCGCTCAAGCGCACTGGCGTTCATGTCGGCCTGATAGAACTGGAAGTTGTTCTTGCCGCGTTCCTTGGCGTGGTACATCGCGGTGTCGGCGTTCTTCATCAACTGGCTGAGCTCGTTGCCATCCTGCGGGCTCAGGGCGATGCCGATACTGGCCGTGACGAAGAACTCGCGGCCTTCAAGCACGAACGGGCGCACCAGACTCGCAAGAATTTGCTCGGCCACATGGATCGCGCGGTTCAGCGCCATCTCGCGGCTGGAGCGATGTTGCAGCAGCAGGGTGAATTCGTCGCCGCCCATCCGCGCCACGGTGTCGTCATCGTCGACGCAGGCCAGCAGGCGCGTGGCCATGTCCTTGAGCATGCGGTCGCCGGCGGCGTGGCCGAGGGAGTCGTTGATTGGCTTGAAGCGGTCGAGGTCGAGGAACATCAACACCACCCAGGACTTCTGCCGCTCGGCCGATTGCAGTGCGGTGTGCAGACGATCCTGGAACAGTGTGCGGTTCGGCAGGTGGGTCAGGGCGTCGTAATAGGCGAGACGATGAATCCGTTGCTCGCTGGCCTTGCGCTCACTGATGTCGCTGAAGAAGCACACGTAACTGGCCAGGTCGCCTTCGTCATCGAGCACGGCAGTGATGCCGACCCATGCCGGGTAATGTTCGCCGTTACGGCGCTTGAGCCAGACCTCGCCTTCCCAGGTGTTGTGCTGATGCAGTTGCTTGAGCACGTAACGCAGGTGCGCATCCTGTTGCTCGTCGACGGTGAGCATGTTCGGCAACTGGTCGAGCACTTCGCTGACCGCATAACCACTGACGCGGCTGAAGGCTTCGTTGGCCTGGACGATGTACCCGGCCGGGTCGGTGATCAGGATCGCCGACGTAGAATGCTCGAATACGGTGGCCGCCATGCGCAGGTCTTTCTCGGCGCGGCGCTGTTGGCTGATGTCGCGTCCGACGCCGAGCACGCCTTCAAACGCGCCGTGCTCGTCCCACACCAGCACCAGTCGCAACTCGATCGGGATCTTGCGGCCATCGGCGCGCAGGCAGTCGAACAGGAATAACTGCGTCTGCACTTGATTGCGCAAGATTGCCAGTTGCTCGGGTTTGTCCAGCGCCTTGCTGACCCGATCCATCAGGGTGTAAATACCGCTCAGTTGCTGCGGATTGGCGATGGTCGATTGCCAGCCGTTCTGGAAAATCCACTCGGCGTCGTAACCCAGCACCGCTTGCACCGACGGGCTGACGTAGTTCAGCGAGAGCTTGCTGTCGGTGGAAAAAATCACGTCGCTGATGCTTTCGGCGAGCATGCGGTAGCGCTGTTCGCTGTCGCGCAGCGATTCGCTGGCCTCGATTTGCTCGGTGATGTCTTTGGCCACACCGATGATCCGCGTGACCTGATCATGTTTGTCGCGGGCCAGCGCTTGTTCACGAATATCGAAGCGCCGCCATTCGCCGTCGCGGTGCCGGAAGCGCAACTGGCACTGAAGCAGTTGACTGTAACCGGCGTGACGCTGCATCTGACGCGAGCGATGGTAATAGTCGGCGTCTTCCGGATGCAGGAGTATTTCCCAGAAGTACTCGCCCATTTGATGCAGTTCGGTGCGGTTGTAGCCCAGCGTTTGGCCGAGGTGGTGGTTGCTGAAAATCATCCGTTGGCTGACCACGTCTTGCACATACAGATGATCCGGCACGGTACGCACCACGTCCGACCAGAAACCTTCGCGCTCCAGCAGCGACAGTTCGATGAGTTTACGGCTGGTGATGTCGTTGATGCTCAGGATCACCGCTTTATAGTCGTGCTGCTCCTGCGGCAGGCGTAAAACCATCCACAGGTGTTGATCGCGACCGTTGGTGTCCGGCAGTTTGATTTCCAGTTCCAGCTGACTTTGCTGTTGAAGTACGGCGTCGAGTACCTGATTGCCGATCGCGCAGTGAGGGTGCGGATGACCGTCGATCAACAGTTGCCAGGCGTCGTCGCAGGAGTTGACGTTGAGCAATTGCAGCGCTACCTGATTGACTTCGGTAACGCGCAATTCCTGCAACACCTGCTGACGCTGTTGCGGCTGGTCGAGCCAGGCCTTGAGTTGATCGCTGCTCTGGATCTGCGCCTTGTCGAAAAACTGTTTCAGGCCGGAGAGGTCCAGCACGCACAAGGCGACGCCGGTGCCGTCGAAGATGTCCTGATAACGCCGGCGCCCCTCATGAACCTGGCGCTGACGGCGACGCATGTTCAATAGTGCGATCACCGGCAGCAGCGAGAAGGCCAGGCCCAGTAGGCATTTGCCGATGAACGCGGGCAGCAATTCTTCGAGCACGCGCTGGCGGTCGAACAAACCACGCAGTTGCCAATCGCTGCTGCTCAGCGCAACGGTGAGCACGGTGTTGGCCAGATCGTCGGGACTCAGCACGCCTGGCTTGGCGGATGACAGTATTTCGTCGCGACTGATGATCTGGTGGTTGAGGCGGTTTTCCACCAGCCACAGCGGACGCAGGCCGGTTTCACTCTGCTTGGTCAGCGAGTCGAAGAATGTCGGGGTCAGGCGCAGTGCCCAATAACCACGAACGTTGCCGCTGGCCTGATGCAATAACAGGTGTACCACCGAGCCATCGTCGGCATTGCTGAAGTAGTGCGCTTGGGCGCGGCTGCGGCGTACCAGTTCGCTAAGGTAGTCGGCGTCGGAGCTTTCGGCACTGCTGTCGCTGAGGATTCTCCCGGAGGGGCTGAGCAACGCCAGGCTGCGCAGGTCCGGCAGTGATTTTTGAAGCTTGCGTAACAGCGCCTGCTGTTCGTCGGCTGATTGCGGTTGTTCGACGATCGGTAGCAGATTGAGGGCAATTTGCGCATTCAGCGCCATGTTCAGGCTGACCTGAGAGGCGAGGTCGGCGGTGTAATCGATGGTGTATTGGCGCTGGTTTTTCTGGGTTTCGTGCAATTGATCAAGCAATTGCCAGAACAGCAACGCCAGCAACAAGAGCACCAATGTGGCCAGCGCACCCTTTAATGTTCCGCGCAGGGGGGAGCCTGGCGCCGGTTGGGAGCTGCTCACGGAGGCTGGCGGAGTGACTTTGGACAAGCTGTAATCCTGCGGTTTGGCTGGACTGGCGCGACGTGCACTATAAGCCGGACGCCCGAAGGGCGGCTAGCATGCCTTGAGTCGTGGCGAAGTGCCAGCCCCGCGCGGCTGGACTGCCACCGGTCATTCAGGTAGCTTTGCCGGTTACGCGGGAGCGTTCCAGCTCCTAGACTCAGACTTTTTTCAGCGCGCACGCATTGATCAACATCAAGTGAACGACGCGCACGGTCTGGCCGGGCATCGCCTGCGCTCCAATCATTCATCTGTCACTGACCCAAGGTTCTCCATGGCTCAATACGTCTTCACCATGCATCGGCTGGGCAAAGTTGTTCCGCCGAAGCGGGAAATCCTGAAAAACATTTCTCTGTCGTTCTTCCCCGGCGCCAAGATCGGCGTACTCGGCCTCAACGGTTCGGGTAAGTCCACGCTGCTGAAAATCATGGCCGGCGTCGACACCGAGTTCGAGGGCGAAGCCCGTCCGATGCCGGACCTGAACATCGGTTATCTGCCGCAAGAGCCACAACTTGACCCCACCAAGACCGTGCGTGAAGTGGTCGAGGAAGCGGTCAGCGTGATCAAGAACGCCCAGGCGCGCCTGGACGAGGTCTACGCGGCTTACGCTGAAGAAGATGCCGACTTCGACAAACTGGCGGCAGAACAGGCCAAGCTCGAAGCCATCCTGCAAGCCAGCGACGGTCACAACCTGGATCGCCAACTGGAGGTCGCCGCCGATGCGCTGCGTCTGCCGGCGTGGGATGCCAAGGTCGAACATTTGTCCGGCGGTGAAAAACGCCGTGTGGCCCTGTGCCGTCTGCTGCTGTCCGCCCCGGACATGCTGCTGCTCGACGAACCGACCAACCACTTGGACGCTGACTCCGTGGCGTGGCTGGAGCACTTCCTGCACGACTTCCCGGGCACCGTGGTTGCGATCACGCACGACCGTTACTTCCTCGACAACGTCGCGGGCTGGATTCTGGAACTCGACCGCGGCGCGGGCATTCCTTACGAGGGCAACTACTCGGGTTGGCTCGAAGCCAAGTCCGATCGTCTGGCGGCCGAATCCAAGCAGCAGTCGGCTCACGAAAAAGCCATGAAAGAAGAACTGGAGTGGGTGCGCAAAGGCGCCAAGGCCCGCCAGTCGAAATCCAAGGCTCGTCTGCAACGCTTCGAAGAAATGCAGTCGCAGGAATTCCAGAAGCGCAGCGAAACCAACGAGATCTACATCCCGGCCGGTCCGCGCCTGGGCGACAAAGTCATCGAGTTCAAGAACGTCACCAAGGGCTACGGCGATCGCGTGTTGATCGACAACCTGTCGTTCTCCATGCCTAAAGGCGCCATTGTCGGCGTGATTGGCGGTAACGGTGCCGGTAAGTCGACCCTGTTCCGCATGCTGATGGGCAAGGAAACGCCAGACTCGGGCAGCATCGAAGTCGGCGAAACCGTGCAACTGGCTTGTGTGGATCAGAGCCGCGAAGATCTCGACGGCAGCAAGACGGTGTTCCAGCAGATCTCCGACGGTTCGGACCAGATCCGCATCGGCAACTACGAGATTCCGTCGCGTACCTACGTCGGTCGTTTCAACTTCAAGGGCGGCGATCAGCAAAAGTTCGTCAAGGACCTGTCCGGTGGTGAGCGCGGTCGTCTGCACCTGGCGCTGACCCTGAAAGAGGGCGGCAACGTCCTGCTGCTCGACGAACCGTCCAACGACCTCGACGTTGAAACCCTGCGTTCGCTGGAAGAAGCCCTGCTGGACTTCCCGGGCGCCGCCATTGTGATCTCTCACGATCGGTGGTTCCTTGACCGCGTCGCGACGCACATTCTGGCGTACGAAGACGACTCCCAGGCGGTGTTCTTCGAAGGCAACTACACCGAGTACGAAGCTGATCGCAAAAAGCGCCTCGGCGAAGCAGCGGCCCAGCCACACCGGGTACGCCACAAGAAACTGGCCTGATACTGGGCGGGTTGCATAAAAAGCGGAGCCTTCGGGCTCCGCTTTTTTGTGCCTGGTTTTTTAGCAGGGCTTTGATGGGCGGCAGGTGAGGTGGGCAACATTGGTCGCCGATGCGATGTGGGCCCAAGGCGTGGTTTACGAAGGTTCGACACGGATCACTTCAATCAGTTGGTCACCGGCGGGGCGCTGCCACAGCACCTCGTCGTTAAGCTGGGCGCCGAGCAATGCCCGGCCCAGTGGTGAGCCCCAGTTGATCAAGCCTTTGGCGGCGTCGGCCTGGTCTTCACCCACCAGTTGCACGCGGCGCTCGGTGTTGTGTTCGTCGGCATAGGTCACCCAACTGCCGATCTGCACCTTGTCGGTAGAGGTCGCGGCGACGGCGACTTGGGCACTGCCCAGACGTTGATTGAAGTAACGCAGATCACGTTCAAGATCGGCCAGACGTTGTTTGTCAGCCTGTTCACCCTTGGCCGATTGCTCGGCGTGCAGGGCTTGCAGCTCGGCGACTTTCCCCTGCAACTGGGCGAGCCCCAGCGGTGTGACGTAATTGGGTTGCGTGCTGACCTGCCGTTCGACGGGCTGATCGGCTTGCGCGGCGGCATTGTCTTCGTTAACGAAAGCGCGGCTCATGGTGTCCTCCTCTTCATAGAGTTTGGGCCATGGTCGCCGGCATTTGGTTTCACTGGATGTCTGGAAGCGACCTACTGCGAGCGGTAAGCCCGCCCGGCGCCCTGATCTTTCTGGCGCTGCCAGGCGCGTTCGCGTTCGTCCCAGTGTTCGTTGCGATACTCTTCGCGACCCTTGTTTTCCAGCATCGCCTGACACTGGCGAAAGCCGTCGGTCCAGCCTTCGGCGTATTGGTTGTCCTTGAGATAGCGCGGCACGTTCTTGCGGAATTCGCCGCTGATCGAGCCGGCCGCTTGCCGGCCGCTGACACAACCGTCATCAAAACCGTCGGCGAAGGCCGGTGGGTAACCTTTGGCGATGAAATCTTCGTGAGTGGTCTGGCAACCGCCCAGCATCAGCAAAACACCCAGCAAACCCGCACACCGCCACATCGCACTCTCCCGCGCCGGTTCTCGGCTGATAGGGAAAGTCTAGAAGGGGATTCGTCGGGCGTTGGTGAAAGGCGTGTGAGTAATTCGTTGAACACTGGAGATTCCTGTAGGCGGGCTTGCTCGCGAAACCGGTGTGTCAGCCGACATTTGAATCGCCTGACACGACGCCTTCGCGAGCAGGCCCGCTCCCACAGGGGTTATTTGCTGGGCTTCAGATCAGTAGTGATACCACTTCACCTCGAGCATGACTTCGGTTTCAGGCGTGGCCAGATGACTGAACTCGCGTTGCGCACTCAGGCGCAAACCAAGGTTGCGCGACAATTCCCACTGCTGATTCAGGCTCAGGCTACGGCGCACTTCGCCGTTGGTGAAGTAATCACCCTTGGCCTCCAGGCTCAGGTTGCCCAGCGGGTTTTTCCACAGTACGCCGCTGTTGAAGCCTGCGGCTGGCGCAATGAAACCGGCGAAGTCATTGTTGTGTTCGACACGTACCGTGCCCAGGGCAAACCCGAGCACATCTTCGCCCAACTGCCACGTACCACCGCCGCCACCGTTGACGTGGCTGACCAGGGTTTCGTCATCATGCTTGCCCGGCACACGCTCAAGGCCGCCGGTGACTTGCCACGACAATGGCTGCAACAACTCATTGCGCGGCGTCAGCGAGCGAATGGTCGCCAGATCCAGTTGCTGGAATTGCCAGTGGTTGCCTTCGTACTGGCGCAGCTTCATTTGCAGGATTTCGATCTGCGCGCCGAGCGGGAAACTTTCGGCGTTGTCGTTGAGGTCGTGATAGGCCATGCGCAAGCCGTATTCGCCGAACGCACGATCACCACGGGTGCCGAGACCGGCCTGCCAGGTGCGCGATTCGTGGCCGTCTTCAGGCAGGCCCGGTTGCGCAATGTCCAGTTCGGGGGCGGGGTTCTTGTTGATTGCCCGCAGCAGTTCGAAACTGCGTTGCGCTCGTTGCGGATCGCGCTCCTGGCCGTTGGCGCGGTAGCGTTCCAGGCGATAAGCCGCATCGATGATCAGCGCTTGGCGCTCGCGAGGCAGCGCTTTGAATGTCGGCTCTTGCAGTTGCTGTTGATCGGCGCTGACGTTCAGTACCCACGCCTGTTCGTCATCGGTCAAAGGCTCGGCGCGACTGAGCAGTTCACGTTCACGAGAGGGGCGGTATTGAATGCTTTCCACCAACCCGGCTTCTTTCACCGCTTTGACCGTGTCGGTGGGAATTGCCGTCAGCGGGAATTGTTCGGTCAGGCGCAAACTCGGTCGCGCGACCTGCAGCAATTCGAGCAAGCGGTAGGAGCAGTTTTCGTCGAAGAAGAAATAGTCGAACTGGATCTGTTTCAGTTCCCACACATGCTCGACCATGCGCGCGGTTTCTTCTTGCGTCAGATTGAGCCGGTACTCCCACAGATCGCGGTTTTCCAGGCTGCGGTATTCGGAGAGTTTTTCCTGATACGGCACCAGCGCAAACAGCCCCGGGTAGCCCCCCATCAAGCCTTTCCAGGCGTACAGAATGCTGTTGTCCGAACCTTCGATGTAGGCGCCGAAGTTGATGGCGTAACTGAGCAGCGAGGTCTTGTCGGTCTGCACGTCAGCCTGATCGATGCGCAGCAACGTGTGGCCGAACATCGATGACGGGCTGTTGAGATAAGCCGCGGGGAAGATCATCACCGCGCTGTGCGGCGAAACGTCCTTGAACCACTTTTTGTACTCGGCACACGCAGGCGTTGGCAGGTCGCTCAGGTTGAGTTGCGTTTTGAGCCAGCGCGTGCGGGCGGGGTAGACGCATTGCGCGTGCTGCTCGCCGAGGCTGGCCGGGGCGTACAGCGCTTGTACCGTGGCGGCCAGTTCATGGTCGGGATGTTCATTGCCATCGGGCGCGAGGAAGAATTTCTTGTCGCTGACATAGCTGCGCCAGCCGCCGAGCTTGGCGGTTTCGTAGTGGCCGAGGGAAATCCAGAAGCGGTCATTGGCCAGTTGCTGCAAACGTTGAGGATCGATGGTTGGCGCGGCGGACAGCGGGGCGCAGACACAGAGCGCCAGCCAGGCAAGGCGTTTGAGCATAGTCGGCAACTTAAACAGGAAAGAAAAAAAGACCCAAGGAGGGACGGGCCGAAAAAACAAAACCCGCTTCCCGAAAGAAGCGGGTGGGGTCGAGCTTAAGCCTGAGTGGCGTACTTGGCCAGACGTGGGTCTGACTTCAGAACGGCCAGGGTGTTGGTGTGCACGTCTTCAGCGGTCACGTCAGCCTTGCTGAAGATCTGCTGGAAGTGCTCGTGAGTGACGGCCGCGAAGTGCGCACGGTCTTGCGGCGCCACGCCCAGTACCACGGCATAAGTCGTCAGCGCTTCGCCGTTGCCTTTGGCCATGTCTTCGGACAGCTCGTTCATCATGCCATTCATGGCAATCCAGGATTTGCCGCCGTAGGTCAGCGATGCGTTGGTCGAGCAACCGTTGGTGCCGGACGTCATGCCGAAGGTAGCGTTACCGGACGTGCCGTTGGTGGTGGAAGCGAGGAAGTGAGCCGGGGTGCCACGCTGACCTTCGAACAGCATGTTGCCCCAACCGCAATCCGGGCCGCCCGGGGCTTGCGCCATTGCGTTGATGGATACAGCGGTGAAGAGAGTACCGAGAAGAATCCGTTTCATAGCTTTGTTCTCTTTGTGTGCATACCAATGGACAGGGTTCTGGCCCCCCAAGCTCTGTAGAAACAGATCCAAACGAAGCCAGTGGGCCGGTATTAGTTCCAGCCGCGCAGTTTGGAGTTTAGGCACGTTCCTGGGGTTCCGTGATTTTTTACAAAAGATTTGGCGATAACCCCGATTTCACAGGGGAGGGGGCGGGGGCGACCGGTTGTCTATGCTTTGTCATAGGGCGCGCCTTGCCAGTGGGGTACGGGCAGCGCCAGAATGCCGCTATCTGCCCCGCCTGATTGTTAAGGAAGCCCGATGCCTGATCCTGTTGCTGCCAGCCTGCGTATAGCGCCAGAAGCGCTGACCCGTCCGTTTTCCGCTGAACAGTTCAGCTTCACTACCACCAATGATCTGGAGCCCTTTCGCGGTGTGCTCGGCCAGGAACGTGCGGTCGAAGCCTTGCAGTTCGGTGTGGCCATGCCACGCCCCGGTTACAACGTATTCGTGATGGGCGAGCCCGGCACCGGTCGTTTCTCGTTCGTCAAACGCTACCTGAAAGCCGAAGGCAAACGCCTGCAGACCCCGGCGGACTGGGTCTATGTCAATAATTTCGACGAGCCTCGCGAGCCTCGCGTTCTGGAACTGCCATCGGGTACGGCCGGCTCGTTTATCGGTGACATCAACGGTTTGATCGACAACCTGCTGGCGACCTTCCCGGCCGTGTTCGAGCATCCGTCCTACCAGCAAAAGAAAAGCGCCATCGACCGGGCTTTCAACCAGCGCTACGACAAGGCCCTCGACATCATCGAGCGTCTGGCTCTGGAAAAAGACGTCGCCCTGTACCGCGACAGCAGCAACATCGCCTTCACGCCGATGCTCGACGGCAAGGCGCTGGATGAGGCTGAGTTTTCGCAATTGCCGGAAGCCGATCGCGAACGTTTTCACGATGACATCTCCGGTCTCGAAGAACGCCTGAACGAAGAACTCGCCAGCCTGCCGCAGTGGAAGCGTGAGTCGAACAACCAGCTGCGTCAGCTCAACGAAGAAACCATCACCCTGGCCTTGCAGCCGCTGTTGTCGCCGCTGTCGGAAAAATACGCGGAGAACGCCGCCGTCTGCGGTTACCTGCAAGCGATGCAGGTGTACCTGCTCAAAACCGTGGTCGAGCAACTGGTCGATGACAGCAAGACTGACGCCGTTGCGCGCAAACTGCTGGAGGAGCAATACGCACCGAGTCTGGTGGTCGGGCATCCGGCCAGCGGCGGCGCGCCAGTGGTATTCGAACCGCACCCGACTTACGAAAACCTGTTCGGTCGTATCGAATACACCACCGATCAGGGCGCGCTCTACACCACTTATCGCCAGTTGCGTCCAGGCGCGCTGCACCGTGCCAATGGCGGCTTCCTGATTCTTGAAGCGGAAAAAATGCTCAGCGAGCCATTCGTGTGGGATGCGCTCAAGCGCGCTCTGCAATCGCGCAAGCTGAAAATGGAATCGCCGCTGGGCGAGATGGGCCGCTTCGCCACCGTGACCCTCAACCCGCAGCACATTCCGTTGCAGGTCAAAGTCATCATCATCGGCGCACGTTCGCTGTATTACACGCTGCAAGACCTCGATCCGGACTTTCAGGAGATGTTCCGCGTCCTGGTCGACTTCGACGAAGACATTCCGATGGTCGACGAGAGCCTGGAGCAATTCGCCCAGTTGCTCAAAACCCGCACTTCTGAAGAAGGCATGGCGCCTTTGACCGCCGATGCGGTCGCGCGTCTGGCGACGTACAGCGCCCGTCTGGCCGAGCATCAGGGGCGTTTGTCGGCGCGAATCGGTGATTTGTTCCAGTTGGTCAGCGAGGCGGATTTCATCCGTCATCTGGCCGGCGATGAAATGACCGATGCCGGGCATATCGAGCGTGCGCTGAAAGCCAAGGCCACTCGCACCGGGCGTGTGTCGGCGCGAATTCTCGACGACATGCTCGCCGGGATCATCCTGATCGACACCGACGGGGCGGCGGTCGGCAAGTGTAACGGTTTGACCGTGCTGGAAGTCGGCGACTCGGCGTTCGGTGTGCCGGCGCGGATTTCCGCCACGGTGTATCCGGGCGGCAGCGGGATCGTCGACATCGAGCGCGAGGTCAACCTCGGCCAGCCGATTCACTCCAAGGGCGTGATGATCCTCACCGGCTATCTGGGCAGCCGTTATGCGCAGGAATTCCCGTTGGCGATTTCCGCGAGCATCGCGCTGGAGCAGTCCTACGGTTACGTTGATGGCGACAGTGCTTCGTTGGGCGAGGCCTGCACGTTGATTTCGGCGCTGTCGAAAACACCGCTCAAGCAATGCTTTGCGATCACCGGTTCCATCAACCAGTTCGGTGAAGTGCAAGCGGTCGGTGGGGTCAACGAGAAGATCGAAGGCTTCTTCCGCCTCTGCGAGGCACGCGGGCTGACCGGCGAGCAGGGCGCGATCATTCCCCAGGCCAACGTCGCCACCTTGATGCTCGACGAAAAAGTACTGGCGGCGGTGCGCGCCGGGCAGTTCCACGTTTACGCGGTGCGTCAGGCCGACGAGGCGCTGAGCCTGCTGGTTGGCGAGCCGGCCGGTGAACCGGATGCAGACGGTCAGTTCCCTGAAGGCAGCGTCAATGCGCGGGTGGTTGAGCGTCTGCGGGTGATTGCCGAGATGATCAGCGAAGAGGATTTGAAGGAGGCTGAGAAGGAACTGGCGCAAGAGGCGTTGGTAGAAGCCAAACCGGCGTAAACCTTAACCAGGTCAAAAACTGCAACGGCATCAAAACAATGGGAGGGGGCTTGCTCCCGGAGGCGCAGTATCAGCCAACGAATCTGTTGCCTGACACACTGCCTTCGGGAGCAAGCCCCTTCCCATATTTTTCAGGGTGCAGCCAATAGAAAGCGCCACTACTCTGGCGCCAATATTCACACAATGACCATTCGGCGCATTCTGGTTTCGTGCGGCTTGCGCGGCGAACTTTTCTTCTATTCTCAGTTCAAGGATATCGACAGTATCACTGGATCGAGCCAGTCCTCCCGTGAGGGCTGAATACCGGCTTCACCGAGGGTCGCCGCCATGTCGCGCAACCTCTGCCTCACCCGTCAATGCCTGGGTCTCGTGACCCGTATCGAATGTGTCATCAAACCGTTGGCCGGCGATACCGGCATGTGGACGCTGCTCTTCGCTGCCGGCATGGCCGGTGAACAACCTTCCGCTATCAAAGCCCAAGGCCCGTTCCACGGGCCAGTCGCCGCCGAGTCGATCCTCGACACCATCGTCGAAAGTCTGACGCTGCACGGCTATGAGCTCGCCGACGATCCGCAGATCTGGAGCCTGCACCTGCAAGCCCAGCTTCGGCAGATCAACGGGGGGCGCGGACGAAGTCTCAACAGTTAGAGCGCAGGGTCGGTCAACTGTGCTGGGTCGAGTTTGACCTCGAAGCCGTATTGCAGGGTGGTGAGGTCAGTTCGCTGATAGGTTTCCACGTGGGTTGGGCGGCCATAGAAGTAATGCACGCCGAACAACGCCGGGCCCTCTGCGCTCGCATCGTGGCTGACCGAGAGAATCTGCTTGAGATAGTTGCCGCTGTCGTCCTTGACGAAGAAGCGCCATTCGTTGGCCGGAAACTGTTTCAGGTCTACCACCAGCATGTTGTTCTTGATCTCCAGCCCCTTGGGCAAGGACTTGGCGTCGTACGCTTGCTTGGCCACCGTTGCCAGGAACAACGGCATCGAGCCTACGGCGATCGCTGGGGTTTGCGGGAACAGATTCAGATCGTAAGTGATCGTCGCTCGCAGCGGATCGACCTGATAGGCCTCGGGCGGCAGTTCGATCGGCTCATCGAGTTTGCCGTTGTGTTTCTCGGTGAAGAACGTCACCGGGCTGTCGCCGGGGTTGAAGTCGTCGCCGAGCAACTCGTCGTTGAAGGTGCGGCGATGGGAAAACTCGATGCGCGCGGCGCTCGGGTCTTCCACGGATTGGTGGACACGGATGCCGGCTTTCAACTGTTCTTCAGTCAGGCTCGCGCCCTTGAGCCAGTTCTCGGCCAGATCGTCATACACCACCACTGGCAGATCCAGCGGCTTGATGGCTTTGTCCGTGGTGTGCTGATGAAAGGCGCGAATGGGGAGATCGAGCGACTGGCGGGTGACGGTGGCGGATGAGAAGTCCAGCGCGCTGACCTCCAGCGTCTCGATCGGGCCATTGAAATAGACCTTGTTATAGCGCTGCGGGTGTTGTTGCTCGAAGGCTTGCTGATGGGCGCTGAGTTGCTTTTCCAGCGCGTCGCTCCAGGTTTTCTGTTGTTGCAGGTGCGCCAGTTGTTTTTCGTAGAAGGCTACTTGTTCCGGACTTTCATTGATTGAACCGGCGCGCACCAGGTATTGCCCGGTGGCGTCGCGGGCCTGAACGATCAAAGGATTGAGTTGCGAATCGGCGACTTGCGCTGGCAAGGGCAGGTTGTTGCTGAATTCGACTTCGGCGTAGTTCTTTCCAAGCTTCAGCAGTTTGACGCTCAGGTTGTCGTTGGTGCGAGTCTGGCCGACGTCCTTTTGCGTCAGGTCGAAGCTGTACAAGCGTCGCGGCGCGATGACTTCAACCTTGCCCTGCAGGCTCACCGGTTGCGGCTGACTTTTCTTGTCCACATCCAGACCTTCGATGAACGGGTAGGTTACGGTCAGGTCATCGGGGTTGGTGACGTTGGAACTGGACGGGCTGAGCTGAATACCGGGATCGGTTTCCGACCACTCGGGCTGGTAGGGGATGACGCGTTTGTTGCTCAACGTCACCGATTGCCATTCCACACGATGGGGAAACAGGAAGCCGCCGGGAATGTTGAGGTTGAACGGGAATACTGGCTGCAGGTCGGTGAGGTAATCGGAGCTCGCGTCCTTGTGCAGCACGAACAGGCCACTGATGAAGGTATCGACCAGCGCCTGCGGGGTCGGGTAGTGCTTGAGCACGCCGAGGGCGTCCTCGCCATATTCGGTGCGCAGTGGATTGCCTTCGAGTTTGAGCTGTGCCCGTTCAAGCAACAGCAGCGAGCCGCCGAGCTCGGTGACGGCGTCCTTGAGCTTCGGATCAGTGATGGCGTCGAGTGCCTGTTCGAACGTTGCCGTCTTTTCCTCAAGGCTGACTGCGTGCTTCTTGTCGCCGGGCGAGCAACCGCTCATCAATAGCACAAGGCACATTCCGGCAATCGTTATCGGCAATCGCACATCCATTTCCACGCGTCCTGTCCACTGTCACGGGGCTGTCATTGGCTTGGACACTAGCAGAAAAACTTTGGCACACACACGCAGGTGCCGGACTTGCGGGCAGTTTCTGGCTGTCCTCGGTGGCTGGTATACTCGCCGCCATTTTCCAGCCCCTTGTGTGAGATTCAATGGAACGCTTTATCGAAAACGCAATGTACGCCTCGCGCTGGCTGCTGGCGCCGATCTATATCGGGTTGTCCCTCGGGCTGCTGGCCTTGGCGTTGAAATTTTTCCAGGAAGTCATCCATATCCTGCCCAACGTGTTCTCGATGGCCGAGTCGGAGCTGATACTGGTGCTGCTGTCGCTGATCGACATGGCGCTGGTGGGCGGCCTCTTGGTGATGGTGATGATTTCCGGCTACGAGAACTTCGTCTCTGAACTGGACATCGACGAAGGCAAGGAAAAGCTCAGTTGGCTGGGAACCATGGACTCTTCCTCGTTGAAGATGAAAGTGGCAGCCTCGATCGTGGCGATTTCCTCGATCCACTTGCTACGGATCTTCATGGACGCCAAGAACGTCGATCCCGAACATCTGATGTGGTACGTGATCATCCACATGACGTTTGTCGTCTCGGCGTTCGCCATGGGCTACCTCGACAAGGTCACCAAACACTGATCAAGGTTTGAGCGCTGCAAAACACCGCCCGTCTGTTGCGAAACAGACGGGCGGTGTCGTTTGTGGCTTGTGCTTTGATGCGCGTGGGCCTATCCCTGTATAGATCCCGGCTCGCCATTGCGTGAGGTGTGTTCATGAACCTGCAAGAGTTGAATGCGTTTGCTATCGCCAGGAAGGTCGATGAACTGAACCTGATTTCCATGGAGGGCGGAATCTATCTGCTCGAAGCACGGATGCATGGGGCGGCGTATCCGTTAAGTGATCTCAAGGGCAACCTGTTGACGCTGCGATCGGTGGAGCATGCGCGGGATATGTTGCATAACTTCCCGGTGTTGCCGTTCAACCTCGTCCACACCTCGGTACACGATGAAATGTGTGGCCTTGGCGCCAGTGGCGAGGAAAGCCTCAAGGTGCCGATCGCCTGGCGCTCGGTCCTGTAGGCACTGCGTCCCATCGCCTGAGCATCTGTGCTAGTCTGCTCGCCCTTTTGGTTCCGGGCGCGCCGGGACGCGCTGTGCACGCACGGCAAGTCTTGTGGCCGTCCGCACAGCGGAGCAGTGTCATGTCCGAAGTAAATCTGTCCACCGACGAAACCCGCGTCAGCTACGGCATCGGCCGTCAGTTGGGTGACCAGTTGCGTGACAACCCGCCACCGGGCGTTAGCCTGGATGCCATCCTGGCCGGTCTGACCGACGCTTTCGCCGGTAAGCCAAGCCGTGTGGGTCAGGAAGAAATGTCCGCCAGCTTCAAGGTGATCCGCGAAATCATGCAAGCCGAAGCGGCTGCAAAAGCTGAAGCGGCTGCTGGCGAAGGCCTGGCGTTCCTGGCTGAAAACGCCAAGCGCGACGGCATCACCACTCTGGCTTCCGGCCTGCAATTCGAAGTACTGACTCAGGGTGAAGGCGCCAAGCCATCCCGTGAAGATCAAGTGCGTACGCACTACCACGGCACGCTGATCGACGGCACTGTGTTCGACAGCTCCTACGAGCGTGGTCAGCCAGCCGAATTCCCGGTCGGCGGCGTGATCGCTGGTTGGACCGAGGCCCTGCAACTGATGAATGCCGGCAGCAAATGGCGTCTGTACGTGCCGAGCGAACTGGCTTACGGCGCTCAAGGCGTTGGCAGCATCCCGCCGCACAGCGTTCTGGTATTCGACGTCGAGCTGCTGGACGTTCTGTAAGACCTGGCCTGTCCTTATGACAAGCTAATGTGGGAGCGGGCCTGCTCGCGAAGGCGTTCTTTGAGTCACACCTGGTGTTGCCTGAGACTCCATTTTCGCGGGCAAGCTCGCTCCCACGGTTTTATCGCGTTTCATACTTCAATCTTGTTGTGCATCTCACCGGTCGGGCGCAAGGCCCGGGCGTAGCAGAACAGGAACAGATTACGCACCAGCTCCTTTAATACCAGCGGCTCGCTGGAGTTCAGGCTGCTGACATCCAAATCCCCCTGATCCTGCAACTCATGCAGGGCTTCCTCCTCAAGCACTGCACAGACTTCACCGGTTTCCCGATGCAGGATTCTGAGGTACGGATGTGGGCGATCCAGCCAAGCGTCGATCAAATAAGTCATGGTTCTAATCTCCTTGAAGGGTTTCAATGAGAATAATTCTTATTCGTCAAATAGCAAGGGGCTATTGGCTGTTTCTGGTTTTTTCCGGGTAAAGGTTGTGTAAGGTCAAAACGGCTGGCGTATGGCTATTGCTTGGATTGATTGGGGCAGGGCGGGGAGGGAGAGACTCCATCCCACGGCTGGCGCGGGATGGATGACAGCGGATTCAGACTTTTCTGACGAACTCGGATTTGAGCTTCATCGGGCCAATGCCGTCGATCTTGCAGTCGATGTCATGGTCGCCATCGCACAGGCGGATGTTCTTGACCTTGGTGCCGACCTTGACCACCAGCGAGGTGCCCTTGACCTTCAAGTCCTTGATCACGGTGATGGTGTCGCCGTCCTGCAGGACGTTGCCGACCGAATCTTTCTTCACGGCATCATCAGAGGCCACTTCGGTATCGCCGCTGGCCGACCATTCATGGGCGCACTCGGGGCAAACCAGTTGAGTGCCGTCTTCGTAGGTGTATTCGGAATTGCATTTCGGGCAGGGTGGCAACGTGCTCACTAAGGCTCCTTGAGGGATGTGGTTCGCTAAAAGTCGCACATTGTATAGGGTTTTAACCGAGATAGGGCAGACAACAAAAAGCCGCAGGCTTCGAAGGAAGGCTGCGGCTCTTTGATTACGTGGCGATCAGTGTGTGCGGGCGACCGCAAACTCGCTCAGTTCAACCAGTGCGTCGCGGTATTCGCTGGCGGGCAGTGCATCGAGGCACTTGATCGCGCGGGCCACGTAATCGCGGGCCAGTTGCGCGGTGTACTCCAGCGAGCCGGAAGCTTGCACGGCCGCGCGGATGCTTTCCAGATCTTCGATTCCGCCTTTCTGGATCGCCTGACGCACCAGTGCAGCCTGCTCGGGCGTGCCTTCACGCATGGTGTAGATCAGCGGCAGGGTCGGCTTGCCTTCGGCCAGATCGTCACCGACGTTCTTGCCCAGGGTTTCAGCATCACCCTTGTAATCGAGCAAGTCGTCGACCAGTTGGAATGCCACGCCCAGATGATCACCGAAGGTGCGCAGGGCTTCGCTCTGCCCGGCGCTGGCACCGGCCAGCGCGGCGGCGCTGTGGGTCGAGGCTTCGAAGAGCATTGCGGTTTTGCCGCGAATGACTTCCATGTAGGTTTCTTCGGTGGTGCTGGCGTCGCGCACCTTGGACAGCTGCAACACTTCGCCTTCGGCGATGATGCGGGTGGCCTGGGACAGGATCTTCATCACTGGCATCGAGCCCAGTTCAACCATCATTTCGAACGAGCGCGAGTACAGGAAGTCGCCGACCAGCACGCTCGGAGCATTGCCCCACATGGCGTTGGCGGTTGAGCGGCCGCGGCGCATGCCGGACATGTCGACGACGTCGTCATGCAGCAGGGTGGCGGTGTGCAGGAATTCGATGGTGGCGGCCAGTAGACGCATATCGTCGCCTTCGCGACCCAGTGCCTTGCCACACAGCAACACCAATAAAGGACGCAGACGTTTGCCGCCGGCCGACGTGATGTAGTCGCCGATTTTCGATACCAGCGGTACTCGGGAAGTCAGCTGCTTCTTGATGATGCCGTCGACGGCGCTAAAATCGTCCGCCACCGCGCGGTAGAAAGCTTGGGGTTGCATCAGCGAGAGTCGCTCCAGAAGGGTTGCGCGGCATGCTAGGACCCCCATCCAGACCTGTCAAGGCACGATGGACGGCTACTTGCATGACCGCGGTAGCTTGCGTACAATCGCGCACCCTGAACTTCCTGGGCAGCACCTGCCTTACGCAATTGCACTTGGGCCGTTCCAGCCCCATGCAGCCATGCCAGCCAATACCTCTTCTTATAAAGAGCTGGGTGAGCAGGATTATCGGAGAAATACCATGTACGCAGTAATCGTTACCGGCGGTAAGCAATACAAGGTCGCTGAGGGTGAATACCTGAAGATCGAAAAACTGGAAATCGCTACTGGCGAGTCCGTGACTTTTGACCGCGTTCTGCTGGTCGCCAATGGCGACGACGTGAACATCGGCGCACCTGTTGTTGCTGGCGCAACCGTCAAGGCTGAAGTGATCTCCCAAGGTCGTCACGATAAAGTCCGCATCATCAAGTTCCGTCGCCGTAAGCACCACATGAAGCGTATGGGCCACCGCCAGTGGTTCACCGAGATCAAAATCACCGGTATTCAGGCTTAATTACAGCCTAATTCCTCACTAGGAGAATTGAACTCATGGCACACAAAAAAGCTGGTGGTAGTACCCGTAACGGTCGCGACTCAGAAGCCAAACGCCTTGGCGTGAAGATGTATGGCGGCCAGGTCATCAAGGCCGGCAACATCATCGTGCGTCAGCGCGGCACCCAATTCCACGCCGGTTACGGCGTTGGCATGGGTAAAGATCACACCCTCTTCGCCAAAATCGAAGGCGTGATCAAGTTTGAAGTAAAAGGCGCCTTCGGTCGTCGTTACGTGAGCGTAATCGCGGCCTAATCGCGAGATCGCTGGAAGAGCCCTGTCTTGCGACGGGGCTTTTTCGTTTGTGGGGTGAGTCTCTTGCAAAGCTGTTTGTATGGGCTGTCGGCGTGCGAAGCAGGTCGTGTTTTGGGGTCGCTGCGCTCATTTTTGCAAGAGTCTTATGTCTTGATTGTTTTTCGGCTCGTCCGTACGGCGAGAGGCGTTGGTTATGAAGTTTGTTGATGAAGTATCGATTCGCGTAAAGGCTGGTGATGGCGGTAATGGCGCCATGAGTTTCCGTCGGGAAAAGTTCATCGAGAACGGTGGTCCGAACGGTGGTGATGGTGGTGATGGTGGTTCCATCTACATGATGGCCGACGAAAACCTCAACACCCTGGTGGACTACCGTTACACCCGGCATTTCGATGCTGAGCGTGGCTCCAATGGTGGCAGCACCGACTGCACCGGCAAAAAGGGTGAAGACCTGATCCTGCGTGTTCCGGTCGGTACGACCGTGATCGACTCCGGGACTCAGGAGGTCATTGGTGACCTGACCAAGGCTGGCCAGAAGTTGATGGTCGTGCAGGGCGGTTGGCACGGTCTGGGCAATACCCGTTTCAAATCCAGTACCAACCGTGCGCCGCGCCAGACCACGCCGGGCAAGCCGGGCGAGCAGCGCGACCTGAAGCTGGAAATGAAAGTGTTGGCCGACGTAGGTCTGCTGGGCTTGCCGAATGCCGGTAAAAGTACCTTTATCCGTTCGGTTTCGGCCGCCAAGCCGAAGGTCGCCGATTACCCGTTCACCACGTTGGTCCCGAACCTGGGTGTGGTCAGCGTCGATCGCTGGAAGAGCTTCGTCATTGCCGACATCCCGGGCTTGATCGAAGGCGCTTCCGACGGTGCCGGCCTGGGGATTCGCTTCCTCAAGCACTTGGCGCGTACGCGTCTGTTGCTGCACCTCGTGGACATGGCGCCGCTGGATGACACCAGTGCGCCGGATGCGGCTGAGGTCATCGTCAATGAGCTGATCAAGTTCAGTCCGTCCCTGGCTGAGCGTGACCGTTGGTTGGTGCTGAACAAGTGCGACCAGATCCTTGAGGAGGAGCACGATGCTCGCGTCAAGGAGATCGTTGATCGTCTGGAGTGGACAGGTCCGGTCTACGTGATCTCGGCAATTGCCAAGATCGGTACGGAGCGTCTGTGCCACGACATCATGCGTTACATGGAAGATCGTGCCGATCGCCTTGCTGCCGACCCGGCTTACAAGGAAGAACTGGCCGATCTCGATCAGCGCATTGAAGACGAAGCCCGCGCGCAGTTGCAGGCGCTGGATGACAAGCGTGCCCTGCGTCGCAGTGGCGTGAAGTCGGTCCACGACATCGGCGACGATGATTGGGATGAAGAAGACGTGGATGACGAAGACGGTCCGGAAATCATTTACGTGCGTGACTGATTCGTTGCAGTAAACTTAAGCGCCGCTCAATCGAGCGGCGTTTTAGTATCTGGAAATCGATCGTTGGTCACCAATAGCCACGATTAACGTCACGGGCAGTGCCAGGTCGCGCTGTCCTCAAGCTAAGGTTGAAGATGATGCGGAGCAAGGTGACAGGTGCGCAGCGTTGGGTCGTGAAGATCGGCAGCGCTTTGCTGACAGCTGATGGCAAAGGGCTGGATCGCGCGGCAATGAGTGTCTGGGTCGAGCAGATGGTGGCCCTGCATGAGGCGGGTGTCGAGTTGGTGCTGGTGTCTTCCGGGGCGGTGGCGGCCGGCATGAGCCGTCTGGGCTGGACCGCACGACCCAGTGCGATGCACGAGCTTCAGGCTGCGGCGGCAATCGGTCAGATGGGCTTGGTGCAGGCTTGGGAATCAAGCTTTGCCGAGCATGGTCGGCACACCGCGCAGATTCTCCTGACTCACGACGACCTCTCTGACCGCAAGCGCTATCTGAATGCCCGCAGCACCTTGCGTGCGCTGGTCGAGCTGAAAGTCATTCCGGTGATCAACGAGAACGACACCGTGGTCACTGATGAAATCCGTTTTGGCGACAACGACACGCTGGCGGCGTTGGTGGCCAACCTGGTCGAGGCTGATCTGCTGGTGATCCTGACGGATCGCGATGGCATGTTCGATGCTGATCCGCGCAACAATCCCGATGCTCAGTTGATTTACGAGGCGCGTGCCGATGATCCGGGCCTGGATGCGGTGGCGGGCGGTACAGGTGGCGCGCTTGGGCGTGGTGGTATGCAAACCAAGCTGCGTGCGGCGCGTCTGGCGGCTCGTTCCGGCGCACACACCATCATCGTGGGTGGGCGTCTTGAGCGTGTGCTTGATCGCTTGAAGGCGGGTGAGCGTATCGGCACGTTGTTGTCGCCTGAGCGCGGCATGCTGGCGGCGCGTAAGCAGTGGTTGGCAGGGCACCTGCAAACCCGTGGTACGTTGGTGTTGGATGATGGTGCGGTGTCGGCGCTGTCCCGGGGTAACAAGAGTCTGTTGCCGGTGGGTGTGAAACTGGTGCAGGGGAGTTTCCGGCGCGGTGAAATGGTGGTTTGCGTGGCGCCGGATGGTCGTGAGATCGCTCGTGGCCTGGCCAACTACAGTGCGCTGGAGGCGCAAAAAATCATCGGTCAATCGTCGGATGCGATTGTCGGTTTGCTCGGTTACATGGCTGAACCTGAACTGGTTCACCGTGACAATCTGATTTTGGTGTAAGGAAAACTCATGCGCGTAGCAAAAGGATTGTTGGGTCTGTTGATGGTGTTGCCATTGCTGGCTTCGGCTGAAGAAATTGGTCAGGTGTCGACAGTGTTCAAGTTTGTCGGTCCGAACGACCGGATCGTGGTCGAGGCTTTCGATGATCCGAAAGTCGAGGGTGTGACCTGTTACCTCTCGCGCGCCAAGACGGGTGGCGTGAAGGGTGGCTTGGGGCTGGCTGAAGATCGTGCCGAGGCATCGATTGCTTGTCGTCAGGTCGGTTCGATCAAGTTCAAGGGCGAGCTTAAGGATGGCGAAGAGGTGTTCAAGGAGCGCACTTCGCTGGTATTCAAAACCATGCAAGTGGTGCGTTTCCTCGATAAGAAGCGCAATACGCTGGTGTACCTGGTCTATAGCGATCGCTTGATCGAGGGCAGTCCGCAGAATGCGGTGACGGCGATCCCGATTTTGCCGTGGATGCCGGCCGGGCAGTAAAAGCGTCAATCTAAATGTGGGGGCGGGCTTGCTCGCGAAGATGTCGTGTCAGTTGCTGGGTATGTCAGCTGACAGATTGCATTCGCGAACAAGCCTGCTCCCACATTTTTTCTGCCTTTATCAAATTACAGGCAATAAAAAACCGACCCTAAGGTCGGCTTTTTAATGACTACGTCGATTAAGCAGCAGTTTTCAGTGCTTTGACGTGGCCATTCAGACGGCTCTTATGACGAGCAGCCTTGTTCTTGTGGATGATGCCTTTATCGGCCATACGGTCGATAACTGGCACAGCCAGAACGTATGCAGCTTGAGCTTTTTCAGCGTCTTTTGCGTCGATGGCTTTAACTACATTCTTGATGTAGGTACGAACCATGGAACGCAGGCTGGCGTTGTGGCTGCGACGCTTCTCAGCCTGTTTTGCACGTTTTTTGGCGGAAGGTGAGTTGGCCACCGTCGAGCTCCTCGAAAGACTTTTTAGGAAATAGCAAACAAAATAGGCCGCGAATCATGCCGATGAAGAGATGTCTTGTCAAGGGCGCTTGAAACGTTCCGCTAAGTGGTAGGTATAAAGAGGCGGGATATTTATTTCCGGCGCTTGACCTGTAAACTCGCGAGCTTTGGCTCTGTGCTGTTGCGGCGCAGAGTATCGCACAAGTAGGCGCATTGTTCGCCTGCTGTTTATCGACAGGCACAAATTCCCTCAATGAATCTGCTCAAATCGTTGGCCGCCGTCAGCTCTATCACGATGCTTTCGCGGGTTCTCGGGTTCGTCCGTGACACGCTCATCGCCCGTATATTCGGGGCCGGGATGGCGACGGACGCCTTCTTTATTGCCTTCAAGCTGCCTAATCTGCTTCGGCGAATCTTCGCGGAGGGTGCGTTCTCTCAGGCTTTTGTGCCGATTCTGGCCGAATACAAAAGCCAGAAAGGCGAGGAGGCGACGCGCACCTTTATTGCTTACGTGTCGGGGTTGCTGACCTTGGTGCTGGCGCTGGTAACGGCGCTGGGCATGATCGCCGCGCCGTGGGTGATCTGGGCGACAGCTCCCGGTTTTACCGACACGCCGGAAAAATTCCAGCTGACCTCAGACCTTTTGCGGGTGACCTTTCCTTACATATTGCTGATCTCCCTGTCCTCGCTGGCTGGTGCGATCCTCAATACCTGGAACCGTTTCTCGGTGCCGGCATTCGTACCGACCCTGCTCAACGTCAGCATGATCGTGTTTGCGCTGTTCCTGACGCCATACTTCGATCCGCCAGTCATGGCCTTGGGCTGGGCGGTGCTGGTGGGCGGTCTGGCGCAGTTGCTTTATCAACTGCCGCACCTGAAGAAGATCGGCATGTTGGTCCTGCCGCGCCTGAATTTGCGCGATACCGGCGTCTGGCGAGTGATGAAGCAGATGCTGCCGGCGATCCTGGGGGTGTCGGTCAGTCAGATTTCGCTGATTATCAACACGATCTTCGCCTCGTTTCTGGTCGCAGGTTCGGTGTCGTGGATGTATTACGCTGACCGCTTGATGGAGTTGCCGTCCGGCGTGCTGGGTGTGGCGTTGGGTACCATCCTGCTGCCGACCTTGGCCAAAACCTACGCCAGCAAGGATCGCCACGAATATTCGCGGATTCTCGACTGGGGGCTTCGTCTGTGCTTTGTGCTGGTGCTGCCGTGCTCGCTGGCGCTGGGGATTCTCGCCGAGCCGTTGACCGTTTCGTTGTTCCAGTACGGCCAGTTCAGTGGCTTTGATGCTGAAATGACCCAGCGCGCGTTGATTGCCTATTCGGTGGGCCTGCTCGGGATCATCGTGATCAAAGTGCTGGCCCCGGGTTTTTATGCGCAACAGAACATTCGCACTCCGGTGAAAATCGCAATTTTCACGCTGATCGTCACGCAACTGTTCAACCTTGTTTTGATTGGTCCGTTGGCTCACGCCGGCCTGGCGTTGGCGATCAGTGCCGGCGCCTGCCTGAATGCCGGGTTGCTGTTCTATCAACTGCGCAAACAGCAGATGTACCAGCCGCAGCCAGGCTGGGCCAGGTTCGGCTTCAAACTGGTGGTGGCGGTGGCGGTGATGTCGGCGGTGTTGTTGATTGGCATGCATTTCATGCCAGCCTGGGATCAGGGGCACATGCTTGAACGCTTCCTGCGTCTGGGGGCCTTGGTGGCAGCCGGCGTAGTTGCGTATTTTGGTATGTTGCTGCTGCTCGGTTTTCGTCTGCGCGACTTCAATCGCAAAGCCTTGAGCTGAGGTTTTACCCTTTATGAGTGGGCACGGGCCGGCAGTTTTGTCGGCTCGATCACTTTGCGTTACGGTGTTGCCTGTCGTCGGCCGTCGGGTGTGGTTATAATCGACCACTTTATGAGCAAGAAGCGCGTTATGCAGCTGGTTCGAGGCCTCCACAACTTGCGCCCCCAGCATCGGGGCTGCGTCGCCACTATTGGCAACTTTGACGGTGTTCACCGTGGTCACCAGGCTATCCTGGCCCGACTGCGTGAGCGTGCGCTCGAGTTGGGCGTACCCAGCTGCGTGGTGATTTTCGAGCCGCAGCCACGGGAATTTTTTGCGCCCGAGACCGCGCCGGCGCGTCTGGCCCGGCTACGCGACAAGCTGCAACTGCTGGCGGCCGAAGGTGTTGACCGGGTGTTATGCCTGGCCTTCAACCAGCGTCTGAGCAAGCTCAGCGCCAGTGAGTTCGTCGACACCATTCTGGTAGACGGCCTCGGCGTACAGCATCTGGAGGTCGGTGATGACTTCCGCTTCGGCTGCGACCGCCTCGGTGATTTCGATTTCCTGTTGCAGGCCGGGCAGGTCCACGGTTTTAGCGTCGAAGCTGCACAAACCGTCGAGCTGGACGGCATTCGCGTCAGCAGCACTCAGGTGCGCAACGCATTGGCCGCCGCCGATTTTGCCCTGGCCGAACGCTTGCTCGGCCGCCCTTACCGCATCGTCGGTCGCGTGCTGCATGGCCAGAAACTGGCCCGGCAACTGGGGACGCCCACTGCCAATATTCAACTCAAGCGTCGTCGCGTGCCGTTTACCGGGGTGTATCTGGTGGATGTGGATATCGACGGCAAGACCTGGCCCGGCGTCGCCAATATCGGCGTGCGGCCCACGGTGCAAGGTGATGGCAAGGCCCACCTTGAAGTCCATCTTTTAGATTTTGCCGGCGATCTGTATGACCGGCGTTTGACGGTGGTTTTCCACCAAAAGCTGCGTGAAGAGCAGCGATTTGCCTCCCTGGAGGCGCTGAAAACGGCGATCAATGCGGATGTCGCCACCGCCCGTGCACTAGCCACACCTAGCGCCCATCGCTAATGAAGAGCCTTAAATGACCGACTATAAAGCCACGCTAAACCTTCCGGACACCGCCTTCCCAATGAAGGCCGGCCTGCCACAGCGCGAACCGCAGATCCTGCAGCGCTGGGACAGTATTGGCCTGTACGGAAAGTTGCGCGAGATTGGCAAGGATCGTCCGAAGTTCGTTCTGCACGACGGCCCTCCGTATGCCAACGGCACGATCCACATCGGTCACGCACTGAACAAGATTCTCAAGGACATGATCATCCGCTCGAAAACCCTGTCGGGTTTCGACGCGCCGTACGTTCCGGGCTGGGACTGCCACGGTCTGCCGATCGAGCACAAGGTTGAAGTGACCCACGGCAAGAACCTGGGCGCGGACAAGACCCGCGAGCTGTGCCGTGCCTACGCCACCGAGCAGATCGAAGGGCAGAAGTCCGAGTTCATCCGCCTCGGCGTGCTGGGCGACTTCGCCAACCCGTACAAAACCATGGATTTCAAGAACGAGGCCGGTGAAATACGTGCCCTCGCCGAAATCGTCAAGGGCGGCTTCGTGTTCAAGGGCCTCAAGCCTGTGAACTGGTGCTTCGATTGCGGCTCGGCCCTGGCTGAAGCCGAAGTCGAGTACGAAAACAAGAAGTCCTCGACCATCGACGTTGCCTTCCCGATCGCTGACGAAGCCAAACTGGCTGCCGCGTTTGGTTTGCCGTCGCTGAGCAAACCAGCCTCGATCGTGATCTGGACCACCACCCCGTGGACCATCCCGGCCAACCAGGCGCTGAACGTTCACCCGGAATTCAACTACGCCCTGGTCGATGTCGGCGACAAGCTGCTGGTGCTGGCTGAAGAGCTGGTTGAAGCCTGCCTGGCTCGCTACGGCGTTGAAGGTTCGGTCATCGCCACCACTACCGGCAAAGAGCTGGAGCTGATCAACTTCCGTCACCCGTTCTACGACCGTCTGTCGCCGGTATATCTGGCCGACTACGTCGAACTGGGCGCTGGCACCGGCGTGGTTCACTCCGCTCCGGCCTACGGCGTGGACGACTTCGTGACCTGCAAGAAGTACGGCATGGTCAACGACGACATCCTCAATCCCGTGCAGAGCAACGGTGTGTACGTGCCGTCGCTGGAACTCTTCGGCGGCCAGTTCATCTGGAAGGCCAACCCGGCCATCGTCGAGAAGCTGACCGAAGTCGGTGCGCTGATGCACACCACCGTCATCGAGCACAGCTACATGCACTGCTGGCGCCACAAGACTCCATTGATCTACCGCGCCACCGCGCAGTGGTTCATCGGCATGGACAAAGAGCCGGTCAGCGGCGACACCCTGCGTGTACGCTCGCTCAAAGCCATCGAAGACACCCAGTTCGTCCCGGCCTGGGGCCAGGCGCGTCTGCACTCGATGATCGCCAACCGTCCGGACTGGTGCATCTCCCGTCAGCGCAACTGGGGCGTGCCGATCCCGTTCTTCCTCAACAAGGAAAGCGGCGAGCTGCACCCACGCACCGTTGAACTGATGGAAGAAGTCGCCAAGCGCGTTGAAGTCGAAGGCATCGAAGCCTGGTTCAAGATGGACGCTGCCGAACTGCTTGGCGACGATGCGCCGCTGTACGACAAGATCAGCGACACCCTCGACGTCTGGTTCGATTCGGGTACCACTCACTGGCACGTTCTGCGCGGTTCGCACCCGATGGGGCACGAGACCGGCCCGCGTGCCGACCTGTACCTGGAAGGTTCCGATCAGCACCGTGGCTGGTTCCACTCGTCGCTGCTGACCGGTTGTGCCATCGATAACCACGCGCCGTACCGCGAGTTGCTGACCCACGGCTTCACCGTCGACGAGTCCGGCCGCAAAATGTCCAAGTCTTTGGGCAACGTGATCGCACCGCAGAAAGTCAACGACACCCTGGGCGCCGACATCATGCGTCTGTGGGTCGCTTCGACCGACTACTCCGGCGAGATGGCCGTGTCCGAGCAGATCCTGCAGCGCAGCGCGGACGCCTACCGGCGTATCCGTAACACCGCGCGCTTCCTGCTCTCGAACCTGACCGGTTTCAACCCGGCCACCGACCTGCTGCCGGCCGAAGAGATGCTGGCACTGGATCGCTGGGCGGTGGATCGCACGCTGCTGCTGCAACGCGAGTTGCAAGAGCACTACGGTGAGTACCGTTTCTGGAACGTCTACTCCAAGATCCACAACTTCTGCGTGCAGGAGCTGGGTGGTTTCTACCTCGACATCATCAAGGATCGTCAGTACACCACTGGCGCCAACAGCAAGGCCCGCCGTTCGGCGCAAACCGCGTTGTTCCACATCTCCGAAGCGCTGGTGCGCTGGATCGCACCGATCCTGGCGTTCACCGCCGACGAGCTGTGGCAATACCTGCCGGGCGAGCGTAACGAATCGGTCATGCTCAACACCTGGTACGAAGGTCTGACCGAGCTGCCGGAAGGCTTCGAGCTGGGTCGCGAGTACTGGGATCGCATCATGCAAGTGAAGGTCGCGGTCAACAAAGAAATGGAAATCCAGCGCGCGGCGAAAGCCGTCGGTGGCAACCTGCAAGCCGAAGTGACGCTGTTCGCCGAAGACGCCTTGAGCGCCGATCTGGCCAAGCTGAGCAACGAACTGCGCTTTGTCCTGATCACTTCGACCGCCAGCGTTGCACCGTTTGTCCAGGCTCCGGCCGACGCGGTAGCGACCGAAGTCAGCGGCCTGAAGCTGAAGATCGTCAAATCGGCCTTCGCCAAGTGCGCCCGTTGCTGGCACTGCCGCGAAGACGTTGGCGTAAACCCGGAGCATCCGGAAATCTGCGGTCGCTGCGTTGATAACATCAGCGGCGCCGGCGAGGTTCGTCACTATGCCTAATGCCGTTGGCCGTTTCGGACGGTTGAGCTGGCTCTGGTTGAGTTTGCTGGTTCTGGTCATTGACCAGGCCAGCAAGTTCTACTTCGAAAACAAGCTCGAAATGTTCCAGCAGATCGTGATCATTCCCGATTACTTCAGCTGGACCCTGGCTTACAACACCGGTGCTGCGTTCAGCTTTCTCGCTGACGGTTCCGGCTGGCAGCGCTGGCTGTTCGCCCTGATCGCGATCGTGGTCAGCGCGGTGCTGGTGGTCTGGCTCAAGCGACTGGGGCGCAACGAAACCTGGTTGGCCATCGCTTTGGCGCTGGTGCTGGGTGGTGCGTTGGGCAATCTGTATGACCGCATTGCCCTGGGCCATGTGATCGACTTCATTCTGGTGCACTGGCAGAACCGCTGGTACTTCCCGGCGTTCAACTTCGCCGACAGCGCCATCTCCGTTGGCGCGGTGATGCTGGCACTGGACATGTTCAAAACCAAGAAAACCGGAGAAACCGTTCATGACTGAACAGGTATTGGCTGAGCAACGCATCGGCCAGAACACGGAAGTCACCTTGCACTTTGCATTGCGCCTGGAGAACGGCGACACGGTCGATAGCACCTTCGATAAGGCCCCAGCGACTTTCAAGGTCGGCGACGGCAACCTGCTGCCGGGTTTCGAGGCTGCTTTGTTTGGCTTCAAGGCCGGGGACAAGCGTACGCTGAGCGTCGAGCCGGAGAACGCTTTCGGTCAACCGAATCCGCAGAATGTGCAGATCATCCCACGTTCGCAGTTTGCTGATATGGAGCTGTCGCCGGGTTTGCTGGTGATCTTCAACGATGCGGCCAATACTGAGCTGCCGGGTGTGGTGAAAGAGTTCGACGACGCGCAAGTGACCATCGACTTCAATCACCCGCTGGCGGGCAAGACGCTGGCCTTTGACGTGGAAATCATCAGCGTCAAGGCGTTGTAAAAATGTGGGCGCGGGCTTGCTCGCCAAAGCGGTGTGTCAGGCAACTTATAGGTTGAATGTCAGTCAGCATTCGCGAGCAAGCCCGCTCCCACAGTCGTTATTCACTGTTTTTTCGCGCGCAAGACACGAGGCACAGCATGCAAATCAAACTCGCCAACCCCCGTGGCTTCTGCGCCGGCGTGGACCGGGCGATAGAAATCGTCAACCGCGCCCTGGAGGTCTTCGGGCCGCCGATCTACGTGCGTCATGAAGTAGTGCACAACAAATTCGTCGTTGAGGATTTGCGCAGCCGTGGCGCCATTTTCGTCGAAGAACTGGATCAGGTTCCGGACGATGTCATCGTGATCTTCAGTGCCCACGGTGTTTCGCAAGCCGTGCGTACCGAAGCCGCTGGCCGTGGCCTGAAAGTCTTCGACGCCACCTGCCCGTTGGTCACCAAGGTGCATATCGAAGTCGCCAAATACAGCCGCGACGGTCGCGAATGCATCCTCATCGGCCACGCCGGTCACCCGGAAGTTGAAGGCACCATGGGCCAGTACGATGCCAGCAATGGCGGTGCAATCTACCTCGTCGAAGACGAGAAAGACGTGGCCGAATTGCAGGTACATGACCCGGAAAAACTGGCGTTCGTCACACAGACCACGCTGTCGATGGACGACACCAGCCGCGTTATCGATGCTTTGCGCACGCGTTTCCCGGCCATCGGTGGCCCGCGCAAGGACGACATCTGCTATGCCACGCAAAACCGTCAGGATGCGGTCAAGCAACTGGCCGACGAATGCGACGTGGTCCTGGTGGTCGGCAGCCCGAACAGCTCCAACTCCAACCGCCTGCGTGAACTGGCCGAACGCATGTCCACTCCGGCCTACCTGATCGACGGTGCCGAAGACCTGCAAAAGAGCTGGTTCGATGGCGTCGAGCGCATTGGCATCACCGCCGGTGCTTCCGCACCTGAAGTGCTGGTGCGTGGCGTGATCCAACAGTTGCAGGCCTGGGGCGCTACCGGTGCCGATGAGCTGGCGGGCCGCGAAGAGAACATCACGTTCTCGATGCCTAAAGAGCTGCGCGTACGTTCGATTTAAGCGTATTTGTTTTCTGACACAACGCCTGTTCAGCGTTTTTGCTGCTCAGGCGCACTCGACCGGTCGCCGCCAGCACCACCTGGCGCTGGCTGACCGGCTCGCGAGTCGAACAGATGTGTAATGTCCCAGCCTGAAAGGCTCGACCGGGCATCAGCGGTTGCCCCAGGCTGCTGAAGCGCACATAACGGCTCACCAACCAGTTGCCGACAATCGGCACCTTCGCGTCACTCGCACGCTCCACCAGCAGCGGATTGCTGCTGTCCTCCGGCCCCTTGCCGCTGATATCCAGAATGATCCGCCAGCCCTGACTCCAGTCGCCATTGATGCCATGGATTACCACGCTTTGATTGCGTGTGATCGCCATTGTGCGGGCATTGCGGATGCCGTCGAGCAACGACTGTGCGGCCTGATCCCGATGGTTTGACTCCCTGAGCGTGGCAAACGCCGGACTGACCAGCAGCAGAACAATTGCGCCAATCGCCAGTCCCATAAGCAGTTCAATCAGGCTGAAGCCTCGTTGCGGCATGAAAATTCCCTCCATGGCGTGTGATGTGCGGGGCGATCCGTGCGCCGCACAGGGCAAATCAACCGACACAGGTCGGTTGAATGTTCTAGCGTGTAGAAGCAGGTATAGCTGACGGCAACGGAGGGCAACGATGGATCTTCGTACAAAAGGTTTCACGCTGATCGAGTTGCTGGTTGCGGTCGCGATATTCGTAACCCTGATCACTTTGGCGGTGCCTGCGTTTACCCGTTCGATACAGGGCAGCAGGGCCGATACCGAAATGGGCGACCTGCAACGAGCGATCAATTTCGCACGACTGGAAGCGATTGATCGGGGCGTGACGACGCGGCTGCGGCCGACGGCCGGGGGCAATGCCTGGACCGGCGAACTGTCGGTCTACGACAGTACTGGCACTTCGGCCAATGTGTTGCGGGTTGTTCCAGCCATGAGCAGCGGCGCAACTCTGGCGCTAACCTCTGGGGTGACCGCACTGGACTTCAACAATCTCGGCGGTCTGGCCGCGCCATCGACGGCGGTGGTCTTCAGTTACACCTTGGGAACGCAAAGCAGGACGCTGAATGTGTGTTTGAACGGACGAATTCAATTGGGTGGAAGTTGCGGATGAGGGCAGGGAGTAAAAACGCACAGGAGGGCATGACGCTGATCGAAGTGCTGGTCGCGTTGTTGATTCTTACGGTCGGGCTGTTGGGGGCGGCGGCCGTGCAACTCAATGCCCTGAAGTACACCGACAGCTCGCGCATGACCAGTCAGGCCAGTTTCATTGCCTACGACATGATGGACCGTATCCGCGCCAATTCCGGCGCCGACTACACCGTCACGCCACCGACGTCGGGCAACCTCAGCGTCGCCCGCGATCAGGATCTCTACGATTTCACCACCAACATCGTCGGTTTCGGCGGGCCGACGGCGACCGGTAGCATCACGCTCAACCAGCGGGTTTACACCATCACCATCACCTGGAGTGACGCGCGGGCAGCCAACACGGCCAGCGCTCAACGCAGTTTCGTGCTGACCAGTCGCGCTGCGGTCGATCCGGTGGCCACGCCATGAAGCGTCACAACCGCGGTTTTGGCCTGATCGAGATGCTGGTCGCCCTGGCACTGGGGCTGATTGTGGTGTTGGGCGTGGTTCAGACTTTCATTGCCGCGAAGAATACCTACGTCAGCCAGAACAGTGCCGCTGCCATGCAGGAAGATGCGCGTTTCGTGTTGAGCAAAATGATTCAGGAAATCCGTATGGTCGGGATGTTTGGCTGCCTTGGCACGATCACCGACGCCAGCACGTCAGGGGATTTCAGTGCGGCGCAGATCACGCCGATCAGTTGGGACAACGCGAACCTGAAACTGACGCTGGTCACGGCCGACATCGGCGGCAGCGGCGGCACACCGACCTGGACAGTGCTCTCCGATTGCCGCAACAGCGCAACGGCTTACACCGGTTTGCGAAGCCCGGCGACCGGGCAGATCGCTTTCCCGATTCGCCGTCTGCTCTACAGTTTCAGCAACAATCAGATTCTGATGGGCACCGGCAGCGGCACACCTGCTCAGCAAGTGTTGGTGAATAACGTCAGCGCTTTCAACGTGACTTTCGGTCTGGCCAGTTCAGCCACCGATGTGGCGGCTTCGACTTACAGTACCAACCCCGGTGATCCAGCACGGATCCGCAGCGTGCGCTTGAGCCTGACCCTCAACGACCCGAGCAAACGGGTGGCCGATCAAACCTTCAACGTGGTTGCGGCTGTCCGCAACCGCTTGCAGTGAGGGCTGCTCCTGTGAGGATTTCTTTCCATCAACGTCAGGCGCAACGCGGCATGGTGCTGCTGGTCAGCCTGGTGTTTCTGTTGTTGCTGACGATGATCGGCCTTTCGTCGATGCAAAGCGCCACCCTTCAGGAAAAAATGGCGGGCAGTGTGAGCCTGCGCAATCAATCGTTCCAGACCGCTGAAGCCGCGTTGCGGGTGGGTGAGAGTGCGGTGCAACTCGATACCTATACGCTGGCAGTGTGCAGCGGCACGACACAATGTGCGCCGCCGGCAGAGTCATCGGTGGTCAGTGCGGCCGGGTTCAATTCGACATCGGGCGTGACCTGGATCACCGCCGGTAACGGCTTCTATGGCGTGCAGAACATCGGCACGACGCTGACCGCCGTCAACGTGCCGAGCAACACCTCGGCAACGCTTTATCGGGTGACCGCGGTCGGCATTGCCGGCACTTCGCGCAGTGTGGTGGAGAGTGTCTATGCGAAGTATTAAGCGCTGCGCATCGCTGCTGTTCGGCATGCTGCTGGGTTTCTATTTGGCAACACCGGTCTATGCGTTCACACCATCCGACTCGCCGCTGTTGAGCGCTGCAGCAGTAGCGCCGAATGTGATGCTGCTTATCGACGACTCGGGAAGCATGAACAGCATCATTTATGCGCCGGGATTCGATCCTGCCGTTGACCGCACACCGGCACTACAGTGCAACGGTTTTTTCGGGTTGTGCTTCAGTTCGACGGAGATCAGCGGTAACACAGTATTTTTGTCGAGCCTGTCGACATCCGGGTGCTCCGGCGGAGCGTATGCGTTTTACAACAACAGTCTGACGCCGCTTTGCCTGAAATTGCCGGATCCGGTGGGTGGTGGCAACACGCGATACTCAGCAGACTACATTTCCTACGTGGTCGGCCTGGCCAGCGGCAGTAACCGTGACTTCACCACCGGAGCGATTCCCAACGACTACCGGATCAACGTCGCGCGCAACGTATCGACAGCTCTGGTGACCAGCAATCGTACACTGCGCATTGGCCTGTCGACGTTCAACCCGGTCACCAGCAACAACTCAGGCAATGGCGGTTACATCGCCCGCACCATCAGCGATCTGTCACCGGTGACCGGCAGCGTTACCCAGGCCCAGGCCGACAGCAACTACAACGCTCTGATCTCCTCGATCAACGGACTGAGCGCTGTGGCGAACACGCCGCTGGCGGAAACCTATTACGAAGTCACCCGCTACATGCGCGGTATGACGCCGTACTACAACAATTCGCCGAGCACCTACACCAGCCCGATCCACTATCGCTGCCAGAAAAATTACGGTGTGGTGATCACTGACGGGTTGCCGACATTCGACCGTACCTTCCCGACCAACGATCCGTTAGGCGGCAGCCGTTTACCGAACTGGGATGGCGTCAACAATGACGGCAATAACCTCAATGGCGACGATGAGGGCGACACACTCTATCTGGATGACATCGCCAAATTCGCTTTTGACATCGACATGCGTTCAACCGGTACGGACGCGGCGGGCAAGAGCTGGAATGCAGTGGATTTTCCCAAACAGAACATGAACACCTACACCGTGGGGTTCACCGCTGACAACGAGATGCTCTCCGATGCGGCCAGTTACGGACAGGGCAAGTACTATCAAGCGACCGACAGCACTGGGCTGAACGCGGCATTGTCGTCGGCGCTCAGCGATATTACGTCCAAGGCCGGCTCCGGCGGCAGCGGTGTCACCAGCGGCACTACACTCGCCAGCGGCACCAGCTATTTCCAGACCAGCTACGACCCCAAGGACTGGCGCGGCACGATCAAGTCCTTTGGCTTCACAGCGGCCGGGACGGTGAACACGTCGGCGACACTCTGGACCACTGACACGACCATCGTGCCGGGGGCTACGGCGCCGATTTACCAATCCTGGAACACATCCAGCAATGCCGCTGTAACGCTGTTCTACGGTAACTTTTCCGCCACACAACAGACGACACTCAGTCAGGGCCTGCCCACCGGCATGACGGGTAACGATCTGGTGGAATGGAGCAAAGGGACCAACAAGGCCGGGTTCAAGGTTCGCAGTGTGTTGTTGGGCGACATCATCAACTCGCCACTGGTGCTGGCGTCGCCAACAGATAAAACCGCCTCAGACCTGTCCGGCGACACCACTTACAGCGCCTACCTGACCACCAAAGCGGCGAACATGAACGCCAGCCTTGTGGTGAATGCCAACGACGGTTTCGTCAACGTCATCAACTCGGCCAACGGCACTCGGCGCTACGCCTACATGCCGTCCAGTGTGTTGCCGTCGCTGCGCTTTATTGCCGATCCGACTTACATCAACGGTGTCAGCCACAAGTTTCTGGTCGACGGTCAGGTCGGCGTGTATGACGCCCAACTCAACAGCGCCTGGAAAACCCTGGCCATCGGTGGCACCGGTGCCGCTGGCAAGACGTTCTATGCGCTGCAACTGTTTGACGCGTCTGCGGGCAACGTTTTACGCGCTCTGTGGGAAGTCAGCGCACCGGCCACCGCCAGCACCGCCAACGCTTTTAATGATCTGGGTTACGCCTATGCCCGACCGGAAGTGGCACGCTTGGCCGATGGGCGCTGGGCGGCGTTCATTGCCAACGGTTATGGCAGCAACTCCGGGGTGGCCGCCTTGTATGTACTGGATGTGCGTGATGGATCGTTGATCAGGAAAATCGTGATCGACAGTACAGAAACCACTAACGGTCTGTCCTCGGTGAAACTCAAGGTCAACTCGTCCAATGTGGTGCAGGCTGCCTATGGCGGCGACTTGAAAGGGCGATTGTGGAAGTTCGATTTGAGCGCGATGTCGACCAGCAGTTGGGGTGTAGCATTTTCCGGCAAACCGTTGTTCACCACGGCAGGTGGATCGACTCAGCCGATTACCGCGCAACCGTTGCTGGCAGACAACGCGCTGGGCGGCAAACAGATTTTCGTCGGTACCGGTAAATTCAACGAAACGGCAGATAAGACCAACAAGGATTTGCAGGCGTTCTACTCGGTGTGGGATGCCGATGGTGGCTCGGGGCAACTCACTGTCAGTAGTTTGCGGGCGCAGGCCGTCACGGGCGTATTCTCCGGCAGTTCCGGGCAATTCATTACCACCACCCAGAACGACACGACTTATCCGGGGGAGAAAGGCTGGTATCTGCCATTGGTGTATAACAACGCGCTGACCGGTGAGCGGGTGATCAATCAGGCCAGCCTGGTGCTCGGTCGGATCATCTTCACCACGGCGAGCGTCGATACCTCCGATCCCTGTGCCAGTTTCGGCACTGGCAAACTGGTCGAACTCGATGCGTTCAGCGGTAAGATGCTTAACTACGCGGTGCTCGATACCAACGCCGATGGTGTGGTCGACAGCAACGACACGATTTCCAGTGGCGTTGTGTTTACCGGCGGTATCCCGACCCTGAATGCCATCGTCAACGGTGCAACGCGCAAGATCGTGAGTGACTCCAGTGGTGGCGTGACTACCCTGGTGGAAAAATCCGGCGGCGGCAGCCGTCGTATCATGTGGCGACAAATACAGTAAGTGAGAGTTTGAGGCATGCGCAGATTCAACCGAGGTTTTACCCTGATCGAAATCATGATCGTGATTGCGATCATCGGGATCGTCATCACCATCGGCTATCCAAGCCTCACCGAGTACGTGAAAAAGGGCCGCCGTGCCGAGGTGGTATCGCTGTTGTCGGAGCAGGCGCAGACCCTCGAGCGTTTCTACACCAAGAACAATGTCTACACCGGCATTACCGGGCTCAGCACAGGCAACGATTTCTACACCGTCACGCCGACCATTGCTGACCAGACCTTCCTGCTGACCGCCACCCGTAAAACGGGCACGGCCATGGCCACCGACAAGTGCGGGGACTTCACCCTCACCAACACCGGTGTCAGAAGCATGAACAACGCGACTACCGGGCTGACCACCAAGGATTGCTGGGGCCGCTGAAGCGCTTTTCTCAGGGTGCCTTTTGCGCCCACTGTCTTTTTTACGGTTGGATCAAACATGACCAGGCAACAGCAAGTGGTGATTGTCGGTGGCGGGGTAATTGGCCTGCTAACCGCCTACAATCTCGCCTCCGAAGTGCGCAGCGTGGTGCTGCTGGATCGCTCGAACGTCGGCCAGGAATCGTCCTGGGCTGGCGGCGGCATTGTTTCTCCGCTGTATCCGTGGCGCTACAGCCCGGCCGTTACCGCGCTGGCGCATTGGTCGCAGGATTTTTATCCACAGCTGGGCGAGCGCTTGTTCGCCGATACCGGGGTTGATCCCCAGGTGCATACTACGGGCTTGTACTGGCTGGATCTCGATGACGAGGCCGAAGCGCTGGCGTGGGCCAAACGGGAAAACCGTCCGCTGCAGGCTGTGGATATCTCGGCTGCCCACGAAGCGGTGCCGGTGCTCGGTGAAGGTTTCTCACGGGCGATCTACATGGCTGATGTAGCCAATGTCAGGAACCCACGGCTGGTCAAGTCGCTGAAAGCGGCGCTGCTGGCGCTGCCAAACGTGACCATTCACGAACAATGTGAAGTCAGCGGATTTGTTCGCGAGGGTGAGCGCGTCGTGGGTGTCGAGACATCCAATGGGCTGATCGCGGGCGATCAAGTGGTTCTGACGGCGGGCGCATGGAGCGGTGATTTGCTCAAGACGCTGGACCTGACGCTGCCGGTCGAGCCGGTCAAAGGCCAGATGATTCTGTACAAGTGCGCAGCGGATTTTCTGCCAAGCATGGTGCTGGCCAAAGGGCGCTATGCGATTCCGCGCCGCGACGGGCATATCCTGATCGGCAGTACGCTGGAGCACGAGGGCTACGACAAGACACCGACCGACGTGGCGCTCGAAAGCCTCAAGGCTTCGGCGGTTGAGTTGTTGCCGGCGCTGGCGGATGCCGAAGTGGTCGGGCATTGGGCAGGGTTGCGTCCGGGATCGCCGGAAGGTATTCCCTATATTGGCCGGGTGCCGGGGTTTGATCGGTTGTGGCTCAACTGCGGTCATTACCGCAACGGACTGGTGCTGGCACCGGCGTCGTGCCAGTTGTTTGCCGATGTAATGCTGGGACGGACGCCGATTATTGATCCGGCGCCGTATGCACCTGAAGGCCGTATCTAGTCAGGTATTCGTTGGCGTTTGCGTTACCGCTTTCGCGAGCAAGCCCGCTCCCACAGGGGGCTTGCTGTCCACACTATTCATGTACACCCTCTAAACCTGTGGAAGCGAGCCTGCTCGCGAAGGGGCCTCAATCCAGACCGAGCTTCTTCAGGCGATAGCGCATCGAACGAAACGACAGACTCAAGCGCTGCGCCGCCGCCGTGCGGTTCCAGCGGGTTTCCTCCAGCGCCTGCAAAATCAGTTTGCGCTCGACGTTCTCCAGATAATCCTCAAGATTGTCGATCTGCGTGAGGTCGGCAAGGCCGCTCTCGGCCGCGCAATTCCCTTCGCTCAGTCGCAAGTCCCCCACCTCGATCACTCGGTTTTCGCACAATGTGTGCGCGCGTTCGAGGACGTTTTCCAGTTCCCTGACATTCCCCGGAAACCGGTAACTTTTTAGTGCTTCCAAGGCCTGTGGGTGCAAGCGTGCCGCCGGTTGGCCGCTGCCGCTGGCCAGGCGCTTGAGCATATGACTGGCCAGCACTTCAATGTCATCGCGTCGTTCGCGCAGGGACGGTACGCGCAGTTCAATCACGTTTAGCCGGTAATAGAGATCCTGACGAAAACGCTCGGCCGTAACCTGCGCCTCCAGATCTTTGTGTGTGGCGCAAAGAACCCGCACGTCGACCACGCTTTCCTGCTGGCCGCCAACACTGCGCACGGCTTTTTCCTGAATCGCCCGCAGCAGTTTTACCTGCATCGACAGAGGCAAGTCCGCCACTTCATCAAGGAACAACGTGCCGCGATTCGCAGCTTGAAACAACCCGGGTTTGTCCTCGACGGCGCCGGTAAAGCTGCCTCTGCGATGACCGAAGAATTCGCTTTCCATCAGCTCCGAAGGAATCGCCCCACAGTTCACCGGCACGAATGGCTGACTGGCGCGTGGTCCTTGTTCGTGAATCAGTCTTGCGACCAATTCCTTGCCGCTACCGGACTCGCCACTGATGTACACCGGCGCCTGGCTGCGGGCGAGTTTGTCGATCTGTTTGCGCAAGTTGCGCATCGGTGGCGATTCGCCCAGCAAGCGTCGATCAATCGATGTTCCGAGTCCGCCAGAGGCAGGCATGCGCAGGGCCGTGCCGACCAGTTCGCGCAGGCGAGTGAGATCGACAGGTTTGGTGAGAAAGTCGAACGCGCCGGCTTTGAGGGCGTTGATCGCCGTTTCCAGGCTGCCGTAGGCGGTAATCATCGCCACCGGCAGTTGCGGGTAACGTTGCTGGATGTGCTGCACCAGTTCCAGCCCCGTACCGTCGGGCAAGCGCATATCGGTCAGGCACAGGTCGAACGACTCGCTGTGTAACAGCGTCCGGGCTTCGCTGAAGTTGCGTGCGCTGAGGGTGTCGAGTTTCATCCGTCCCAAGGTGATTTCCAGGAGTTCGCGGATATCCGGTTCGTCGTCGACGATCAGGATTTTTTGCCGTGGGCTCGTGTTCAACTTTGTTTCCGTCCGTGAGCAAAGGTGATGCGAAAGCAGCCGCCGCCTTGGCGTGGTTTGAAGTCTAGGCGCGCTTGGTTGCTTTCGCACAGCTCACGGGACAGATAAAGCCCAAGGCCGGTGCCTTGGCTGCTGGTGGTGAAGAAGGGTTCGAACAGGTGCGCCTGTTCATCGGGCGGCACGCCGGGGCCGTTGTCCTGCACTTCGAGTGTCGCCAACTGGCTATCGGCGTCGATGAACAGTGCCAGCCAGACCTCGGCCTGATCATGCAGCAAGGCGCTATGACGCCAACCGTTGCGTAACAGATTGTCGAGAATTTGCGTGAGTTGGTTGGGGTCCATCAGGGTGGTGAAGTCACCCGAGTTGATTCGCAGATGAATCTGCTGGCGCTCGGTGGCCTGTTCGCGGCTTTCGGCGACGAAGTTTTCCAGCCACGGCTTGAGTTCCAGCCGTTGGGGGGCGCTTTGCTGGCGGCGGGACAGTTGCAGGACGTTTTCGATGACTCGGTTCATGCGCTGGGAGTGATCTTGAATAATCTGCGTCAGACGCCGATCCGCGCTGTCGAGTTCCTCGGATTCACCCAATAGCTGCGCGGCATGACTGATGGCGCCCAGCGGATTGCGAATCTCGTGGGAGATGCCGGCAGTCAAGCGCCCGAGGGCGGCGAGTTTGAGTTGCTGGGCCTGTTGGGCGATCTGCGCCAGATCCTCGAGGAACACCAGGGTTTGCTGGTTCGGACTTTGCTCGAGTGCAATGAAGTTCGGTTGCAACTCCAGACCGTTGCCGGGAATTTTCAGACTCTGCGGGCGCAGGGTCGGGTTATTCATCCACAGTTGCAGGCGATCGACCAGCGCCGGCGAGTAGTCGTCGATCAAATGGCCTTGAAGACGGGCTTGCGCGAGCAACGTCTGGGCGCTGTGGTTGGCCAGTTGTACCCGCCGTTGCTCGTCGAGCACCAGAATCCCGGTGCGCATGCGTTGCAGGATCAACGCGTTGAGGGCTTCCAGGCCTACCACTTCGCTGGCGCGCTGTTCGGCCAGTGTTTCGCTGACTTCCAAGCGCCGGGCCAGTCCTTGCACCAACAGAGACGCGGCAAAACACAGGGCGCCGAGAGTGCCGGCCTGCAGGTATTCGTTGGCGCTCAGGGGATGGCTGAAATTCAGCACAAAACTCAGGCCGACAATACCGAGAGCCCCAATGGCGGCGATCAGCAGACCGATGCGTCGTCGTAGCAAGGTATTGCTGATGGCCACCGAGACAATCAGCAAATTTCCCAGGGCGCTGGCAACGCCACCTGCTGCATAGAACAGGCCGCACAGCAGTAATACGTCGACCAGCGCGAGACTGAACAGTTGCGCGGGGCGGCGGATGTTTTCCAGAAACACCACGAGCAGAATGTTGAGGATCAGGTACAGCCAACTGCCACCGCGCAGCAGATCGTCGTTGGCCGACGTCAGCAGACGGTTGTCCATGTTGCTGGAGATCAACAGCACCAACGTGATGCCGACACTTAAACGGTAGAGATGATAGAGGCGCAGCAGACGCTGAGCCTGTTTGCTGTTGGCGTTGGCGGCCTCAGCGATCACTGGGGCCTGGGCCTTGCTCAAGGTGAGCCTGGCTGCAATACCACTGTTGTTGAACGCTCAGCGCGCGGTCGCGGGGCAGGTGCACGCCACAATGGGCGCAACGCACCATTGGTGCGGCATCCTGTTCGCGAGGCGAGCGTGGAGATTGTGTGGACGAGGCGGATGCCTTGAATTTGCGCCACAGCCATACCGCAGCAAATATCAGGACGATCCAGAACAATAAACGAAACATGATGAGCGGCTTTCCGACTGATGATCCGGCAGTTTAGCCAAGGACCTGACAAGCGCACAGCCTATTAAAGCGCGGTAATGAAAAAGGGAGATCCGAAGATCTCCCTTTTTGTCCATCCGGTGTGATCAGTCGAACACGCCGAAAGTCATGTAGCTGAACCACGAACGGTCGCTGTTGCTCGACTCAGGTTCCGGCTCTTCAATCACGTCGCCGTTTTCGTCTTTAGGCTTGAGCTCGTTCGGGATCGCGTCTTTGGCGTCCTGGAACTGCTTCTGTACGTCCTGGTTGGCGCGGGTCTCGCCTGGCGGCAGCGGTGGACGCGACTCGATCAGACCGAGGGTCGCCTTGCTCAGGAACGAACGGTTGTCGGCTTCGGCGACCGATGGCACGAACTGACCGTCTTGCAGGCTCGGGTGGTTCGGGTAGTTGAGCTTCAGGGTTTCCAGGCTGGTGGCCGCCAGTTCGTCCAGGTGCAGACGCTGATAGGCTTCGGTCATCACCGCCAGGCCGTCACCGACCGATGGGGTTTCCTGGAAGTTCTCCACGACATAACGGCCACGGTTGGCCGCAGCAACGTAGGCCTGACGGGTCAGGTAGTAGTCGGCGACGTGGATTTCGTAGGCCGCCAGCAGGTTGCGCAGGTAAATCATGCGCTGCTTGGCGTCCGGCGCGTAGCGGCTGTTCGGGTAGCGGCTGGTGAGCTGGGCGAACTCGTTGTAGGAGTCGCGGGCAGCGCCCGGGTCACGCTTGGTCATGTCCAGCGGCAGGAAGCGCGCCAGCAGGCCGACGTCCTGGTCGAAAGACGTCAGACCTTTCAGGTAGTAGGCGTAATCCACGTTCGGGTGCTGCGGATGCAAACGAATGAAACGCTCGGCAGCGGACTTTGCAGCTTCCGGCTCGGCGTTTTTATAGTTGGCGTAGATCAGCTCCAGCTGTGCCTGATCGGCGTAGCGACCGAACGGATACCGCGACTCCAGAGCCTTCAGCTTGGCTGTGGCGCTGGTGTAGCTGTTGTTGTCCAGGTCAGTCTGAGCCTGCTGATACAGCTCGGCTTCGCTGAGGTTTTCGTCTACGACTTCCTTCGATGAGCAAGCAGCGGTCAATGCGAGGATGGCGATCAGCAGCAGGTGTTTCACTTGCATGGCGGCTTGCGTCCCTATGACGGCCGCTGTCTTGGGCGGGGCCGTCCTGTTATGATGAGCGCCCCGTTGAAAAGCCTCGGGGCAAAAGACGCCGTATTTAACCACAAGCGCGCAGCCGAAACCAAAGGCTGTGCCGACGCCCAGTCAGAGCATGTCCGATAAAATTGAACTTCGCGCAGAGGTGCCGTCCGATTTGGGCGGCCAACGCCTCGATCAAGTCGCCGCCCAACTCTTCGCTGAGCACTCACGCTCGCGCCTATCCGCCTGGATCAAAGAAGGTCGCCTGACTGTGGACGGGGCGGTCATCCGCCCTCGCGACATCGTGCATGGCGGTGCCATCCTTGAGCTGACTGCCGAGCAGGAAGCCCAGGGCGAGTGGATCGCTCAGGACATCGAACTCGACATCGTCTATGAAGACGACGACATTCTGGTGATCAACAAGCCTGCGGGCCTGGTGGTGCACCCGGCTGCCGGTCACGCCGACGGCACTTTGCTCAACGCTTTGCTGCACCACGTGCCGGACATCATCAATGTCCCGCGCGCCGGTATCGTGCATCGTCTGGACAAGGACACCACCGGTTTGATGGTGGTGGCCAAGACCATTCAGGCGCAGACAAAGCTTGTTGCACAATTGCAGAGCCGCAGCGTTAGCCGCATCTACGAGTGCATCGTGATTGGCGTGGTGACCGCCGGTGGCAAGATCAACGCCCCGATCGGCCGTCACGGCCAGCAGCGCCAGCGCATGGCGGTGATGGAAGGCGGCAAGCCTGCCGTCAGCCACTACCGCGTGCTGGAGCGTTTCCGTTCCCACACCCACGTTCGGGTGAAACTGGAAACCGGCCGTACCCACCAGATCCGCGTGCACATGTCGCACATCAACTTCCCGTTGGTCGGCGACCCGGCGTACGGCGGTCGTTTCCGCATTCCGCCAGCCGCAAACCCGACCATGGTCGAGTCGCTCAAGCACTTCCCGCGTCAGGCCCTGCATGCGCGCTTCCTTGAACTGGATCATCCGACGAGCGGTGAGCGCATGAGCTGGGAATCGCCGCTGCCGGAAGACTTCGTCTGGTTGCTGACCCTGCTCAAGCAGGATCGCGAGGCTTTCGTCGGATGAACTGGCTGACGCCGGACTGGCCTGCGCCGGCCAGCGTCAGGGCCTGTGTCACCACCCGCGAGGGTGGTGTCAGCGAGGCACCGTTCGACAGCCTCAATCTGGGCGATCATGTTGATGATCGCCCGGAGGCTGTTGCCGAAAATCGTCGGCGTCTGACTGATCACTTCTCTATAAAGCCTGCCTGGTTGCAGCAAGTTCACGGCATTTGCGTGGCGCATGCTGATCCGGGCGTGGTTGCAACGGCTGATGCCAGTTGGTCGGCAACCCCCGGTATTGCCTGCACGGCAATGACGGCCGATTGTTTGCCGGCGCTTTTCTGTGATCGCGCCGGCACCCGCGTTGCAGCGGCCCATGCCGGTTGGCGTGGTCTGGCGGCCGGTGTGCTCGAAGCCACGCTGGATACGCTCGATGTCCCGGCACAAGAGGTGCTGGTCTGGCTCGGTCCGGCCATCGGCCCGCAAGCGTTTGAAGTTGGCCCGGAAGTGCGGGAGGTCTTTATCGATCAACTGCCCGAAGCGGCGACAGCCTTTGTCCCGAGCCACAATGCGGGCAAGTTCATGGCTGACATCTATAAGCTGGCCCGCCTGCGTCTTGCAGTTCGTGGTGTCACTGCGGTTTACGGCGGCGATTTCTGCACCGTGACCGATCCGCGTTTCTTTTCTTACCGCCGTGCGTCGCGCACGGGTCGCTTTGCCTCCCTGGTTTGGCTCACCCGCTAGACTTGCCTGACCTGCATCAACTCTCCGCCGCTTGAATCTCGCAGAATCGACCGCATCTACAGTGGTATCTGGCAGGTTTCTTCATTCAGGATGGTTTTCAGGTCCGGCCTGCTCAAAAGGAAGGTGACCCATGCGTATAGACCGTTTAACCAGCAAATTACAGTTGGCCTTGTCCGACGCCCAATCGTTGGCTGTCGGCCATGATCATCCGGCCATCGAGCCGGCGCACTTGATGCAAGCCATGCTTGAGCAGCAGGGCGGTTCGATCAAACCTCTGCTGATGCAGGTGGGCTTTGACATCAATAGCTTGCGTAAAGAGCTGACCAAAGAGCTCGACCAATTACCGAAAATCCAGAACCCCACCGGCGACGTCAACATGTCGCAGGACCTGGCGCGTCTGCTCAACCAGGCTGACCGTCTGGCTCAGCAGAAGGGCGACCAGTTCATCTCCAGCGAGCTGGTGCTGCTCGCCTCGATGGATGAGAACAGCAAGCTCGGCAAGTTGTTGCTTGGCCAAGGCGTGAGCAAGAAAGCGCTGGAGAACGCGATCAACAACCTGCGCGGTGGCGACGCGGTCAACGACGCCAACCATGAAGAGTCGCGTCAAGCGCTGGATAAATACACTGTCGACCTGACCAAACGTGCCGAAGAAGGCAAGCTCGATCCGGTGATCGGTCGTGACGATGAAATTCGTCGCACCATTCAGGTTCTGCAACGCCGTACCAAGAACAACCCGGTGCTGATCGGTGAACCCGGTGTGGGTAAAACCGCGATTGCCGAGGGCCTGGCCCAGCGCATCATCAACGGCGAAGTGCCGGACGGCCTCAAGGGCAAGCGTCTGCTCTCGCTGGATATGGGCGCATTGATTGCCGGTGCCAAGTACCGCGGTGAGTTCGAAGAGCGCCTGAAATCGCTGCTTAACGAGCTGTCGAAGCAGGAAGGGCAGATCATTCTGTTCATCGACGAACTGCACACCATGGTCGGCGCCGGTAAAGGCGAAGGCTCAATGGATGCTGGCAACATGCTCAAGCCAGCGCTGGCTCGCGGCGAGTTGCACTGCGTCGGCGCGACCACGCTCAACGAGTACCGCCAATATATAGAGAAGGACGCAGCCCTCGAACGGCGCTTCCAGAAAGTATTGGTGGATGAGCCAAGCGAAGAAGACACCATCGCGATCCTGCGTGGCCTCAAGGAGCGTTACGAGGTTCACCACAAGGTCGCGATCACTGACGGTGCAATCATCGCAGCGGCCAAGCTGAGCCATCGCTACATCACTGATCGGCAACTGCCGGACAAGGCCATCGACCTGATCGACGAGGCCGCCAGCCGCATCCGTATGGAGATCGATTCCAAGCCGGAAGTGCTGGATCGTCTGGAGCGCCGCCTGATTCAGTTGAAGGTGGAATCGCAGGCACTGAAGAAAGAAAGCGACGAAGCCGCGATGAAACGCCTGGAAAAACTTCAGGAGGAAATTGTCCGTCTCGAGCGTGAGTATTCGGATCTGGAAGAAATCTGGAACTCGGAAAAAGCCGAGGTACAGGGTTCTGCACAGATTCAGCAGAAGATCGAACAGTCCCGTCAGGAGTTGGAAGCGGCGCGCCGTAAAGGCGACCTGAACCGCATGGCCGAGTTGCAGTACGGGGTGATCCCGGATCTGGAGCGCAGCCTGCAAATGGTCGATCAGCACGGCAAGAGCGAAAACCAGTTGCTGCGCAGCAAGGTGACTGAGGAAGAAATCGCTGAAGTCGTGTCGAAGTGGACCGGCATTCCCGTGTCGAAAATGCTCGAAGGCGAGCGCGACAAGCTGATGAAGATGGAAAGCCTGTTGCACCAGCGTGTGATCGGCCAGGACGAAGCGGTCGTGGCGGTGGCCAATGCCGTTCGGCGTTCCCGCGCCGGGTTGTCGGATCCGAATCGCCCGAGTGGCTCGTTCATGTTCCTCGGCCCGACCGGTGTCGGTAAAACCGAGCTGTGCAAGGCGCTGGCTGAATTCCTCTTTGATACCGAAGAGGCGATGGTGCGGATCGACATGTCCGAGTTCATGGAGAAACATTCCGTGGCACGATTGATCGGTGCGCCACCGGGATACGTCGGTTACGAAGAGGGCGGTTATCTGACCGAAGCGGTACGGCGCAAGCCTTACTCGGTGATCCTGTTGGACGAAGTCGAGAAAGCGCACCCGGATGTGTTCAACATCCTCCTGCAAGTGCTTGAGGATGGTCGCCTGACCGACAGCCACGGTCGTACGGTGGACTTCCGTAATACCGTGATCGTCATGACGTCGAACCTGGGGTCAGTGCAGATCCAGGAGCTGGTGGGTGATCGTGAGGCGCAACGTGCGGCGGTGATGGATGCGCTGACCAGTCACTTCCGTCCGGAGTTCATCAACCGGGTTGACGAAGTGGTGATCTTCGAGCCTTTGGCGCGGGATCAGATCGCGGGCATTACCGAGATTCAGTTGGGCCGTCTGCGCAGTCGTCTGGCCGAGCGCGAATTGAAGCTGGAGCTGAGTCCGCAAGCGATGGATAAGCTGATTGCCGTCGGTTACGACCCGGTCTACGGCGCGCGACCTTTGAAACGGGCGATCCAGCGCTGGATCGAAAACCCGCTGGCACAATTGATCCTCTCGGGGCATTTCATGCCGGGGGACACGGCAACCGGTACCGTTGCGGACGACGAAATCGTTTTCAACTGAGCGGCAGCGTCAATGAAATAAGGAAGGCCTCGCTTTGCGAGGCCTTTTTTTCGCCAGGCTGTTGAACTCAAAGGAAAAGGCTTGTAAAGTGCGCCCCGCAGTCAGTCACCCACAAGGTTTCAGCTCACTGAGCAGAAATCTGAAATAAGTTGCAAATCATTAACTTGAAAGCGATTTAGGGGGTTGACAGAGGTGATCTAGGTTGTAGAATAGCGCGCCTCAGACACACGAACGCAGCGATGTGAACAAGGGTCTAAGAGCTGTAAGTTTCACCGTTGTAAATTGAAATATGTAGTTCCGTGATAGCTCAGTCGGTAGAGCAAATGACTGTTAATCATTGGGTCCCAGGTTCGAGTCCTGGTCACGGAGCCAATTTCAAACCGGGGTATAGCGCAGTCCGGTAGCGCGCCTGCTTTGGGAGCAGGATGTCAGGAGTTCGAATCCCCTTACCCCGACCATTTTTGGGTCGTTAGCTCAGTTGGTAGAGCAGTTGGCTTTTAACCAATTGGTCGTAGGTTCGAATCCCACACGACCCACCATTTTTGAAACCAGTTAGCGCTGGGATCGAATCTTAAGATCAGAGGCCAAAAGCGCTGATCGAAGAAGGCGATCTTTGAAAGGATCGCCTTTTTTTTACCGGGGTATAGCGCAGTCCGGTAGCGCGCCTGCTTTGGGAGCAGGATGTCAGGAGTTCGAATCCCCTTACCCCGACCATATTAAAAATCCTCGTATCGAAAGATACGGGGATTTTTTTTGCCTTCACGAAAGACAAATCCCTTCAAGTCATCGTACAACTTGCCGATAGCCCGCTAACAAGAGGGGCTGCCATTGCTTTGCCCCTTGATTCTGACCACTACAAGAATAAGGGCGCTCGTCATGTTGCTTCGTCAGTTGAATATTGCTCCTCGAGCAGCATTGGGCTTTGCCCTGATCGCGGTACTGGTGGCATTGCTTGGGGTGTTTGCGCTCGGACAGATGTCGAGTATTCGCGACAGTGAGGTTGCGGTAGAAAATCAGTGGTTGCCGAGTATTCGTGGCGGGGACGAAATTCGCGAGCTGATGTTGCGTATTCGCACCATTTCTTTGCGCATGGCGCTGGATCAGGATCCGAAGAACATCGCCACTTACCGCGGCCAGATGGACATCCGTGACAAAGAGTTGAGCGAGAAAATCGCCGCCTACGACAAACTGGTCACCACCCCTGAAGGCCAGCAGATTTATGAGCAGTTCAAAAAGACCTTCGCGGCTTACCGTAACGGCATTGCACAATCCTTCACCTTTGCAGAACAGGGCAAGCGGGACGAGTTGACCAAGCTGCTGCTGGTCGATATGAAAACCGTGGTCGACGGCTCCGGCAAACAACTCAATGACCTGGCGGATCTGTTCGCCAAACAAGTTGCCGTCGAAAGCCAGAACTCTGCAGCGCACTATGAAGCGTCGCGAATGATCGTTAGCGTGTTCATCGCTCTGGCGGCACTGGCGACCGTTGCGTTGGCGATGTTGCTCACCCGCAGCATCGTGCGCCCGCTAAGTAGCGCCGTCAGCGCCGCGGAGAGTGTGGCGCAAGGGGACCTGACCCGCCCCATCGAGACCCACGGCAACGACGAAGTCAGCCGCTTGCTCAAAGCGTTGGCGACCATGCAGCAGAACCTGCGCGAAACCCTGCAAGGGATCAGCGGTTCGGCCACGCAGTTAGCGACCGCTGCCGACGAGCTCAGTGCGGTGACGCTCGACAGCACACAAGGCCTGCAACAGCAAAACAACGAAATTGAGCAGGCAGCGACGGCTGTGAATGAGATGACCACGGCCGTGGAAGAGGTTGCACGCAACGCGGTGTCGACGTCTGACGCCACCCGGCAATCCAGTGAATCGGCGCATCTGGGGCAAGAGCGGGTCAGTGAAACTGCCAGTGCCATCAATGCGCTGGTCGGCGATGTGCAACACACGGGGGATCTGGTGCTGTCATTGGCCAACCAATCGCAGGACATTGGCAAAGTGCTGGACGTGATCCGGGCGATTGCTGAGCAGACCAACCTGCTGGCGCTCAATGCGGCCATTGAGGCGGCACGGGCAGGCGAGAGCGGTAGAGGTTTTGCTGTCGTCGCCGATGAGGTGCGAGCGCTGGCTTATCGTACGCAGCAATCGACCCAAGAGATCGAGCAGATGGTGCAAGGCATGCGCAACGGTTCGAGCCTGGCGCTCGATTCGATGCAGGCCAGTGCCGCGAGAGCCACGACCACGCTGACATTGGCTGAGCGTGCGGGTGAGGCGCTACAAACCATCACGTCTTCGGTGCATGAGATCCATGAGCGCAACCTGGTGATTGCCAGTGCCGCCGAAGAACAGGCTCAGGTGGCGCGGGAGGTGGATCGCAACCTGGTGAATATTCGCGACCTTTCTGTACGTTCCGCTGCCGGAGCCGACCAGACCAGCGCTGCCAGTCTTGAGTTGTCGCAACTGGCCAATGCCTTGCAGGGCATGGTGCGGCGATTCCAGTTGTAAGTTGGCCGGCGCAAAGAACGGTGGTGAGCTCAGTCAGGCACCTCATCTTTCGCTCAACACAAACCCCGTGGGAGCGGGCTTGCTCGCGAAAGCGGTCTATTAGCCAGCACATTGGCCGACTGATCCACTGCCTTCGCGAGCATGCCCGCTCCCACAGGTTTTTATATCAATGCAGTTTCAGGCGAGGCTCGGTCCCGCGGCCAATCTTGCTGCCCAGCATCAGCATCGCCGTGCGAAACGGCCCGTACAGCGCCATCTGGTGCATGCGATACAGCGACACGTAAAACATCCGCGCCAGCCAGCCTTCGAGCATCACGCTGCCGGTCAGATTGCCCATCAAGTTACCCACAGCCGAAAAACGCGACAGCGAGATCAGCGAGCCGTAGTCGGTGTATTTGTACTCCGGCAGGGTCTTGCCTTCGATGCGCAGTTTCAGCGATTTGGCCAGCAGCGACGCTTGTTGGTGCGCGGCTTGCGCGCGTGGCGGTACGTTGCGGTCGGAGCCCGGTTGCGGGCACGCGGCGCAGTCACCGAAGGCGAAGATGTTCTCGTCGCGGGTGGTCTGCAGGGTTGGCAGCACCTGCAGTTGATTGATGCGATTGGTTTCCAGGCCGTCGATGTCCTTGAGGAAGCCCGGTGCACGAATGCCGGCTGCCCAGACTTTCAGGCTGGCGTTGATCACGTTGCCGTCGGCGGTGATCAGGCTGTCCGCCGTCACTTCGCTGACTGCGGCGTTGGTCATCACATTGACCCCGAGTTTCTCCAGGGTCTTGTGCACTGGCCCGCTGATGCGTTCCGGCAGGGCCGGCAACACCCGTGGCCCAGCCTCGATCAGGGTGATGTGCATGTTTTCCGGTTTGATCCGGTCCAGCCCGTAGGCTGCCAGTTCATGGGCGGCGTTGTGCAGTTCTGCCGCCAGTTCGACGCCCGTGGCGCCAGCGCCGACGATCGCCACGCTGATCTGCTCGACCACATCGGTTTGCCCGGCGTGCGCACGCAAATAGTGGTTGAGCAGTTGCTGGTGGAAACGCTCGGCTTGTTTGCGGGTGTCGAGGAACAGGCAGTGCTGCGCTGCGCCCTCAGTGCCGAAATCGTTGGTGGTGCTGCCGACGCTGATCACCAGCGAGTCGTACTGCACTTCGCGCGCAGGCACGAGTTCGATGCCGTTTTCGTCGTAGGTCGCGGCCAGCTGGATTTTCTTCTGTGTGCGATCAAGCCCGCTCATGCGGCCCAACTGGAACTCGAAGTGGTTCCATTTGGCTTGGGCGACATAGTTGAGTTCGTCTTCGGAAGAGTTCAGCGATCCGGCGGCCACTTCGTGCAACAGCGGTTTCCAGATGTGCGTCAGGTTCGCGTCGACCAGCATCACACTGGCCGTGCCGCGCTTGCCCAGCGTCTTACCCAGACGGGTAGCCAACTCCAGACCGCCGGCGCCGCCGCCGACAATAACAATACGATGGGACATGGGGATAACTCGCAAGGTTTTTAAAGGAAATCGGTGCGGTTACCCGAGCGAGCGCGATGCAGCTCATAGCGTCAGGTAACTGATAAATCGGCTCAGCAGGCCCAGACCAATGGTCACTGCCAATACCAGCACCAGGAGCATCCACGGCCGGAAAGGCCGGCGCTCGACTCGGTGTTGGGACAGTTGCAGGTACTCTTCGACATGTTTCTGGTCTTCGGGGTTCAGGCGGCTGGTCATAATGGCCTCGTCAGATAGACGTTGCTGAATGTGCAGAAGCTACAGCGGTTTTCAACCGGGGTTGAACGCAGCATAGCCGCTGTCCGGAACAGGTTCGACGGACACGCCATCGTCGAGGCGAATGATTCCGCTTTGTAACACTCGTGCGGTGATTCCGCCATGCCCGCGCACCGCTTGAAAGGTGCCCGGGCCGAGGTTGTTCTGCAGGCGCGCACAGGGCTGGCACCAGCCAGTGGTTTCGAAAATCGCCTGACCCATGCGAAAACGCCGACCCTTGAGGCTGAACAGGTTGATCCCGCTGATAACGAGATTGCGCCGAAGATCTTCAGGCTTGACCGGTTGCTCCGCCGGGCGGCCCATCAAGGCACTGATCACCGCCAGGTGCTCCCACTGGATCAACGTCACCTGCCGCGCGTTGCGGATGCCGGGGCGAGCGTGATCGCCAGTCAGTCCGGCCTCCAGTCGCGCTTCCACGGCATCGAGTTCGATCATCGGCCCACGGGATTCCGGTCGCACGCCGATCCAGCGCACACGGCCGGTTTGCGGTACGTCGGCGATCAATTGTTGAAGTGGCGTCACAGGCTGATTCCTACGTCGAAAACGATGCTACGGCCCAGGTTGCTGCGCAGAAAATCCGGAGCATCGGGGTGCGCGAACAGCACGCGGGCGAATGTCGGGCCGACGAGGGACAACGAGCGCCAGCCTTGGCGCAAATATTCGGTGGGGGGCGGAAAGTGGCTGTTGAGGTCCAGTACCTCGCGTTTGAGACTGGCGAAAGCGATGATGTCCAGTTCGCCCAGATCCATGCCGCGTTCCTTGTAGTTGTGGGCTTTCTTGCGCAAGGTCGGCGCCAGTCTGAGCAGAAATTCATTGGCTGGAATTCGTCGCGGCTTGGCCTCGCGGCGCACCAGTTGGCTGAGGGAGAACGCACTGCGTCGACGCTGCAATTCATCGCGCCATTCATCGTTGAGTCGCCGGCCTTCATCCAGAACGAAGAACACCTCGAAATTGGCATCACGAAACAGCACGTCCGGTGGTTCGCCGGCCGGGGCGAACTCGTCGGCGCGGTAGGGAATGTTGAGGCCTTGCAGCAGGCGCTGGCAAACCCAACGCTCACGCTCCCATTTGCGGGCATTGGACAGGAACGCGTTGGCTTGCTCGGCCGCGATGGTCAGCAGGCGTAAATAATCTGAGTCATCCATAGGCCCAAGCTTAGCGTTCAAATGCGACAAGCAGAAAGCCTTGCGTGGCAAAGTGCGTCAGTGGGCAGTCTGGATGGGCGGTGTAGACTGACGGAAATCGTCCATTGAACGTAAACCGAGGGGATTGAACGTGAAATCACGCTGGTTACTGTTGTTCGCTCTTGTTCCGCTGTTGGCTCATGCGCTTGAGACCGGCGAGCAACTCGCCCCCTGGACGTTGCTGGATCAGAACGATCAGGCATACACGCTCGACAACACAACCACGACGCTGCTGGTGGCCCGGGACATGGAGGGCGCCAAACTGATCAAGGAAGCGCTGAAGGATCAGCCCAAGGGCTATCTGGAGGCGCGTCACGCGGTATTCGTTGCCGACATCCAGCGTATGCCGACGCTGATTGCCAGGATGTTCGCTGTGCCCGCCATGCGTGACTACAGCTATCGGGTCATGCTCGATCGCGAGGGTCGGGTTGCGTCACGCTATCCCGGCGCAGAGGGTCAGGTGTTGTGGCTGCAACTCAAGGATCGCCGATTGCTTGAACAGCATGAATATGCCAACGCCGCCGGACTGCGCGAGGCACTGGAGAACGCGCGGCCATGATCGGCGCCGAGGTGCTGTCCACTGGAAGCCTGGTACTGGGCTGGCTGATTTATTTGCCGGTGCTGCTCTGGGCGATCTTTCGCGCACCTTGGGTCGAATTGTTCAGCGATCGCCGCCGTCAGCATTTGCTGTTCGGCACCGTGTTCGCGCTGTTTCTGTTGTGGCTGGTGCGCAGGGATTTTGACACGGGAGTGTCTTATCACTTCATCGGCATGACAGCGGTGACGTTGCTGTTGGACTGGCCGCTGGCGGTTGTCGGCGGGCTAGTGGCGCAAGTGGGCCTGGTGCTGCTCGGGCGTCAGGACCTCGCAGCGCTTGGGGTCAACGGCGCATTGTTCATAGTGCTGCCCGTGCTGGTCACTGAGTGCGTGGCGATCCTCGTCGAGCGTGCGCAGCCGCGTAATCCATTTGTTTACATCTTCTGTTCCGGGTTTCTGGCGGCGGCATTGTCGGCGTTGATGTGCCTGCTGTTCAGTCTGACGTTGCTCTGGTACGACGGCCTCTTTGCCATGCCAGAGTGGCTGGAGGACTTCATTGGCTACGTGTGGCTGATCATCTTCCCCGAAGCATTCATCAACGGCATGGTCATCAGTGCGCTGGTGGTGTTCTGCCCGGAATGGCTGGAGACATTCAACCGCACCCGCTACCTTTCGGCGCCGTGGAAGGACGACGATCCCAAATCTTGATCCATATCAAACCCGCCACACGCGGGAAATTTCATGCTCGTGCAAATCCCTTCAGGAGCAGCAGCATGAGTGTTTACGAGTGGGCAAGACAGGAGACCCGGCAGAGTCTGGAGATGGCGCAGGAGGTGGGGTTCGATCCGGGTTTGAGCCTGCGCGCCTTGCTCAGCGCAGTGGTGCAACAGAGCAAGACCGTGCGCAACGCCGAAGACCTGGCCGACGAGTTGCGCTTTTTGGCGCAGAACCTCGACGACGATCAGGACTACGGTTTCATGCGGCCCTGAGCGGGATCAGTGACGCGGGTCGAAGTCGCCGGAAAACAGTTCATCTTCGGCATCCGGGGCGACCGGAATCTTGTGTTCTTCGGATGCCCAGGCGCCGAGGTCGATCAGTTTACAGCGATCGGAACAGAACGGCCGAAACGTGTTCTCAGGCGTGAATTCAACGGGCGCGCCGCAAGTTGGGCATTCTACGGTTGGGATCTGGCTCATGATTGGCCTCCACTTAAAGTCAGGTAAAAGTCATGCAGACGCTCGACCTCGCTGTGCAGCCAGGCGAGGTCGCGGTCGTTGACCACCACGTCGTCGGCACGGCTCACGCGGTCTTCGCGGCTCGACTGGGCCTTGAGGATCGCCTGGACCTGCTGTTCGCTGGTCTGGTCACGCTGCAAGGTGCGTTCGATTTGCAGTTGTTGCGGGGCGTCGATCACCAGAATGCGCTGAGTCATCGCGTATTGCCCGGATTCGATCAACAACGGCGAAACCAGAATCGCGTAGGGCGATTTTGCCAGCGCTAGATGATGGGCGATTTCCTCGGCGATCAACGGATGGAGCAGGGATTCGAGCCAGCGGCGTTCTTCGGGGACTTCGAAGATCAGCTTGCGCAGGGCGGCGCGATCCAGCGTTCCATCAGCCTGTAGCACGCCAGCACCGAAGTGCTCGGCGATCTTGGCCAGCGCCGGGCGCCCCGGTTCAACCACCCAGCGCGCCGCGTGATCGGCGTCGACCACATGGATGCCGAGGTCGATGAAGTGCTGCGCCGCGGCGCTTTTACCGCTGCCGATGCCACCGGTCAGGCCGAGAATCCAGGGTTTTTCCACAGGGGTATTCATTTCAAACCGACAAACTGCCAATAGAAGTCGGTTATTTGACCACCCCAGAGCAAGGCAATCCAGCCGGCAATTGCCAGATTGGGGCCGAAGGGGATCGGCGTCGAGGTTTTCTGCTGACGCAGACGCAGCATAATCACGCCGATGATTGCGCCCACCAGCGATGACAGCAGAATTGTCAGCGGCAGAATCTGCCAGCCCCCCCACGCTCCGAGCAACGCCAACAGCTTGAAATCACCGTGACCGATACCGTCCTTGCCGGTGATCAGCTTGAACAGCCAGAACACCGACCACAGCGCCATATACCCGGCCACCGCGCCCCACAGTGCGTCGTGCAACGGCACGAACAGCCCGAAGCTGTTGACGATCAACCCAAGCCACAGCAGCGGAAGTACCAGCACATCGGGCAGCAATTGGTGCTCGGTGTCGATCAGACTCATCGCCAGCAAGCCCCAGGTCAGAAAGATCAACAGGCACGCCGGCCAGCCAAAACCCAGATGCCAGGCGATGAACGCCGAGAGCAGGCCGCAGGCCAGTTCGGTCAGCGGATAGCGTTTGCTGATCGGCGCGGCGCACGCAGAACAGCGTCCGCGCAGCCACAGATAGCTGAGCAGCGGAATGTTCTCCCACGGGCGAATTCGATGAGCGCAATGCGGGCACTCGGAGTGAGGCAGCATGAGGTTGTAGGCCGGCCGTGACGTTTCGCCGGGCAGGCCAAGTACATCCTGAGCCTGCTGGCGCCAATCACGCTCGAGCATTTTCGGCAGGCGCCAGATCAGCACATTGAGGAAGCTGCCGACCACCAGCCCGAGCAGCAGCGCAGTGAAAACAAAGGCCGGCGGATACAGGGCAAACAGTTCGTCGATAGGCATGTCAGATCGCTGAGCCGAGTTGGAAAATTGGCAAGTACATGGCCACCACCAGACCGCCGACGATTACCCCGAGCACCACCATGATGAACGGCTCCATGAGGCTGGTGAGGTTGTCGACCATGTTGTCCACTTCGTCCTCGTAAAACCCCGCGACCTTGGCGAGCATGTCGTCCAGTGCGCCGGACTCTTCGCCGATCGCCGTCATCTGCACCGCCATGCTTGGAAAGACGCCCGTGGCGCGCATCGAAAAATTCAGCTGCATGCCGGTAGAAACATCCTGGCGGATCCGCAGCACCGCACGCTTGAACACCACGTTGCCGGTGGCACCTGCCACCGATTCGAGGGCTTCCACCAGCGGCACACCGGCAGCGAATGTGGTTGACAGGGTTCGGGCGAAACGCGCAACGGCGGATTTGTACATCATCGTGCCGACCAAGGGCAGCTTCAGCAGCCAGGTGTCTCGACGGTCACGCAAACCCTGGGATTTTTTCAGCGCATGGCGGGTGCCGAACACCGCCGCCACCAGTGCGCCGAGTACCGCCCACCACCATTGCTGCATGAATTCCGAGAGGCTGATCACCATCAGGGTGAAGGCCGGCAGTTCGGCGCCGAAGCCTGCGAACACCGACTGAAATTGCGGCACCACCTTCACCAGCAGGATCCCGGTCACGACCCCAGCCACCAGCACCACGGCAGTCGGATAGGTCATGGCCTTCTTGATCTTGGCTTTCAGGCTTTCGCTTTTTTCTTTATAGGTCGCGACGCGTTCGAGCAAGGTGTCGAGGGCGCCGGACTGCTCGCCGGCGTCCACCAGGTTGCAATACAACTCGTCAAAATATTGCGGCTTTTTGCGCAGGGCGTTGGCGAAACTGTTGCCCGCAGCGACTTCCTGTTTCACGTCGTCGACCAGTTTGCGCATGGCCGGGTTTTCAAAGCCCTCGCCGATGATGTCGAACGACTGCAGCAGAGGGACGCCGGCCTTCATCATGGTTGCCATTTGCCGGGTGAACAGGGCGATGTCCCGGGCCTTGATGCGGTTGCCGAAACTCAGCAGGACAGCTGATTTCTTGCGCACCTTACCGGGGTTGATACCTTGCTTGCGCAATTGCGCCTTGATCAGCGCGGGATTCTGTCCACTCAATTCGCCAGTGATCTTGCTGCCTTTCCTGTCCGTGCCTTCCCAGGCGTAGACGCTGATTTTCGCTGCCTTGCCCGCCATGTTCAGTCCTTGGTGACCCGGTTGATTTCTTCAAGGCTGGTGATGCCTTGCATGGCTTTGTGCAAGCCTGAGGTGCGCAAGTCGTCGAAGCCGTCACGGCGCATCTGGCTGTCGATTTCCAGCGAGTTGCCTTCGGCCATGATCAGCCGTTGCAGTTCCGGTGTGTTTTTCACCACTTCATAAATCCCCACACGCCCCTTGTAACCGCCGTTGCAATGATCGCAACCGACCGGCTCGTAGATCGTGAAACTGCCAATGCGTTCCTCGGGGAAGCCTTCCTTGATCAGCGTTTCGCGCGGGATCTCGATGGGTTTCTTGCAGTGGCTGCACAACTTGCGCGCCAGCCGTTGCGCGATGATCAGGCTGACCGAGGTGGCGATGTTGAAACCGGGGATGCCCATGTTGTGCAGGCGGGTCAGGGTTTCGGCTGCGCTGTTGGTGTGCAGCGTGGACAACACGAGGTGGCCGGTTTGCGCTGCCTTGATCGCGATTTCGGCGGTTTCCAGATCGCGGATCTCGCCGACCATGATCACGTCCGGGTCCTGGCGCAGAAACGAACGCAATGCCTGAGCAAAGTCGAGCCCTTGTTTGGGGTTGACGTTGACCTGATTGATGCCTTCCATGTTGATCTCCACCGGGTCTTCGGCGGTGGAAATATTGATGTCGACGGTGTTGAGGATGTTCAGGCCGGTATACAGCGATACGGTTTTACCCGAGCCGGTAGGGCCGGTGACCAGAATCATCCCTTGCGGCTGTTTGAGCGCGGCCATGTACAGGTCTTTTTGCGCTGGCTCATAGCCCAGGGCATCGATCCCGATCTGCGCGCTGGACGGGTCGAGAATCCGGATCACCACTTTTTCGCCCCACAGAGTGGGCAGGGTGTTGACCCGGAAATCGATCGACTTGCTCTTCGACAGGCGCATTTTGATTCGCCCGTCCTGGGGTTTACGGCGCTCCGAGATATCGAGGCTGGCCATGACTTTCAGGCGTGCGGCGATGCGCCCGGCCAGTTGAATGGGTGGTTTGGCCACTTCGCGCAGAATGCCGTCGGTGCGTACCCGTACCCGATAGGTTTTCTCGTAGGGCTCGAAGTGCAAGTCGGAAGAGCCGCTCTTGATCGCATCGAGCAGCATCTTGTGGACGAAACGCACCACTGGCGCATCGTCGACATCGAGTCCGCCGATGGCGTCCTGATTGCTGTCGTCGATGGCTTCGACATCGAGACCGTCGAGATCGACATCGGCCATGTCTTCAAGGCCTGAGGTGTGGGTGTCGAAGAATTTTTCGATGGCGTCGGTGAGCTTGTCGTCCTCCACCAGAATGGCTTCGGTGCTCAGGCCGGTGCTGAACTGGATGTCATTGATCGCTTGATGATTGCTCGGGTCGCAAATGCCCACGAACAGTTTGTTGCCGCGACGCCACAAGGGCAGGGCGTGGTGCTGGCGCACCAGTTTTTCACTGACCAGATCTTTGGGCTGGGTTTCCAAGTCCAGGCAATTGAGATCAAGGAACGCCATGCCGAAGTGCTCCGAGGCGATCTCGGCCACCTGAGCGCTTTTCAGCAGTTTGTTCTGTACCAGATAAGTGACCAGCGACAGCCTGTCGCGCTGGGCCTGTTGCCAGGCTTGCTGGGCGCTTTTTTCCGTCAGCAGTTCGGCCTGCACCAATTGCTTGGCCAGACCGCTCAGAGCGATGTCATTCATGGGGATTCCGCGCACTTGCCGTTCATGACTTATAGCCTAGTCAAGTGACAGCGCCAAACACGGCCCATGCAGGTGACAAAAAGTGTCAGATAGTGCGGTTACAGGTTGTAGGAAACCGCGCCGCCCGCTGCTCGCGCCCAGTCAGCAGGGCTTTATGGCGATTGGCATGGGCTATGCTCGGTCCTTCTCAGATCATGAGATTTCGACTCATGCATGGAGCGTGTCTATGAAAAAACAACAAGGTTTTACGCTGATCGAACTGCTGATCGTGGTGGCGATCATCGGGATTCTGGCGACCATCGCGTTGCCGCAGTATTCGAAATATCAGGCACGGTCGAAAGTGACGGCGGGGTTGGCGGAAATCAGTGCTCTGAAAGTCCCTTTCGAAGACACCATCAATCAAGGTACTGATCCGTCACTGACGAACGTCGCCGGCAGTGCCACGGCCACCACCTCCAACTGCACGCTGGCCGCTTCGGGTACAGCGTCCACAGGCGCTGGCACCATCACCTGTACTTTGGTGAACTCGCCAGGGCCCGTGTTGGGTAAAACCATCACATTGACCCGCACTGGCGCTGCAACGGGCAGTACCTCTGGCACTTGGAGTTGTGCGTCCACGGTCAATCCCGACTACGCGCCTAAAGGTTGCCCGGGCAGCGGTGCCTGAGGCGTTCAACGGCGTCACGGAATGCCCCGCACAGCGGGGCATTTTTCATGGCGCGGCGCTTTATAAAAGCCTCAATAATTTCAGCATCTTAGGAACTTTTCCAAAAGCCGCAACTTGCATGTGCATATTGCGCAAGTCATGCAATTTGCATGAATCCGAAAATTTGCCTTAATTGTAAGTTATTGATTAATATCGTTTTTATTGCTTAATGAAAGTTGGCACAGCGTTCGCAATATCTCCAGTAACCCTGCTGACAAGACATCCAGCAGACTTTCCAGAAAAACAGGAGTTACTCGTATGAAGAAGTTCGCTATCACTGCCGCTGCTGCTACCGCGCTGACCCTGACCATGTCCTGCGGTGCATTCGCACAATCCACCCAGGCTACTCAGGCACCCATGACGCTGGCTGCCGGTGAAATGACCAAGGCTAAAGAAGTTACTTCCGATACCTGGATCACTACCAAAGTGAAAAGCGATCTGGTGACCGAAAAAGGCATCCCAGGCACCGACATCAAAGTTGAAACCAACAAAGGCGTCGTTTCCCTGTCCTCCACTGTTGCAGTGACCGATGCTCAAAAAGAAATGGCTGTGAGCATCACCGAGAAAATCGAAGGCGTCAAAGCGGTGTCCGCTGCTGGCCTGAAAGCCGAGTAAGGCAAAGGCTTCTCGCCTGGACCGGGAGAAGGCGCGACAGACGGGCCGAGCCATACGTCTGTCGCCACTTTAGAGTTCATGCGACTGGTCACATGGATGTGACCATTACAGGCCCCGACACTTGTGTCGGGGCCTGTTCTATTTCGCGGTGCCACAAAAAACAACTGCGGGGGGCTGGGGTTAATGCCCGCGTTCGCTGTTGATCTGGCGCAGGCGGTTGCCCTCAAAGTGCAGGTATTGGTACATGCCGTTGTTCGGGCCGTAAGTCCATTCCTCGACCTGAAACTCTTCGCGGCGATTGGCGCTGCGCTTGTAGCCCAACAGGTCACGATTGACCGGCTCACCGCACTTGTGAAGTACTTCGCTTGCGCGGTCACCGATGCTGACCAGTTGGCTGCCGCAGCGCAGCGTATCGGACGCCCAAGTGTTTCCGGCAATGAGTGTCAGGGCCATCGCGGCCAGCCATTGTCGCTTCATCATTCGGCATCCAGGTGCATTTGCGTGACCACTCGACCGTCGCTTTGTGCCTCGCCAAGGTTGGCGTCGATGAAGTACACGCGGTCGTCCGCCAACTGGCCCTTGTCCACCAGATAATCCTTGATGCTGCTGGCGCGATCCTGGCCCAACTGGCGCAGCAACACATCGCTGCCGCTCCAGAACTTGATCACGCCTTCGCGCATTTTCGCGGTGCGCTCTTCCTTGCCCAGATCCTTCCATTGAGCCGGTGGCTGGGTTTTCAGACGGGTGCGGTAGATGCCTTCAAGCAGCGGGCCTTTCTCGCCATCGGGGACGTTGATCAAGGACGCTTGGGCCGGGACTTTGTCGCCACGACGCTGGAGCATCTTGTAGTAGTTGTACTGGTATTCACGCTCCAGACGCTGTTCGGCAAGCAATGGGCCGTCGCTGCTTTTCGCGGCGGTGCCTTCGATTTCCAGGCGCAGGGCCGGACGCTCCTTCAGCGCTTGTGACAGCTTGATCAGCGCCGCTTCAGCGTCCTTGTTCAGTTCGCTGGAGCCGGGGGCAAAGGACACGGTGCCGAGGTCTTGCGAACCACCGCCGCTGACCAGCCCGCCAATCAGTTTGAACGGCGCAGCGGCGGCTTTGACGATCAGGTTGCGCAGGGTCTGCCAGACAATTGGCATCACGCTGAACTGCGGGTTGTTCAAGTCGCCCGTTACCGGCAATTCGATGGAGATCTTGCCGTCGACGTCCTTGAGCAAGGCAATCGCCAGTTTCAGCGGCAGGCTCACGGCGTCGGGACTGTCGACTTTCTCGCCTAGCTGCAACTGTTCGACCACCACTTTGTTCTCGGCTTTCAACTGGCCTTTGGTGATCAGGTAATGCAGGTCGAGATTGAGGCGGCCCTTGCGGATGCGGTAACCGGCGAACTTGCCGGAGTAGGGCGTCAGCGTGGTCAGTTCAACCCGTTGGAAACGGGTGGCGATGTCGAGGCTGGCCATCGGGTCGAATGGGTTGACCGCGCCCTTGATGGTCACTGGCGCATAGCGGTCGACCTTGCCCTTGATGTCGACGCTGGCTGGTTTCGCCTCGCGACTGTCGATGGTGCCGATCTGGCCGTTGAGTTGCTGGACGGCGGTGGCGAAGTTCGGGGTCAGGCTGAAGTCGGCGAAGTTGGCCGAGCCGTCATTGATGGCGATGGCGCCGATGTGAATGCCCAGCGGTTTGTCTTTGCTGGCCGGTTTGGCTGCTGCGGTTTTGGCGCCACTGTCGGCAGGCTGCGGGATCAGCAAGTCATCGATGTTGGTGGTGCGGTCATCGTTGATCATGAACCGCACATACGGTTGGAACAGATTGACCTTGTCGATCGACAGGCTGTCGCCGTGCTGATAGTTCAGGCCCTCGACGACCACTTGCTGCCACTTGAGGAAATCGCGGGTTTTCAGGGTGTCCAGGGTGTGCAGTTGATCGATCTGGGCGCGCCCCGTGACGCTGAGTGCCAAAGGCTCGGTGCTCTTGAGGTTGACCTTCAAGTCACTGCCGAGCATGCCGCTACGCAGTTCCAGGCGAATGAACGGGTTGATATAGGACTGCGCGACACGCAGGTCGATGTCCCGGGTTTTCACGTTGAGCTGGGCAGTGACCGGGGCGAGGTTGACCACGCCGTCGGCCATGATCTTGCCTTGCTTGCCCAGTCCGGTGTCGAGTTTGACCTTGAAAGGCGAGCCGTTGAGGCTGTCGAAATCCTGCAGGTCCGCGTTCAGCGGGCCGACGTCCAGCGCCACCGGTGGATTGGCCGAGCGGTCGGCCAGATGCACTTGGTAGTTGCGCAATTGCACGTCTTTGAGCAGCACTTGCCACGGCTTGCTCGGTGCGCTGGGTTCGGGTTTCGGCGAGTCGGCGGCGGCCGGGGTAGCCTTGGGTTCGGCGGCAGCTTGGGCGGCAGGTTTCGACGGTTGACTGGCAAACAGTTTCTGCCAGTCCAGTTGGCCGTCGGCTTCAAGGGCGGCCCAGGTTTCGAGTTTCTGGCTGCGGATCTTGCCGACCACCACCTGCTGTTTGGCCAGATCGACCGTGGTTTCGCTGACATCGAGGCGTTCGAGCTTCGCCAGCGGGCGTCCGTCCGGCGCTTTGATCGCGAATGGCGCAATGCTCACCGCGACATTGTTGAGCAGCAATTCGGTTTCTTTCGACAGATTGAGTTTGTAGTCGGTACTGAGGCTGACCACGCCGTTTTCCAATACCAACGGCACCGCGTCCCGCACATAGGGCCAGAAGGATTTCATCTGGCCATCGGTGACTTTCAATGTGCCTTGGGAGGTGAATGGAATCAGGCTGAGGTTGCCTTTCCAGTCGATTTGCCCACCGGCCGGGCCGGCGGCCACCAGTGTCATGTCGGCGTTGTCTTCGGGCAGGGTGCTGAGGTTTTTCAGTTCGAAGTCGAGTTTGTCGTAGAGAAATTCGATGGGCTCGCTGGGCCGCGCGTCTTCAAAGTGGACATAGCCGTCGGCCAGCTTGATTCGTTCTATGCGCAGTGGAAACGGCTTGGCATCTGGGTCTGCCGGAGTCGGTTCGCTGGCGGGAATGTTGAATAACCCAAGCAGATTGAGCGTGCCGTCCTTGGCGAAGAGGATTTCGGTCTTGGGCTTGTCGAGTTCGATGTCGGACAGGTGCAGCGCTTTTGTCCACAGGCTGTCGAGTTGCAGGTTGGCATACAGGCGCTCGAAGCCGACCTGTTCCTTGCCCGGTTCGCCGATGCCCAACCCCCACAGGGTGACCTCAAGGCTGAACGGATTGAGTTCGATGCGCTGAATATGCGCAGGCACCGTCGCGTAGTTGGCCAGTTGCTGATTGGCCACGCGCAGGGCGATGCCCGGCAAAATCAGAAACCCCAGCAGGCTGTAGAGGGCCAGGGCGGTCAACAAGGCGCCAATCGCGCGAATCAATCCTTTGTGCATGTGCGGCTTCATCTGTCTGAATCGGAGTGCCTTGGAGTATGGCACGCGATTCTGGTTCCGAAGTGCTCACGCCTTGCAGCAAGTGTCTGAAAGTTGTGAGTGAGGCTCAGAATTGCAGGATCAGCGTTTTCAATGGCGGCTGTTGATCCTGCGACGGAAAGTCCCGGCCCGGGGTCATTGCGCTCCATTCACGCACCGGGCGCCCGGCCTTTTCGGCGCAGCGCAAAACCTGTTCGCGCCAGTCGTCCATGCTGACTTTTGCCAGGTTGTTGCAGCAGATCAGCACGCCGTTGTCGGCGGTGGTCAGCAGGGCCGGTTTGAGCAGGCTTTGGTAGTCGCGCAGCAGGTCGACGGTGCCGAACGCGCTCTTGGCCCAGGCCGGTGGATCGAGCAGCACCAGATCGTATTGGCGCTGTTCGAGGCGCTGATAGCTGGGCAGTTTCTGCCCTCGGCGCTGACTGATCGGCAGGCCGGCGAGTTGACGGATCGCCGGGAAGTAATCGGACTGGATGAATTGCATCGTCGGCAATGTCGGGTTGAGCAGGCCGTTTTCGCGACCGACCGCCAGATTGCCTTCGGCGAAGTCCAGATTGCACACCTCACTCGCGCCACCGGCAGCGGCACTGAGGCCAACGCCACAGGTGTAGGCAAACAGGTTGAGGACGGATTTGCCTTTGGCGTGATCCTTGACCCAGCCGCGGGTGTTGCGCAGGTCGAGGAACAGCAGCGGATCCTGCCCGGCGTGACGTCCGCGAACGCGATAGTTCAGGCCCCATTCATGACCGACCAGATCGATCAGCGCGGCGTCGTCAGCGCGGTAGACAGGGTCTTGGCGGTCGATACGCGAGTTGCCACGGGAGCGGTCGTTGTAGACCAGCAGCGTCTCAAGGCCCAGGGTTTGATTGACCATGGCGTGCAGTTGCAGCAGATCGTCACGCTCCAGCGTCTGGTGGAAGCTTTGCACCAGCAATTGCGGGCCGTAGCGGTCGATGGTCAGGCCGCCGGCGCCTTCCTGGCTGCCGTGGAACAGCCGATAGCAATCGGTGCCCTGGCTGTGCAACTCAGCGAGCAGGTCCTGGCGTTGATCGAGGGCGGCGCGCAGCGCCTGATTCAAGGAAGACATGCGGGCGCCTTGCTGGAGGGAATTGGGGCGCGGGAGTTTAGCAGTTACTGGGGGGAAGCTACGAGCTACGAGCTATGAGCTTGCAGCTTATCGCTCTGAGCGTCAGCTGAGCCCCATCCGTCGTTTGGCCCGCTGCACCGAACCATTGCGCATCGCCCAGCGCAGCATCGGCGCGCTGCGCTTGACGCTGGCGCGGATCAGTTGCCGTTGCAGCGGATTCTGCCGGACATTGAGCATGTCGCTGGCCCAGTCCGGCAGCAGGTCGATACCGGCCTTCATCATCAGATCGCCAAACGGGCGGGCCAGAGCGCTCGGCGCTGGCGCGTCGAGCAGCAGGCGCAGGACTTCACGGCTGCGTTCATCACACAACAACTGCGGGCGCATGCGTTGCAGGTAGTGCGCCACAGCTTCTCGCGATTTCGGCACATCCCGGGCGCCAAGGCGCTCAGCAATCACCGCGATTTCGGCGTAATAACGATCCTGATCCGCCAGCGACAATTGCGGATTGCGGTAACGCACATGCGCGGCAAGGAAGTTGCTGACTTCTGCCACATGCACCCACGTCAGCAGATCGGGATCGCTGGCCGCGTAAGGCCGGCCATCGGGCGCGGTGCCGACCACTTGCAGGTGAATGGTGCGCACTTTCTCGATCAGCCAGTCGGCGTCCCGGCGCGAACCGAAGGTCGTGCCGGAAACGAATTGACTGGTGCGGCGCAAGCGCCCGAGCATGTCTTCTCGAAAGTTCGAGTGATCCCACACCCCGGCCAGGGCCAGCGGATGCAGTGCTTGCAGCAACAACGCGCTGATGCCGCCGATCAGCATGCTGCTGAAGTCGCCGTGCACCTGCCAACTGATTGAGTCGGGACCGAACAGGCCGGGATCGCCCTTGGGGTTTTCCAGATCGAGCTGACCGAGAGACAGACCGGTCAGGCTCATGAGTTGGTTTTCGATACGGCGGCGGATGAATTCCATGACCACTCATTGATAAAGGGCGGGCGCGCTCGGGTGACCGCGCCCGGGATGTTACTGGTTGAGGCGCTTGTCGATCAGGCCTTGCACCACGCTCGGGTCGGCCAGGGTCGAGGTGTCACCGAGGCTGTCGAGTTCGTTGCAAGCGATCTTGCGCAGGATGCGCCGCATGATCTTGCCTGAGCGGGTTTTCGGCAAGGCCGGCGCCCACTGGATCAGGTCCGGTTTGGCGAAACTGCCGATTTCCTTGCTGACGTGGGCCAGCAGTTCTTTCTTCAGGTCATCGGTCGGCTCGGTGCCGTTAATGGGCGTGACGAAGGCGTAGATGCCCTGACCTTTAACGTCGTGGGGATAACCGACCACCGCGGCTTCGGCGATGCTGTCGTGCAACACCAGCGCACTTTCCACTTCGGCGGTGCCGATGCGGTGGCCGGAAACGTTGATCACATCGTCGATACGCCCGGTGATCCAGTAATCGCCGTCCTCGTCGCGACGGGCGCCGTCGCCGGTGAAGTAGTAGCCGGGGTAGGGTTTGAAATAAGTGTCGACCATCCGTTGCGGGTCGCCGTAGACGCTGCGGATCTGCGCCGGCCAGCTCGATTTGATGGCAAGCACGCCGCTGCCGGCGCCTTTGATTTCCTTGCCGTGCTCATCAAGCAGCACCGGTTGTACGCCGAACATGGGTTGCGAGGCGCAGCCGGGTTTGATCCGTTGTGCGCTGACCAACGGGCTGAGCATGATGCCGCCGGTTTCGGTCTGCCACCAGGTGTCGACGATGGGGCAGCGCTGTTCGCCGACCACGTTGAAATACCATTCCCACGCTTGCGGGTTGATTGGCTCACCGACGCTGCCGAGTAATCTGAGGCTCTGGCGAGAAGTGTCCTTCAACGGCTCGGCACCTTCGCGCATCAATGCACGCAGGGCGGTGGGGGCGGTGTAGAAGATGTTGACCTTGTGCTTATCGATCACCTGCCAGAAGCGCGAACTGTTCGGATAGCTCGGCACGCCCTCGAACATCAACGTCGTCGCGCCATTGGCCAGCGGACCGTAGACGATGTAGCTGTGACCGGTCACCCAGCCGACATCGGCGGTGCACCAGAACACTTCGCCGTCGCGGTAATCGAGCACGTACTTGAAGGTCATCGCCGCTTGCAGCAGGTAGCCGCCAGTGGTGTGCAGCACGCCTTTGGGTTTGCCGGTGCTGCCGGAGGTGTAGAGGATGAACAGCGGATCTTCGGCGTCCATCGCCTGCGGCGGACAATCGTCGCTGACCTCGCGCACGGCCTGGTGATACCAGAGATCGCGGCCTTCGACCCAATCGACTTTGCCCTGAGTGCGCTCGACCACGAGGACGGTGCTGACGTCGGGGCAACTTTGCAGGGCTTTGTCGACGTTGTTTTTCAGTGGCACGAATTTACCGCCGCGCACGCCTTCATCGGCGGTGATCACCGTGCGGCAATCAGCATCGAGGATGCGGTCACGCAGGGAGTCCGGGGAGAAGCCGCCAAACACTACCGAATGAATGGCGCCGATCCGCGCGCAGGCGAGCATGGCGTACGCGGCTTCGGGGATCATCGGCATGTAAATGCACACGCGGTCGCCTTTCTTGACGCCACGGCTTTTCAACACGTTGGCCAGTCGGCAGACATGGTGATGGAGCTTTTTGTAGGTGATTTGCACTGATTCGGCGGGGTCATCGCCTTCCCAGAGCAGGGCGGTCTGATCGCCGCGTTGTTCGAGATGGCGGTCGATGCAGTTGTAACTGACGTTCAGTTGGCCGCCGGTAAACCAGGAGGCTTCGCCTGTTTTCAGGTCATAACGCTGAACGGTCTGCCACGGCGTGCTCCAGTCGAGGAACCGCGTGGCCTGTTCGGCCCAGAAGGCGCTGGGGTGTTCAATGGATTCGCGATACAGGCGTCGGTAGTCGTCTTGACTCAACTGCGCAGCCCGGCGGACGGCATCGGCTTTGGGGAACGTGCTGATATCGAACATGACGGTTCCTTATTCTTGTGGTGCGACAAGGATAAAGATGCGCCGAGCGGTCAACAGGTTCAAGCCAGATTCGGAATCTGATTTTGAATGCACCGGAAACAACTGTGGGAGGGGGCTTGCTCCCTCCCACAGGGTTACAGCGGTGCGTTCAAATCAACCGCGGTGACGACCGCGGAAGTAGTTGATCAGGCCTTGGGTCGATGGATCGTCAGCGGTGGTTTCATCGCTGCCGACCAGACGGTTGTAAACGCCTTTGCCCAGCTCCTTGCCCAATTCCACACCCCACTGGTCGAAGGCGTTGATGCCCCAGACCACGCTTTGCACGAACACTTTGTGTTCATACATCGCCACCAGCGCGCCGAGGCGACGAGGGCTGATGCGTTCCACCACAAGCGTGTTGCTTGGACGGTTACCCGGGATCACCTTGTGCGGTGCGAGTTTGTGCACCTCTTGCTCGCTCATGCCTTTGTCGCGCAGTTCAGCTTCGGCTTCCGGCAAGGTTTTGCCGAGCATCAGCGCCTGACTCTGCGACAGGCAGTTGGCGTACAGCCACTGATGGTGGTCGGCGACCGGGTTGAAGCTGACGATCGGCACGATGAAATCGGCCGGGATCAGTTGGGTGCCTTGGTGCAGCAACTGGTGGTAAGCGTGCTGACCGTTGCAGCCGACGCCGCCCCAGATCACCGGGCCCGTGTCAGTCGACACCGGGGTGCCGTCCTGACGAACGCTCTTGCCGTTGGATTCCATGTCCAACTGCTGCAGGTGCTTGGTGATGTTACGCAGGTAGTGATCGTACGGCAGGATCGCGTGGCTTTGCGCGCCCCAGAAGTTGCCGTACCACACGCCGAGCAACGCCAGCAGTACCGGCATGTTCTGTTCGAACGGTGCGGTCTGGAAGTGCTGGTCCATGGTGTAGGCCCCGGACAGCAGCTCCTTGAAGTTGGACATGCCGATGGCCAGGGCGATCGGCAAACCGATGGCCGACCACAGCGAGTAACGGCCGCCGACCCAGTCCCACATCGGGAAGATGTTTTCTTCACGGATACCGAACGCCACGGCTGCCGCATTGTTGCTCGATACGGCAATGAAGTGACGATACAGCTCGGCTTCCGAACCCCCCTGAGCCAGATACCAGGCGCGTGCAGCCTGAGCGTTCTTGAGGGTTTCGAGGGTGTTGAACGATTTCGACGAAACGATGAACAGCGTGGTTTCGGCGCGCAGCTTTTGCGTCAGTTCGTGGAACTCACTGCCGTCGATGTTCGCCAGATAGTGGCAACGCACGCCTTTCTGCGCGTATGACAGCAAGGCTTCGGAGACCAGCTCGGGGCCGAGGAACGAGCCGCCGATGCCGATGTTCACCACGTCGGTGATCGGCTTCTCGGTGTAACCGCGCCACAGACCGTCGTGGATGCGGCCGACCAGATCGGTGATCTGGTTGAGTACCTTGTGAACTTCGGGCATCACGTTGACGCCATTGACCGACAACTTGTCGCCCACCGGGCGGCGCAGGGCTGTGTGCAGCGCCGGGCGGCCTTCGGACGAGTTGACCATTTCGCCGTCGAACAGCGCTTTGATCGCGCCCTTCAGATCGACTTCATTGGCCAGACCCACCAACAGATCGCGGGTCTGGGCGTTGATCAAATTCTTTGAATAGTCGAGAAACAGTCCGCAGCTGCTGAGGGTGAACTGATTGAAGCGCTGCGGATCGGCGTTGAAGGCTTCGCGCATGCTGAAATCCTGCATGGCTTGGCGGTGATCTTTCAACGCTTGCCAGGCAGGCAGAGCGGTAACGTCGTGAGGAGTGCGGTAGTACGCCATCGCTGCGGTTTTCCTTTTTACTTGAACGGCCTTTTGAACACTGAACAGGCCAGCACGCCTTGGTTGGGCGCAGGCCAACTGCGTCGACACGGTTTTTGGACACAGGGCGAATACAGTAAACCTCGCGCTGCGTTCTGTCTTGACTTTGTCTGACCCATTCCCTGTACTTTTTTAACATTGATGCCGGCAATGGGCCGACAAACGGAAGAGCACAGGCGACTTAATGGCGCACATGAGTGTTTTTTCGGGTTGGAAGCGAACGGCGGGCAGTGTGCCCCAAGGCTTTGAGGCCGGCAATGCAGGCCGCGAGGGGGCCTGAAACAACTGTGGGAGCAGGCTTGCTCCCACAGGGGTATCGCGGTGTTTCAGGTCGGCGTATCGAGGTTCAGGTGCAGGTTGTCGATCAACCGTGTGGTGCCAAGGAACGCCGCCACCAGAATGACCAGATCGCGGTCTTCAGCCGTCGCCGGACGCAGTGTCAGCGCATGGCGAATGTCCAGGTAATCAGGACGCAGGCCAGCGGCTTCCAATTGTTGCAATTGGGCAGTGATCAGCGCCGGGAAGTCGCGATTACCTTGTTTGATCGACTCGGCAATCGTGCTCAGGGTGCGATAGACCACGGGGGCGATGGCACGTTGTTCTTCGCTGAGGAAACCGTTGCGCGAGGACAGCGCCAAGCCGTCAGTGGCACGCACAGTCGGCTCGCCGATGATCTGGATCGGCATGTTCAAGTCATGCACCAGGGCACGTATCACCGCCAGTTGCTGGTAGTCCTTCTGGCCAAAAATCGCCAGATCCGGCTGGACCATGTTGAACAACTTGCTGACCACCGTGGCCACGCCTTCGAAGTGCCCCGGACGGCTGGCGCCGCACAAGCCTTCAGAGAGTTGCGGCACGCTGACCCGGGTCTGCCCGGCCATGCCGTCGGGGTACATTTCTTCGACGGTCGGAGCGAAAAGCAGATCGCAACCGGCTTCCAGCAGTTGTTCCTGATCCGCAGCGAGGGTGCGCGGGTACTTGTCGAGGTCTTCGCCAGCGCCGAACTGCAGCGGGTTGACGAAAATGCTCGCGACCACGAAATCCACCCGTTGCGTGGCTTTGGTGATCAGTGCGATGTGGCCGCTGTGCAGGTTGCCCATGGTCGGCACGAAGCCGATACGCTTGCCTTCACTGCGGGCGCGGGCTACGGCGGCGCGCAGTTCGCGTACGGTTTTTACGGTGTTCATGCAGAGAATCCGTGTTCGATACCAGGGAACGTGGTGGCTTTGACTTCGCTGACGTAAGCCTTCAAGGCCGACTGAATGCTGTCCTGACCGTCCATGAAGTTCTTGACGAATTTCGGCACGCGGCCGGTGATCGACAGGCCGAGCATGTCGTGCAGCACCAGGACCTGACCGTCGGTGGCGTTACCGGCGCCGATACCAATGACCGGAATCTTCACGGCCTGGCTGATTTCAGCGGCCAGTTCACTCGGCACGCATTCAAGCAGCAACATCGCCGCACCCGCCTGTTCCAGCGAGATCGCGTCGGCACGCATCTGCCGTGCCTGGTTCTCGTTGCGGCCCTGCACTTTATAGCCACCGAGAATGTTCACGGCTTGCGGGGTCAGGCCCATGTGCGCGCAGACCGGCACACCGCGTTCGGCCAGCAGGCGGATCGACTCCGCCAGCCACAGCGCCCCTTCAACCTTGACCATGTGCGCACCGGCCTGCATCAGCAGGGCGCTGTTGGTCATGGTTTGTTCGAGAGTCGCGTTGGCCATGAAGGGCAAGTCGGCCAGGATCAGGGCATCGGTGTTGCCGCGTTTGACGCAGGCGGTGTGGTAGGCCATTTCCGCAGTGGTCACTGGCAATGTGCTGTCGTGACCTTGCAGGACCATGCCGAGGGAGTCGCCCACCAGCAGCACTTCGACACCGGCCTCGTTGCAGGCGTGGGCGAAGGTCGCGTCATAGCAGGTCAGCATGGTGATCTTTTCACCTTTTTGCTTGAGGCTCTGGAGCGTGGTCAGGGTGATGGCTGGCATGTAAAAAATCCTCGTTCAGGCGCTATGGAAACTACTGCGAGTAACGCGCGTGATTCTTCATTTACTCAGGCGCACGGTCTTTTGTCGTGCTTATAAGGCCTGGATGGCGCCCGTATGTGCCGGGTTGGCGGCAGCGGGACGCCTATAGTCGTGATGAGCCAACAGGAAGTCAATTGCGTGTGTTACCGCGTTGTTACGAGGGGAGTGTTACCGGCGTTACTGATCCGATTCAGCGGCGCGGCGGGGCTGATTCGAGGCTTTCTTGTCCGACAACATCTAATGGGGAATCGTCAATGTGTGCGGGGTTGCTCGCCAAGGTGTCGTGTCCATCGGTATCTGAATCAACGGATACTGCGCTTTGGCGAGCAAGCCCGTGCCCACAAGGGGGAACTGATTTTAAGTTTTGGAGAGGCGTTCCAGGCCGACGAACGGGCACGCGGCCAGTAGGTCGGGGAGGCTGCGGCCATCGGCCAGGCGCAGATCCTCGGGAGCCAGCTCGGCCAGTGGATACAGGACGAACGCCCTTTCCTGAATCTGGTAATGCGGGACTTTCAGCCGTGGTTCGTCGATCAACCGATCACCGAACAGCAGAATATCCAGATCCAGCGTGCGCGGGCCCCAGCGTTCCAGGCGTTCGCGGCCCTGATCGTTTTCGATCGCTTGCAGCGCATCGAGCAGATCCAGCGGCGCAAGATCGCTGTCGAGCGCCGCCACGGCGTTGGTGTAGCGCGGTTGGCCCGGCAGCAATGAGTCGCTTTGATAGAAGGCGGAAACACCGGCGACCATGGTTTGCGGCAATTGCCCCAGCGCCTCGACGGCGCTGCGCAATTGTTCGGCCGGGTCAGCGAGGTTGCTGCCCATGCCGATATAGATCCGTTCCATGCCTATTCGCCCGTTGCGCTCGGTGCACCGGCACGTTTGCGCTTGGAACCGCCGCTGCGACGACGTTTGCGCGGCGCACCGCTGGCGTCGTCACCTTTGCCGCTGAGATCGCGGATCATGTCACGACGCTCGCTGTCGTTGGCGTCCTGATAGTCCGTCCACCATTCACCCAGGCCATCCGTTTGCTCGCCCGCGCTTTCACGCAGCAGCAGGAAGTCGTAACCAGCGCGGAAACGTGGATTGTCCAGCAACAGATCGGCACGTTTGCCGCTGCGCCGTGGCAGGCGCTCCTGCATGTCCCAGATCTCGCGGATCGGCATGGTGAAGCGTTTCGGAATCGCGATGCGCTGGCACTGCTCGGCAATCAACTCGTGTGCGGCTTCCTGCATCGCCGGGATCGGCGGCATGCCACGTTCCTGCAAACGCAGCACGCGGGCCGGCAGGGCTGGCCACAACAGGGCGGCAAACAGGAACGCCGGCGTGACCGGTTTGTTCTGCTTGATGCGCAAGTCGGTGTTGGTCAGCGCTTCGCTGATCAGCGTGTGGGTATATTCCGGGTTGTGCTCCAGCGCGTCGGCACTGCCCGGGAACAGCGGGGCAAACAGTTGCAGGTCGACCAGCATCTCGAAGGTGATCGCGCCGTGTCCGGAGAGGAACAGCTTGAGCACCTCTTCAAACAGGCGTGCCGACGGGATCTCGCGCAACATCGGCGCCAGTTCGCGGATTGGCTGAACCGTGTGTTTCTCGATGCCGAAATTGAGCTTGGCGGCGAAACGCACGGCCCGCAGCATGCGCACCGGGTCTTCCTGATAGCGCTGCTTTGGATCGCCGATCAGGCGGATCAGGTGATTGCGGATGTCGTGCACGCCGTTGGCGTAGTCGAGGATGCGCTCGCTGACCGGATCGTAATACAGGGCGTTGATGGTGAAGTCGCGGCGTTGCGCGTCTTCTTCCAGGGTGCCGTAGACGTTGTCGCGCAAAATTCGCCCGCTTTCGTTACGCGAAGACTGATTGCTGTCTTCGTCGTCCTCGTTTATCGGGTGATTGGCGCGGAAGGTCGCGACTTCGATGATTTCGCGACCGAAATGAATATGCACCAGTTTGAAGCGACGGCCGATGATCCGCGCATTGCGGAATTCGGCGCGCACTTGTTCGGGCGTGGCGCTGGTGGCGACGTCGAAATCCTTGGGCGTAATGCCCAACAGCATGTCACGCACGCAGCCACCGACCAGATAGGCCTGGTAACCGGCGCCCTGCAAGCGTTCGACGATATTGACCGCGTAGCGGCTGAATTGCGTTTTCTGCAGCGAATGTTGGCCGCTGTTAAGCACTTCAGGGGTGCTGCGGATGTGTTGCGTACGACGCACGGGAGTTCGGAATGACTGGAACAGCTTCTTCAGCATGGGATGCACTGTTTGAAGGAATGTTCGGCCATACCAAAGAATGACCGCATGATGGGCGCAGATTCTAGCATTTAGTCGGGGGATGGTGTAGGACACGGCAGATTTGAGCTGTAAGCCGCAAGCTGCAAGGGTCGAGGAGGGCAAAACAGCAGGATTTCCCGGATGGGAGAAACTACAAGGGGAGCCGGAGCTCCCCAAGAAGTAGTTGCGTGCTCTTTTTATTATTGATTCGGGCTTCTTGTTTTTGTTGAGTGCCCTCGTCACGAAGCTTTTGCTTCGTGACCCTCCCAATCGGGAGCCAAGAGCAAACGGATTGCTTTGGTCGCTGAATTGCAGTGATCTCTCGATCCAACCAGTACAGGCTCTGTCTTAGGACAGTTTTTGTTGTTCTCGGCCTGGTCGTGGGGCAAGCCCCAAATACAACGCCTCTCCAAAAGAATCAGTTAGCTGCGCCTCTCGCCGTCTTGTTTTTATTGTGCGTGAGTCGATTCGTCTTATTTTTATTGTCTTGTGCATTGCTTGTTATTGTTCTTGTACCAAACATATAGCAGGTGCCGTGCCAACTTTTGCGAACCCCAATAAAACAAGGGGTTAGGTCGATCGGGCCCTTTTGTCAGGGCCAAAAAAAGCCGGGGTTTCGTTACCGATAACCCCGGCTTCTGTTACGTGGAAAGACTGAGGTAACAGTTTTTTCACATCTTCAAGCGTTACCCGCACACTCGACAGGTAACGTTCAGCTCTCGCTGGCGACCCCGGTCTTGCGTCGTGGAATGCCCAGGCGCTGACGCCGTTCCCACAGGCATTTACGGCTGACGCCCAGTTTGCGCGCCAGTTCGGTCTCGGTCATGTGGTCCTGATGCTCGAGGACGAAATGCTGGAAGTAGTCTTCCAGCGACAAGTCTTCGGTCGGTTCGTGGCTGCTGTTGCTGGCGTTACCTGAGGTTTGCGGCGGCAGACCAATGAATTCATCGTCGTCCAGATCGCTCAGCTCAATGTCGATACCCAGCAGTTCAGCGGAGATTTCCGGGCTCTCGCTGAGGATCACCGCGCGCTCGACCGCGTTTTCAAGTTCACGAACGTTACCCGGCCAGGAATAGTGACGGATGGCCTGTTCGGCATCCGCTGCAAATTTCAGGTCGGTACGGTTGATCCGCGCGCTCTGGCGAGCGAGGAAGGCATTGGCGATCTCGTTGACGTCGGCACCGCGCTCGCGCAGGGCTGGCAGTTTCAACGCGATCACATGCAGGCGGTAATAAAGGTCTTCCCGGAACTGGCCGACTTTCGCCAGGCTCTTGAGGTCTCGGTGAGTCGCCGCGATCAGACGAACATCGACCTTCTGCGATTGCACCGAGCCCACACGGCGAATTTCACCTTCCTGCAACACGCGCAGCAGGCGGGCCTGGGCTTCCAGCGGCAGCTCGCCGATTTCATCGAGGAACAGCGTACCGCCGTCCGCCGCTTCCACCAGGCCGGCACGACCGGCGCTGGCGCCGGTGAATGCGCCTTTTTCGTGGCCGAACAGTTCGGACTCGATCAGGCTTTCCGGAATGGCGGCGCAGTTCACCGAGATCATCGGTGCCTTGGCGCGTTTCGACAGGTTGTGCAGGGCGCGGGCCACCAACTCTTTACCGGTGCCGGACTCGCCCTGAATCAGCACATTGGAATCGGTCGGCGCGACTTTGCGGATCTTGCTGTACAGATCCTGCATCGGTGGGCAGGAGCCGATGATGCCGATTTCGCCGTTGCTGTTGTCGGTGGCTGTTTTGCCGCTGCCATTGGCAGATTTGCTGGCAACGGCTTCGCCCGCTGCCGGCGCCGATTGGCGATCACGCAGGATCCGCGCAACGGCCTGAAGCATTTCATCGTGGTCGAAAGGCTTGGCGATGTAATCCACCGCGCCCATCTTCATCGAGTCGACCGCCGAGCGCAGGCTGGCATAACTGGTCATGATCAGCACCGGCGTGCCCTGGCCGAGCTTGATCAGCTCGGTACCCGGAGCGCCCGGCAGACGCAGATCGCTCACGATCAGATCGAACGTAGGAATGGTGAAGCGTTCTTGTGCTTCCTGCACTGAACCGGCTTCGCTGACCTGGTACTGGTTGCGTTCCAGCAGGCGGCGCAAGGCGGAGCGGATAATGGTTTCGTCTTCGACGATCAAAATGTGCGGCATTGATTCGATACTCTCGACGGTCTCAGTTCACAGCGGACGTCGCTTCGACATGACGCGGTAAGGTCACCCGGATACGGGTGCCGCGCTGGCTTTGTACATCAGCCGGGCTGTCGATGGTGATTTGTCCATAATGCTCTTCAACGATGGAATAGACCAGTGCAAGGCCCAGACCGGTACCTTCACCAGGATCCTTGGTGGTGAAGAAAGGTTCGAACAATCGGTCCATGATGTTCTTCGGAATACCGCTGCCTTCGTCCTCAACGATCAGGTCGACCGTGTGTTCTCCGGCCTCGCTCTTGACCCTCACGGCGCTGCCGGCAGGCGAGGCGTCACGAGCGTTGGAGAGCAGATTGATCAGCACTTGGGCAAGGCGTTGTGGGTCACCTTCGACCCAGTGATCCGGGTCGCACAGGTTGTAGAACTGCACTTCGAAATTGCGCCGGTTCAGCGCCAATAGCCCGATGGCATCCTGGGCCACTTCGGCCAGACAAACGGGCTCGTCGTTATGCTGATGACCGCCGGCATGGGCAAAACTCATCAGCGACTGAACGATGCGTGACACGCGTTTGGTCTGTTCGAGAATCTGTCCGCTGATCTCGGTCAGCTCGTCGTCTTCTTCGCGTTCTTCGCGCAGGTTCTGCGCCAGACAAGCGATGCCGGTGATCGGGTTGCCGATTTCGTGGGCGACACCCGCGGCGAGACGACCGATGCTGGCCAGACGCTCGGAGTGGACCAGTTTGTCTTCAAGCATCTGGGTTTCGGTCAAATCTTCTACCAGCAACACCAAACCGCTGTTACCCGGTGCCAACGGCTCATCGATTGCCGCTTTGTGCAGGTTCAGCCAGCGGGTCTGTCCGTCGAGTGCCAGATGCTGTTTGTGCAAGTGTTCGTCCGGCAGGTTGATAAAGCCCTGGAGCAATTCTTTCCATGGATTGCCAATGGTGCTCAAGCGCGAGCCGACCACGCGCTGCGCGGCGATCCCGGTCAGCTCTTCCATAGCCTTGTTCCACATCAGGATCTCTTGGTCCTTGGCCAGCGAGCAGACGCCCATTGGCAGTTCCTGCAGGGTCTGGCGGTGGTAGCGGCGCAGTGCGTCGAGTTCGGCGGCCAGGCCCGTGAGGCGCGAGTGGTAATCCTCAAGGCGGCTTTCGATGAAGTGGATGTCTTCGGTGACGTAATTTTCGCCGCCGGCCTTGTACGGCAGGAAGGTTTCGACCATGTCCTGGGCCACACTCGGCCCCATCAGCCCGGAGAGGTTGGCTTCAATACGGTCGCGTAATCGGCGCAAGGCGTAAGGCCGACGCTCATCGAAGGGCAGGTAAAGGTCGCGCAAGGCCTGTTCGACTTCTTTCTGCGCCGCTTTGGCGCCGAGCGGTTTGGCCAGTTGTGTGGCGAATTCCTGCGGCGAGGCGGCGTGCAGCTCGCGGCGTTGCGGACGGCGTACGTTATCCACCGCGCAGGCTTCGGCGGCGCTGGCCTCTTCGGGGCTGGCATTGGTGAACAGCGAAATCAGGGTGAACATCAGCACGTTGGCGGCCAGCGACGCGATGGCCGCCATGTGCCAACTGGTGTCGTCCAGCACGTAAATCATGTTCAGCAGCGGAATGTAGAAACCCTGCAGATTGCCGACCAGCGGCAGCAGCATGGTGACGACCCAGACCAGAATCCCGGCCAGCAGCCCGGCGATAAAGCCGCGCCGGTTAGCGGTCGGCCAGTACAGCACGGACAACACGCCGGGCAGGAATTGCAGGGTCGCGACAAACGCGACGATGCCGAGGTTGGCCAGATCCTGTTCGGCACCAAGCATCAGGTAAAAACCGAAACCGGCCATGATGATCGCGACGATCAGTGCTCGACGGGTCCATTTCAGCCAGCGGTAGATATTGCCTTCGGCGGGCGGCTGATAGAGCGGCAGCACCAAATGGTTCAACGCCATGCCTGACAACGCCAGGGTGGTGACGATGATCAGTCCGCTGGCGGCCGACAGCCCGCCGACATAAGCAAGCAAGGCCAAGGGTTTGCTGTTGGCGGCAATGCCGATGCCGAGAGTGAAGTATTCCGGATCGGTGGTGGCGCCGAGCTTGAGACCGGCCCACAGGATCAGCGGCACCGCCAGACTCATCAGCAGCAGGAACAGCGGCAGGCCCCAACTGGCACTGACGAGGGAGCGCGGGTTGAGGTTCTCGGTAAAGGTCATGTGATACATGTGCGGCATCACGATGGCCGAGGCGAAGAACACCAGCAGCAGCGTACGCCACGGGCCTTCCTGCAGCGGCGTGTGCAGAGCGGCGAGGGCGGTCTGGTTTTGCAACAGCCACAGTTCAAGCTGTTGCGGGCCGTCGAACACGCCGTACAGCGCATACAGGCCAACGCCGCCGAGAGCGATCAGTTTGATCACCGACTCGAAGGCAATCGCGAACACCAGCCCTTCGTGCTTCTCGCGGGTGGCGATGTGGCGTGAACCAAAGAAAATCGTGAACAAAATGATCAGCGCGCAAAACGCCAGGGCCACGCGGCTCTGAATCGGCTCGCCCGTCAGAATGCCGATGGAGTCGGCCACCGCTTGAATCTGCAACGCCAGCAACGGCAGCACGCCGATCAGCATGAAGATCGTGGTCAGCGCACCGGCCCAGGTGCTGCGAAAGCGGAAGGCGAACAGGTCGGCCAGCGACGACAGTTGATAGGTGCGGGTGATTTTCAGGATCGGATACAGCAACACCGGCGCCAGCAAAAACGCGCCAGAGACCCCGAGATAACTGGAAAGAAAGCCGTAGCCGTACTGATAGGCCAGGCCCACCGTGCCGTAGAACGCCCACGCACTGGCGTAAACCCCCAGCGAAAGGGTGTAGGTCAACGGATGGCGAATGATCGCCCGCGGGATCATGCCCCGTTCGCTGATCCAGGCAACACCGAACAGCACCGCCAGATACGCGGCGCTGATCAGGATCATCTGGGTCAGGCTAAAGCTCATCGGCATCTTTTTGGCTCTGCAGGATGAAGGTCACGACAATCAGGATCAGCCAGAGCAGATAGGGGCGATACCAGGCGCCCGTAGCGTCGATCCACCAATCCATGATGGCGGGAGAAAACAGATAGATCCCCACGACCAAAAGCAGGACCAAGCGATAGATGTACATCCCGGCCTCTCTTTTTTATGCGCGTGCCCGAAAACGTGCGGCGATGGTAACGGATGGCGGCGCGACTGCAAGTGTCGTCATCGCAGTTGTGCTTCGGGCAGGGTCAGTGTGCGCGGGATCTTCGTGGCGTCCCAGTGGGTGCTGCCCCAGTTGAGCAGTTCCTGCGGCGTCGCATATTCGAGTTCGGCGCCGGGGTTTTGCCCCAGTGCGCGCAGGGCCCTTAGCAGCAACGGCGTGGCTTGATCAGCTTGCAGTGGCGGCGAGCGGTAGGACTTGCCCAGTTTGTTGCCGTCCGGCTGAGTGATCAGCGGCAGGTGCAGATAACGCGGCTGACGCAGGCCCAGCAACTCCTGCAGGTAGAGCTGGCGCGGGGTGGAGTCGAGCAGATCGGCGCCGCGCACGATGTCAGTAATACCCTGCGAGGCATCGTCAAGCACCACGGCCAGTTGATAGGCATAGAGGCCGTCGCGACGGCGGATGACGAAATCGCCGACATCGCGGCCCAGATGCTGGCGGTATTCGCCTTGCACGCGGTCGATGAAATGGTATTCGAGCTCCGGCACACGCAGGCGGATAGCGGCATCCTGCTGGTCGTGCCCGGCATTGCGGCAAAACCCGGGATAAATCCCGTGATACGGCTCCAGTTGTTTGCGCGAGCAAGTGCAGGCGTAGGCCAGACCATGGTTGAACAGGCTGTTGAGGACTTCGGCATAGGCATCGTGCCGATCACTCTGGCGCACCATCTCGCCGTCCCATTCAAACCCATAGCTTTGCAGCGCCTTGAGAATCGCGCTCTGCGCGCCGGGCTCTTCACGGGGTGGATCGAGATCTTCCATGCGCACCAGCCAGCGACCACCCACAGAGCGGGCGTCGAGATAGGAGGCGAGCGCTGCGACCAGCGAACCGAAATGCAGGTGGCCACTGGGGGTTGGGGCGAAGCGGCCGATGTAGGCAGGGGAGGTTTTGGCAGTCATGGGAGCCATATAACTTTTCAGGTTTCGCGCGCATTACCGTTGTGGGAGGGGGCTTGCTCCCGAATGCGGTTTATGAGTCAACATCTCTGTTTATGACACACCGTATTCGGGAGCAAGTCCCCTCCCGCAATGGCAGAGAAAACAGAGAAGGCAGGCAAAAGGCAGAAACAAAAACGGAGCGTTCGCACGCTCCGTTTTTTGTTCAGGTCGAAATTACTTGCCGACCTGCTTTTCCTTGATTTCCGCCAGGGTCTTGCAGTCGATGCACAGATCCGCGGTAGGACGGGCTTCGAGGCGCTTGACGCCGATCTCGATGCCGCAGGACTCGCACCAGCCGTATTCTTCGTCCTGAATCAGCTCAAGCGTCTTGTCGATCTTTTTGATCAACTTGCGTTCGCGATCACGGGCGCGCAGTTCGAGGGCGAATTCTTCTTCCTGGCTGGCACGATCGGCCGGGTCAGGGAAGTTGGCCGCTTCGTCTTTCATGTGATCAACAGTACGGTCGACTTCCTGCATCAAGTCCTGTTTCCACTTGTTCAGGATCTTGGTGAAGTGCGCTCGCATCGGGGCGCCCATGTACTCTTCGCCAGCCTTCGGAACATAAGGTTCGAAGCCGCTGATCGTCGCTTGTTGCTGTTGCTTTGCTTGGGTGGGCATGAAATGGACCGCCTCTACTCTTGTAATCCATTGCGCAGGATTGCTCCATCACCGACACCTGCCGGCCCTGCGGCTGCAAGCGGGCGAACTTACCAGATCAATTCGGCCTGCGCTACTCCCGGATGTCGAGGCCCCGGCGGGTGGCGCTTGCAAATGTTTGGCAAGCCGTGTCTGGCGGTGTGGAAGACCTGTTCAATCACTGATTTTAGTCAATCCTGGAGCGTACGCTTGTGTCATTACAATCCAGAGTTCTTGAGGCTGTGACCTCTGCGGGTTCTCGCTCGTTCCGGCAGATGGGTAGAATCGTTTCTTTTCCCTCGTCGAAGGAAGGCCAATGGCTCAGCCCTACAGTGCGCGCAGTCGTGCGATCGAACCGTTCCATGTGATGGCGCTGCTGGCGCGGGCCAATGAATTGCAGGCCGAGGGGCACGATGTCATTCACCTGGAGATTGGCGAACCGGACTTCACGACCGCAGAGCCAATCATCCGTGCCGGCCAAGCCGCGCTGACGGCGGGCAAAACCCGTTACACCGCTGCCCGTGGCATTCCTGAGCTGCGCGAAGCAATTTCCGGTTTCTACCAATCGCGTTATGGCTTGAGCATCGATCCGCGACGCATTCTGATCACCCCGGGCGGCTCCGGCGCACTGTTGCTGGCCAGCGCCTTGCTGGTCGACCCCGGCAAGCACTGGCTCCTGGCGGACCCCGGATACCCGTGTAATCGCCACTTCCTGCGGTTGGTCGAAGGCGCTGCGCAGCTAGTGCCCGTCGGGCCGGACGTGCGTTATCAACTGACTCCGGATCTGGTCGAGCGCTATTGGGACCACGAGAGTGTTGGCGCGCTGGTTGCTTCGCCAGCCAACCCGACGGGGACCATTTTGACGCGCGATGAATTGGCCGGCTTATCCACCGCCATCAAGGCCCGGCACGGCCATCTGGTGGTAGACGAGATCTATCACGGCCTGACGTATGGCACCGATGCGGCGAGCGTGCTGGAAGTCGATGACAGCGCATTTGTCCTCAACAGCTTCTCGAAATATTTCGGCATGACCGGCTGGCGCCTCGGTTGGCTGGTGGCGCCGGATGCGGCGGTCAGCGAGTTGGAGAAGCTCGCACAGAACCTCTACATCAGCGCACCGAGCATGGCGCAATACGCGGCGCTGGCCTGTTTCGAACCTGACACGATCGCGATTCTGGAGCAGCGCCGCGCCGAATTCGGCCGTCGCCGCGATTTCCTCCTGCCGGCGTTGCGCGAACTGGGTTTCAACATTGCCGTGGAACCCGAAGGTGCATTCTATCTTTATGCAAATATCAGCCAGTTCGGCGGCGATGCCTTCGCGTTCTGCCAACATTTCCTCGAAACCGAGCACGTTGCGTTTACCCCGGGTCTGGATTTCGGACGCTATCAGGCCAGCCACCATGTGCGTTTTGCCTACACGCAAAACCTCCCTCGCTTACAGGAAGCGGTGGAGCGGATCGCGCGTGGCTTGAAGAGCTGGCAAGGCTGATGCGTTTTCATCCTCCTCTGGAAGAGGCGCGGCTAATCCGTCGTTACAAGCGTTTTCTCACCGATATCGAAACCGTTGGCGGCGAGTTGCTGACGATTCACTGCCCAAACACCGGCTCGATGCTCAATTGTCAGGTCCAGGGCGGGCAAGTCTGGTTCAGTCGCTCCAACGACCCGAAACGCAAATTGCCCGGCACTTGGGAAATCGGCGAAACCCCGCAGGGCCGTTTGTTTTGTGTCAATACCGCGCGCGCCAACGGGCTGGTCGAAGAAGCCTTGCAGGCTGGCGTCATCACCGAGTTGAACGGGTTTACCGCGTTGAAGCGCGAAGTGGCTTACGGACAGGAAAAAAGCCGCATCGACTTTCGCCTCGAATACCCGAGCGGCCCGGCGTATGTGGAAGTGAAAAGCGTCACCTTGGGCTTTGATGGCACGAATGTGGCGGCGTTTCCCGATGCCGTGACCCAGCGTGGCGCCAAGCATTTGCGTGAACTGGCGCATCTGGCGCGGGACGGGATTCGTGCGGTGCAGTTGTACTGCGTGAGTCTCACCGGGATTGAGGCGGTGCGTCCGGCCGTGGAAATCGACCCGGCCTATGCCGAGGCGCTACGTGAAGCGGTTGCCAGTGGCGTTGAAGTACTGGCGTACGGTGTGCGGTTGAACCATGAGGAAATGTTCATTGATCGTCGGTTGGAGGTACTGCTCAGCGGTTAAAGGGTGATCCACACACCTTGTACGTCTTCCCGGCAGGGGATGCGGGTCAACGATTGCCCGGCGCAGGGCCCTGCGACGCATTCACCGTCCTCGATCAGAAACAGTGCGCCGTGGGTGGCGCACTGGATCAGGCTGTTGCTCGGGTCGAGAAACTGATCCGCCTGCCATTCCAGGCCAACGCCTCGATGCGGGCAACGATTGAGGTAGACATAGACCTGGCCGTTGCGGCGCACGGCAAACAGTTTTTTTCCGTCGACATCAAAACCGCGACTGCCGGCCTCGGCCAGATCGGCACCCGCGCAGAGAAACTTCATGGCTATCCTCTAATGTTGGCTCGTGTTCGGATATGTTCGAGCTTGACGTTTAAATGCAAGCAATTATCAAATGGCGGCCTTCGCCCACCGGCGTTTGCCTGATGCCGAGGATACTTGGCCTGCCACCCAGACGCCCGGGAAACCTTGTTAAAGGAAGCTGTGTATGCGCCTGAGTCTGCGCGTTGTGAAAACCCTGTCTGACGCTTTCTACCCGGCCAAGAGCAACCCATGACCACACGGGTCAAACCCCGAGGCTTGTTCATTGGCCTGACGCTCCTGTGTGTGCTGGCGATCTGGCTGTCATTGGCGCTCGGCCCGGTCAGTCTGCCGCTGTTCGATACGTTACGCGCGGCTTTGCGCCTGATCGGTGTGCCGCTGGCACCGGAGGGGCTGGAGCAGGCCGAACTGATTCTCGGGCAGATTCGCCTGCCGCGAACGTTACTCGGGCTAGCGGTCGGCGGTGTACTGGCATTGTCTGGCGTGACGATGCAGGGGTTGTTTCGTAATCCGCTGGCGGACCCAGGGCTGGTCGGTGTTTCCAGTGGCGCGGCGTTAGGGGCGGCGATAGCGATTGTCGGCGGCTCTTTTTTTGGCGGTTTGCCTGAATCGTTCGGGCCTTATCTGTTATCGGTGTGTGCGTTTCTCGGCGGGCTCGGGGTGACGGCGCTGGTCTGCCGACTCGGCCGGCGCAATGGGCAAACCAACGTTGCAACCCTGTTGCTGGCGGGGATCGCGCTGACGGCGCTGGCCGGTTCGGCGGTCGGACTGTTCACCTATCTCGCGGACGACGCAACCCTGCGCACGCTGACGTTCTGGAACCTGGGCAGCCTCAACGGCGCCAGTTATGCGCGGTTGTGGCCGTTGTTGATCATCAGCGCCGGCGTTGCGCTGTGGCTGCCGCGTCGGGCGAAAGCGTTGAATGCCTTGCTGCTCGGTGAATCCGAGGCGGGGCATTTGGGCATTGATGTCGAGCGGCTCAAGCGCCAATTGGTGTTCTGCACGGCGCTGGGTGTCGGCGCGGCAGTGGCAGCGGCGGGGATGATCGGTTTTGTCGGGTTGGTGGTGCCGCATCTGGTGCGGTTGTTGGCAGGTCCCGATCATCGAGTGTTGCTGCCAGCCTCTGTGCTGGCCGGGGCGAGTCTGTTGTTGCTGGCGGATCTGCTGGCGCGTCTGGCGCTGGCGCCGGCGGAGTTGCCAATCGGTATTGTCACGGCGTTTATCGGTGCGCCGTTCTTTCTTTATCTGTTGTTGCGAGGGCGTGCCTGATGTTGCGTGCGCACAACGTGCATATCCTTCGCGGCCGCAAGACTGTCCTTGGCGGGGTCAGCGTGGAACTCAAACCGGGCGAAGTGCTCGGCGTGCTGGGCCCCAATGGCGCCGGTAAAAGTACCTTGCTCGGTGCTTTGTGCGGCGAATTGACGGCCAGTGAGGGCGAAGTTTCCCTCGACTGCGAAGCCTTGAGCCATTGGAGCGGTACGCAACGCGCTCAGCGCTTGGCGGTGTTGCCGCAGGTGTCGACGCTGGATTTTGCCTTTCGCGTTGAAGAAGTGGTCGGCATGGGCCGTTTGCCTTATCAAAGTGGTCGGGTACGTGATGACGAGATTGTTGCTGCGGCGCTGGCAGCGGCTGACGCTGCGCATCTGAGCGGTCGCAGTTATCTGGCGTTGTCGGGCGGGGAGCGCCAGCGTGTGCATCTGGCGCGGGTGCTGGCGCAACTCTGGCCGGGGCAGGCTGGGCAAACGTTGCTGCTGGACGAGCCGACGTCGATGCTTGACCCATTGCATCAGCACACAACCTTGCAGGCTGTGCGCGAGTTTGCCGATCGCGGCGCTGCCGTGCTGGTGATCCTGCATGATCTGAATCTGGCGGCACGTTATTGTGATCGCGTGTTGCTGCTCGAAGGTGGGCGTCCGGTTGCACTGGATACGCCGCAGCAAGTGTTGCGTCCGGATATGCTCAAAGCCGTGTTCGGTCTTGAAGTATTGGTGCAGCCGCACCCGGAGCGTGGGCATCCGCTGATCATCGCCCGCTGATGTTTTCATCGAGGTGATTGCATGCGTGGGATGTGGCCGTTGGCAGTGTTGTTGCTCGCGGGGTCTCAGCAGGTCGCCGCGCCGCGAGTTCGGCAAATGATTTTTCCACAGACAAAAAAAGACCCGGTAAAAACCGGGTCAAATAACCGTGATTAGCCTGATGAGGAGATAATCTGAGAGTCCGAACCAAGGGCTTTTCAGAATATCGACCGATCTCGCGATCAGTTGTGATAATCATAGCGATTCTCATTACCGAGTCAACCACTGTTTTTCCATTCCCCTGATTTCATCTCGTCAATGGGCGCCCGGCCCAGAGAAAAGTGGGCTTGGCGTTAATTTCGGTTCGAGCTCAATTGGCTGATCTGCTTGTTCAGTTGATCGATGCGCCGCGCCATGCTTTCGATCAGGCTGTGGGCGATCTTCGGATTGGTGCGGGTCAGGCTCAAAAACTGATCACCGGGAATCAACATCACCGTACTCGGTTCGCAGGCGATGACCGTGGCATTGCGTGGCTCGCCGGTGAACACCGCCATGGCACCGAAAATCTCGTCCTTGGGCACCTCGCCGACCTTGTGCCCATCGACGAAGGCTTCGGCGTGCCCGTCGATGATCACAAATACGTGATCGGCGGCATCGCCTTGCTGAATCAGGGTTTCTCCAGCGTCGACCCGTTTAAAACCATTGGTGCTACGAAACTCCCGAGGTTTCAACTCAGCCACCGCGTGAGCCAGGATCGCCATTTGTCCCAGCAAATACTCGAGAAACTGATCCGCCCGGCCCGGTTCGGCATACAAATGCTGGAACACATCGCTGCGCCGATAGGGCAGCAAACGCACTGGTCCATCGTTGCGCAAACGGCAATCAGCCCAATCGTCACCGCGCTGCAGGCCGATCAAGTCACCTTCCTGCCAGTAAAACAGCGCCCGGGTGCCTATGCAGCCGTTGATCACGCCATCGGTCAGCAGAAACATCTGATCGCCGGGTAATTGCGCCATCAGGTCATCCGTCGCGCCCAACTCCAGGGTTTCTGCGCACGGCGCCAGACCTTCCAGCCATTGCGCCGGCAAGTTCTGCAAACGATTGATCAGTGCGTCGGCAAGCGCCGATTGTTCCCCTAGCAGGTACATAACGGTCAGCGCCTGTTCAATTCTTGTGACGCGAGGAAATGGCTTCGAGTTGCTTGTTCAGGGCGTCCTTGCGCTCGGCTGGGATGTCATTCCAATGCACATCCATGAGCGCACCCTCAATCGCATACAGCAACACCTTCGATGCGCGAAACCCGCGGGTACGCACGGCCCGGTAGGCGTCCACCGCGCCCAGGCGCCGCAAGTCCGAGGCGCTGTGGATGCCCACGGCATGCAGCCATTGCGCTGACGTCTTGCCAAGATTCTTCAGGTGTTGCAGTTCATCATTCATCAAGCCTCCTTGCGACGGCCGAATGGTGCGTGGGCGAGCTTCTCAGGAGTGTAGCCATCAGTAGGAAAAGCGTGGTTGTTTGGTTGCAATCAACGCAAACGCTTCTAAGAAACGACAACCGGGCGGGGTGAAAGGCCTGCGAACGCAGAAAGATGGGTGCAAACAAATATCAAATGTGGGGGCGAGCCTGCTCGCGAAAGCGGTCTGACTTTCACGATCAGGGTAACTGACACTCCGTCTTCGCGAGCAGGCTCGCCCCCACAGGGTGGGCGTCGTGTCAGAGCTATCAGCGGGTGCGATAACGCAGGCGCGTCCCGAAATTCATCGACATCAGAATCTCGTCAGCGCTGAGCTCCGGCGGGAAGTACGCACCGGAAATCTGTGCGTGGGCCAGGCTTGCACCTTCCAGCGAGGCATGACGGAAATCGATGCCACGCAGATCGGCGGAGCGGAAATACGCGTCCCGGAAATCCACGCCATCGGCGTTCAGTTCGCGCAGGTCGAGACCGCGGAAGTCACCGCCGACCATGTCGATCGGCCCGTCTTTCGGGCGCTCTTTGTTAAAACCCGTGATGTCATCTTTGTGCAGCAAGGCATACAGCGGAGTGTCGAGAAGTTTGGGTTGGCTCATGTCACATCACCTGTTGGTTTTATGACGCCAGTATAGTGCCACTATTTGACGGCCGTGAAGCGAGCGAGGGCTTCACGGCCGAAATAGTTTCTTACAGGCCTGGCAGGCGTTGGCGGATCTGCGCCACCACGGTGTCCAGCGTGCCGGATTCATTGGTCTGCACACGTTTGCTGCGCAGGATTTCTTCCGGCGTCAGCGCTTCGCGACTGGCTTGTTGAGCTTCGATCACGGCCAGCGTGGCGTCGGATGGATCCTGCTTGTCTGCTTGACGAATGGCCAGCCAGCTCTCGATCACCGCTTGCGGCGCATTGCAGTCGAGGATCAGGAACGGCGTACCAGTGGCTTCGGCGATTTGCGCCGCGTTGTCACGTTGCTCGCGCTTGAGGTAAGTGGCATCGATCACCACTGGATAACCGGCGTGCAGGATCACTTCAGCGATTTCATGCAGGCGTGCGTAGGTCGCGGTGCTGGCATCGGCACTATAAATGCCGGCCTGCACATCATTGGCGACGGTTTGCTCACCGAACAGACGCTTGCGCTCAACATCGGAGCGCAGACGAATTGCCCCCAGTGCTTCGACCAGACGCATGGCCACGTGGCTTTTGCCAACGGCGGAAACACCGTGGGTGATCGCCATGAACCGCGAAGGAATGGTGCTGTAGCTTTCCGCCAGGTTGGCGTAGTTGCGGTACTGACGCAGGGTGGTGGCGCGCTGCACCGGGGTCGCGTCTGCCGGCATGCTGAACAGTGCCACTTTTGCGCGAACCAGCGCGCGGTAGGCTTTGTAGAAGTTCAGCACTTCCATGCCTTGATAGTCGCCGGTCAGTTCCAGGTACTGGCTGATGAAGCGGCGAGCCAACGATTTCAGACCACGGTCTTCGAGGTCCATCGCCAGGAAGCCGGTGTCAGCCCAGACGTCGGTGAAACGGAACGGTTCGTTGAACTCGATGCAGTCGAAGATCACCACGTTGCCGTCGATGACGGTGGCATTGCCCAAGTGGATATCGCCGTGGCACTCGCGAGTGAAGCCTTCGGCCTTGCGCTGGGCGAACAGTGGCTTGAGGCGGGCGAAGCTGCTTTCGGCCCAGGCTTTAAGTGCCTCAAGTTGCAGCAGATCGTTTTTGTCGCTGAGGAACGGCAGAATCTGTTCGAAGTTTTGCGATACCGGCGCCATCACGCTGTCCGGGGTGCCCGCGTCATGCTCGGCCGGGACTTTCGGGGCGCTGAGGTGGAATTTGGCGATCTGCTCGGCCATTTCATCGATGTGCCGGGTGGTCAGCTCGCCGTTGGCTTGCAGGGTGCTGAGCAAACCGGTTTGCGGAAACTGGCGCATTTTCAGCACGTATTCGATAGCCGGGCCATCGCCGCCCAGTTGTGGCGCTTCGACGCTGCCGGTGACGGGCAGCACTTCCAGGTACAAATCGTCGGTCAGACGCTGGTTCAGGCGTAGCTCTTCGCCGCAGAAATGCTCACGCGCCTGGAGGTTGGTGAAGTCGAGGAAGCCGAAATTCACCGGTTTCTTCACTTTATAAGCAAAGGGGCCGGTGAGGATCACCCACGAGATATGGGTTTCGATGACCTGGAACCCTTCGACGGGGTGCGGGTAGAGGGCCGGGTTTTGCAGGGCAGCGATCAGTGACTGGCTCACGGGCGATCCTTCAGAGGCTGGGGGAAATTCGAGGTCGCCATTATGGCCGCTCGCCAGCCCGACGCAAACCTCGGAGCGCTTCTGTCGAGTCTGAATAAAGTGCGTATAATCCGCCGCCATGACTCGAACTCGATCTCCCCGTACCAAGAAAAAACCACCTTCCAAGGGCCTGCGCCCATGGCTGGGCTGGGCCATTAAACTCAGTCTGGTCGGCCTTGTGGTGCTGGCCGGATTCGCCGTTTACCTCGATGCCGTGGTGCAGGAGAAGTTCTCCGGCAAGCGCTGGACCATCCCGGCCAAGGTGTACGCGCGTCCGCTTGAGCTGTTCGTCGGACAAAAGCTCAGCAAAAACGATTTCCTCACCGAACTCGATGCCCTGGGCTATCGCCGCGAAGCCGTGAGCAATGGGCCGGGCTCCGCAGCGGTCAACGGCAATACCGTCGATCTGAATACCCGTGGCTTCCAGTTTTATGAAGGTATGGAGAAACCGCAGCCGGTGCATGTGCGCTTCTCCGGTGACTACGTTGCTGAGCTTTCGGCAATCAACGGTTCGAAATTGTCCGTGGTTCGCCTGGAACCGCTGCTGATCGGCGGGATTTACCCGAAAAACCTTGAAGACCGCATTCTGATCAAGATCGATCAGGTGCCGCCGTATCTGCTGGACACCCTCGTTGCTGTAGAAGATCGCGATTTCTACAGTCACTGGGGTGTATCGCCGAAGTCGATTGCCCGCGCCATCTGGGTCAATACCTCCGGCGGCAAGATGACTCAGGGCGGCAGTACGCTGACCCAGCAGTTGGTCAAGAACTTCTACCTGACCAATGAACGCAGCCTGACCCGCAAGCTCACCGAAGCAATGATGGCGATGTTGCTGGAGTTGCATTACGACAAGAAAGACATCCTTGAGGCGTACCTCAACGAAGTCTTCGTCGGTCAGGATGGCCAGCGCGCGGTGCATGGTTTCGGTCTGGCGAGCCAGTTTTTCTTCGGTCAACCCTTGTCCGAGCTGAAACTGCATCAAATAGCGTTGCTGGTCGGCATGGTCAAAGGCCCGTCCTATTACAACCCGCGTCGCAACCCCGAGCGTGCGCTTGAGCGTCGCAACCTGGTGCTCGACGTGCTTGAGCAACAAGGCGTGGCAACGGCAGAGCAGGTCGAAGCTGCGAAGAAAATGCCATTGGGTGTGACCACTCGCGGCAAATTGGCGGACAGCTCGTTTCCAGGCTTTATGGATCTGGTCAAACGCCAGTTGCGCGAAGACTATCGCGACGAAGACTTGACCGAAGAAGGCCTGCGGATCTTCACCAGTTTCGACCCGATTCTGCAGATGAAGGCCGAGTCCTCGGTCAATGACACCTTTAAACGTCTGTCAGGGCGCAAAGGCTCCGATGATGTGGAAGCGGCCATGGTCGTGACCAACCCGGAAACCGGTGAAGTACAGGCGATGATCGGTAGCCGGCAGGCAAGTTTTGCCGGATTCAACCGGGCACTCGATGCCGTGCGTCCGGTGGGTTCGTTGATCAAGCCAGCGGTTTATCTGACCGCGCTGGAGAAACCAAGTCAGTACACACTGACCAGTTGGTTGTCTGACGAACCGCTAGCGGTCAAAGGTGCCGACGGTCAGGTGTGGAAACCGCAGAACTATGATCGCCGCTCCCACGGCACCGTGTTCCTTTATCAGGGCCTGGCGCATTCCTACAATCTGTCGACCTCGCGTCTCGGTCTGGAAGTGGGTGTGCCCAATGTACTCAAGACCTTGGCGCGCCTGGGTGTTACGCGTGAGTTTCCGGCATACCCGTCGATGTTGCTGGGCGCCGGCGGCATGACCCCGATCGAAGTGGCGACCATGTACCAGACGCTGGCCAACGGCGGTTTCAACACGCCAATGCGCGGGATCCGCAGCGTACTGACCGCCGAAGGCGAGCCGCTCAAGCGTTATCCGTTCCAGATTCAGCAGCGTTTTGATCCGGCGTCCATCTATCTGATCCAGAACGCCATGCAGCGCGTGATGCGTGAAGGTACCGGCAGATCGGTTTACAACGTGCTGCCGAAAACCCTGACCCTGGCCGGCAAGACCGGCACCAGTAACGATTCTCGCGACAGTTGGTTCGCAGGTTTCAGTCAGGACGTGCTGGCGGTGGTGTGGCTGGGGCGTGATGACAACGGCAAGACGCCGTTCACCGGCGCCACCGGTGCGTTGCAGGTCTGGACCAGTTTCATGCGCAAGGCCGATCCCCTGCCGCTGGACATGCCGCAACCGGACAACATCGTACAGGCGTGGGTTGACTCTCATACCGGGCAAGGCTCCGATGCCAACTGCCCGGGTGCGGTGCAGATGCCGTATATTCGCGGCAGCGAACCGCCACCCGGCGCCTCGTGTGCGGGCGAAACGCCTGCTACAGGCGAGTCGGTGATGGATTGGGTCAAGGGCTGGATGAATTAAGCAAAGAGGGTTTCAAGTGAACAAGTGGTTGATTCCAGCGGTGACCGCCGTAGCTTTGCTCAGCGGCTGCTCTACCGTACAGCGTGGTTCGATCCCGGTGGTTGATTCCGGTACGGCCGTGTCCAACAGCGAACGAATTTCGGCCAATGGCGGCTTCCGTCAAACCACGGTCAAGCGTCCTGTTCAGGGCCAGACTCAGGCCATTCCACAAGGTGACTCTGGTGTAGTTGTGATGGTGCCAGGTGGCGGCGCGACCACCTCGACGCCGATCAGCACTTCGCCGATCGTGCCGGGTCCGGCGTCCGGTGGCATCACGCCGGGGCCGTACAACCCTTCGCCAGTGGAAGCGGCGCCGATCAACTCCGGCAGCTACAGCATGCCTTCGACGCCAAGTGGCATTCCTTCGGCCAACAGTGGCGGTGGCTTGTCAGCGGATGAGCAACTGGACGGTCCGGTTCTCGCCTTGCTGACCACCGCTCAACAGCAACAGGCCGGTGGCGACCTCAACGGCGCGTCTTCCAGCCTGGAGCGCGCGCAACGTGTAGCCCCGCGTGAGCCGCAAGTGCTTTATCGCCTGGCGCAGGTGCGCATGGCTCAAGGCGATGCGCCGCAGGCCGAACAGTTCGCCCGTCGTGCCTTGACCCTGGCCAACGGTCGTCCGGATTTACAGGCCAGTCTGTGGGAACTGATCGCGCAGGCCCGTGAGAAGCAGGGGGACTCCGCTGGTGCCGCTCTGGCCCGTCAAAAGGCCAAGGTTTCGCTGTGATGGACAGTCGTTTTCCGAAAATCGCCGATCAGCTTTTGTTGATCGAGCGTGAACTGCGTACGCAGGGCATGTGGGATGAAGTCTCGCCGTCCGCCGAAGCCTTGAGCAGTGTCGAGCCGTTTTCGGTCGACACGCTCGATTTCGAGCAGTGGTTGCAATGGATATTCCTGCCACGCATGAAGATGATCCTCGAACAGGATCTGCCGTTACCTAATGCCTCGGGTATTCAGGAAATGGCTGAAATGGTCTTCGCCCAGCGCAATCTGCAGGGCAAGGATCGGCAGCTTCAGGTATTGCTCAAAGAGTTCGACCTGCTCATTACTGCTTCGCGCTGAACCGGAAGCTGCCAGTCATTACTGGCAGTTTTCCGCTATCTGCTTCTGCGTTTCGCCGATGCGCTCTTGACGCTGCGCATCATCAAGCCGTCGCAATTTTCCCTCTACTTCCTCCCGCAAGCGCGGATTGTTCTGCAATTGCGCAAGGTTGGTGCGTGCCTGTTCACAAAATGCTTTGAGCTGCGCTTGCTGGTCGGCGACCTGTTTCTGGACCTTGGCGTCGATGGCTTTCTGATCGCCGAGTGCGCCGCTACCGGGCATTGCCGCAGGTTTCGGCGCGGGCGAGGAGGGTGTCTGCACAGAGGTGGACGGCTGGCCTTGGGGAGGTTGTGCATCGAAATGCGTGACACCTTGGGCGTCGACCCATTTGTAGATCTGAGCGGCCGAGCACCAGGGGCTGAGGCCGATCAGCAGTGTGAGGAGGAGCGTTCGCATGCTGATTCCTTGGCAAAATTGCGCAATTGACGCTAACAGAGTAGCGGTTTTCAGGTTTTTTCTTGCGTTCTCATGTGCTTACCCACAATTAAGCACACAGACGACTTGACTTGGAGAGGGCGAAACAGAAGAATCCAAAGTCCGCTGTAGAGGGACTGCCAGAAGCAGACCCTCTCGGTAGATCATGAGGCGCACATCCGCGCCGACCTGTTACACCCGCAACGCGTTACCTCGCGCTGGGTGGGAAAGGCCCGCAACACTTGGGACGATCCCAATACTTGCTCAGTCAGTGCTGACGTAGTCGGCGACCACCGTCGCTCATGCTCTGCCGAGAAGTAAACCTATTAAGACCCGCCCCTATTTTGTGGACGGTATTCTGGCGTTTTAGAGGTGAACAACGTGGAGCTTTTATCTGGCGGTGAGATGCTCGTCCGCTTCTTGCGTGACGAAGGCGTCAAATATATTTACGGGTACCCGGGTGGTGCTCTCCTGCATGTTTACGATGCCCTGTTCAAAGAACCGGAAGTGACCCACATCCTGGTTCGTCACGAACAAGCGGCTACCCATATGGCTGACGGCTATGCCCGTGCCACCGGTAAAGCCGGCGTGGTATTGGTGACTTCCGGTCCAGGCGCCACAAACGCCATCACCGGTATCGCCACGGCCTATATGGATTCGATTCCAATGGTGATCATTTCCGGTCAGGTGCCAAGCACCATGGTCGGCACCGACGCGTTCCAGGAAACCGACATGATCGGTATCTCCCGGCCGATCGTGAAGCACAGCTTCATGATCAAGCACGCCTCGGAAATCCCGGAAGTCATGAAGAAAGCCTTCTACCTGGCACAATCCGGTCGTCCGGGCCCGGTCGTGGTCGATATCCCGAAAGACATGACCAACCCGGCCGAGAAGTTCGAATACGTCTTCCCCAAGAAAGCCAAGCTGCGCTCCTACAGTCCGGCCGTTCGCGGTCACTCCGGGCAAATCCGCAAGGCAGCAGAAATGCTCCTGGCGGCCAAGCGTCCAGTGCTGTACTCCGGCGGCGGCGTGATTCTGGGCAACGGTTCCGCACCGCTGACCGAACTGGCAAAAATGCTCAACCTGCCAGTGACCAACACACTGATGGGCCTGGGCGGGTTCCCTGGCACCGATCGTCAGTTCATCGGCATGCTCGGCATGCACGGCAGCTACACCGCTAACCTGGCGATGCACCATGCTGACGTGATCCTGGCTGTCGGCGCGCGGTTCGACGATCGCGTGATCAACGGCGCGGCGAAGTTCTGCCCGAATGCCAAGATCATTCACATCGATATCGACCCGGCTTCGATTTCCAAGACCATCAAGGCCGACGTGCCGATTGTGGGGCCGGTAGAGAGCGTCCTGACCGAAATGGTCGCGATTCTCAAGGACATCGGCGAGACCCCGAACAAGGAGTCCGTGGCCAGTTGGTGGAAGCAGGTTGATGAATGGCGCGGTGATCGCGGCCTGTTCCCTTACGACAAGGGCGACGGCAGCAAGATCAAGCCACAGACCGTGATCCAAACCCTGTGCGAAGTGACCAAGGGCGATGCCTTTATCACCTCCGACGTGGGTCAGCACCAGATGTTCGCTGCGCAGTACTACACGTTCAACAAGCCGAACCGCTGGATCAACTCCGGTGGCCTGGGCACCATGGGCTTCGGTTTTCCGGCGGCCATGGGTATCAAGTTGAGCTTCCCGGATGAGGACGTTGCCTGCGTGACGGGCGAAGGCAGCATCCAGATGAACATCCAGGAACTGTCGACCTGTCTGCAATATGGCTTGCCGGTGAAGATCGTCATTCTGAACAACGGTGTTCTGGGGATGGTTCGTCAGTGGCAGGACATGAGCTACGGCAGCCGTCACTCGCACTCCTACATGGAATCGCTGCCTGACTTCGTCAAATTGGCTGAAGCTTATGGTCACGTTGGCGTGCGCATTACCGATTCGAAAGATTTGAAGTCGAAGATGGAAGAAGCGTTCGCCATGAAAGATCGCCTGGTGATCATCGATATTTCGGTCGACACCAGTGAGCACGTCTACCCGATGCAGATCAAAGACGGCTCCATGCGCGATATGTGGCTGAGCAAGACGGAGCGTACCTAATCATGCGGCACATTATTTCCTTGCTTCTGGAAAACGAACCCGGTGCTTTGTCTCGCGTAGTCGGCCTGTTCTCGCAGCGCAACTACAACATCGAAAGCCTGACCGTGGCCCCAACCGAAGACCCGACACTGTCGCGTCTGACGCTGACCACGGTTGGCCACGATGAAATCATCGAGCAGATCACCAAAAACCTGAACAAGCTGATCGAAGTGGTCAAGCTGGTGGACCTGTCGGAAAGTGCTCACATCGAGCGCGAACTGATGCTGGTCAAGGTCAAGGCCACTGGCGCTCAGCGCGCCGAGATCAAACGCACTACCGATATCTACCGTGGACAGATCGTCGATGTCAGCGCGAGCGTGTATACCGTTCAATTGACCGGTACCAGCGACAAGCTCGACAGCTTCATTCAGTCCATCGGCACCGCATCGATTCTGGAAACCGTCCGTAGCGGCGTGACCGGCATCGCTCGTGGCGACAAAGTACTCAGCATTTAAACCAAATTAGCGAATGGCCTGAACGGCCTGGATATATAGGGGAAATTCATGAAAGTTTTCTACGATAAAGACTGTGACCTGTCGATCATCCAGGGCAAGAAAGTTGCCATCATCGGTTACGGTTCCCAGGGCCACGCCCAAGCGTGCAACCTGAAAGACTCCGGTGTCGACGTTACCGTTGGTCTGCGTAAAGGTTCGGCTACCGTTGCCAAAGCCGAAGCCCACGGCCTGAAAGTGACCGACGTTGCTTCCGCTGTGGCTTCTGCCGATCTGGTCATGATCCTGACCCCGGACGAGTTCCAGTCCTCCCTGTACAAAAACGAAATCGAACCGAACATCAAGAAAGGCGCCACTCTGGCCTTCTCTCACGGTTTCGCGATCCACTACAACCAGGTTGTTCCGCGTGCCGACCTCGACGTGATCATGATCGCGCCGAAAGCTCCAGGCCACACCGTACGTTCCGAATTCGTGAAAGGCGGTGGTATCCCTGACCTGATCGCGATCTACCAGGACGCTTCGGGCAACGCCAAAAACGTAGCGCTGTCCTACGCGGCTGGTGTGGGTGGCGGTCGTACCGGCATCATCGAAACCACCTTCAAGGACGAGACTGAAACCGACCTGTTCGGCGAACAAGCCGTTCTGTGCGGCGGTACCGTTGAGCTGGTGAAAGCCGGTTTCGAAACGCTGGTTGAAGCTGGCTATGCGCCGGAAATGGCTTACTTCGAGTGCCTGCACGAACTGAAACTGATCGTTGACCTCATGTACGAAGGCGGTATCGCCAACATGAACTACTCGATCTCCAACAACGCTGAGTACGGCGAGTACGTGACGGGTCCTGAAGTGATCAACGCCGAATCCCGTCAGGCCATGCGCAACGCCCTGAAACGTATTCAGGACGGCGAATACGCCAAAATGTTCATCAGCGAAGGTGCAACCGGCTACCCTTCGATGACCGCCAAGCGTCGTAACAACGCCGCTCACGGTATCGAAATCATCGGCGAGCAACTGCGCTCCATGATGCCGTGGATCGGTGCCAACAAGATCGTCGACAAAGCCAAAAACTAAGTCCTCGTCTCTTGTACGAAAAACGCGGCCTCGGCCGCGTTTTTTCGTTTGAGGCGGTGGTTCTGGTATAAAGCTGCATCGTTTGTGGCCGAACCGTCGTCACAGACACAGTCGATTTTTTCCAAACCGTTGCAAGGTAATGTCCATGAGCGAACGTCCCGAAGAGCCGAACAAGGCTTCTGACGCCGAAAGCATGCTGCCCATCGATGAGCACATCGAAGAAGGGCACGACGCAGAAGGTCGTAAAGTCCGGCATCGTGGTATCTATCTGCTGCCGAACCTGTTCACCACTGCAAACCTGTTCGCAGGTTTTTATTCCATCATCAATTCGATGAGCGCCCAGGCTGCGTTGAGCGCCGGCGACTCAGTGAACGCGAGCAAGTATTTCGCCTTTGCAGCGATCGCCATTTTCGTCGCCATGGTGCTCGACGGCCTGGACGGTCGCGTCGCGCGCATGACCAATACGCAAAGTGCGTTCGGTGCCGAGTACGACTCGCTGTCGGACATGGTCGCGTTCGGGGTTGCGCCGGCCTTGCTGGCGTTCGGTTGGGCGCTGGGCGACATGGGCAAAGTCGGCTGGATGGTCGCCTTCATCTATGTGGCGGGTGCGGCCTTGCGTTTGGCGCGCTTCAACACCCAGGTCGGTACTGCGGATAAACGCTATTTCATCGGTCTGGCCAGCCCGGCAGCCGCTGGCGTGGTGGCGGGCATTGTCTGGGCGTTCAGTGATTACGGCATTCAGGGCTCGAAAATGTCGTTTCTGGTCGCGTTGATGGTGGCGGCTGCTGGCATGCTGATGGTCAGCAATATCAAGTACAACAGCTTCAAGGAGCTGGACTTGAAAGGGCGCGTGCCTTTCGTGGCGATTCTCGCGGTGGTGCTGGTGTTTGCCGTGGTCTTCAGCGATCCACCGCGCATTCTGCTGCTGGTTTTCCTCGCTTATGCGGCGTCCGGCCCTGTGCAATACCTGTTGCATCTCCGTCGGCACAAAAAGGCCGAGTGATGTAATTTTCCGCATACTCCGCAGTCTATGGGTGCATCTGTCCTCCAAAGCTGCGGAGTTGCCATGCTGATCAAAGTCCCTCAAACGTCTGACTGCCATGAGTCGGATGTCACGCCTGAATCCATTTACCTCTCTCGCCGCCAATTGCTTGGTGCCACTGCTGCTGTTATCGCCGTCAGTAGCCTGCCGCGCTGGGCGAGTGCCGACGATGCCGCTCGCTATGCTGATGTCGAGGCGGGTAAAGCGCCTGCCTGGTTTGCCGAAAAGCTTCCTTCTACTAAATGGGGAGCGGTCAACGTCAAGGGTGAGGCGATTACGCCTTATAAAGACGCGACCCACTACAACAACTTCTATGAGTTTGGTACCGACAAGGGGGATCCGGCTGCAAATGCCGGCTCGCTGAAAACCGAGCCGTGGAGTGTGGTCGTTGACGGGGAGGTAGGTAAGCCCGGACGTTACGCGCTCGAAGACTTCATGAAGCCGTATCAGTTGGAGGAGCGCATTTATCGTCTGCGCTGTGTTGAGGCCTGGTCGATGGTCATTCCATGGATCGGTTTCCCTGTTTCGGCGTTGCTCAAACAGGTCGAGCCGACCTCCAATGCCAAGTACATCCGCTTTGAGACTCTACAGGATCCCAAGAGCATGCCCGGACAGCGCTCTGGTTTTGCCCTGATCGACTGGCCTTATGTAGAAGGCTTGCGTCTGGATGAGGCGATGAATCCTTTGGCTATTCTGGCGGTTGGTATGTATGGCCGTGAGTTGCCCAATCAAAACGGTGCTCCACTGCGCTTGGTAGTGCCATGGAAGTATGGGTTCAAGAGTGTTAAATCCATCGTGCGTATTAGTCTGGTCAGTGAGCAGCCGAAGACGACCTGGCAAAGTATTGCCGCCGATGAGTACGGATTTTATGCGAACGTGAACCCGACGGTTGATCACCCGCGTTGGACGCAAGCTCGGGAGCGGCGCTTGCCCAATAGCCTGTTCAAGCCGAACGTGCGCGATACGCAGATGTTCAACGGCTACGCGGATGAAGTCGCTTCTTTATATACAGGGCTCGATTTGCGGAAGAACTACTGATGCGATTCCCGTTCTGGCGTATAGGCGTTTTCATGGCGGCGGCGGTTTGGCCCTTGCTTTGGTTCTATCAGGCTTTTGCGCAATTGCTTGGTCCCGATCCCGGCAAGGTGCTGGTTGATCGGTTAGGGCTTGGTACGTTGGTGTTGTTGCTGATCACCTTGAGCATGACGCCTTTGCAGAAGCTGACCGGATGGGCGGGGTGGATCGCAGTTCGTCGGCAGTTGGGGCTTTGGTGTTTTGCCTATGTGGTTCTACATCTATGCAGTTACATGGCATTTATTCTGGGTTTCGATTGGTCCCAGCTAGGGGTAGAACTGCGTAAACGTCCGTACATTATTGTCGGGACACTGGGGTTCCTCGGATTGTTGGCTTTGGCGGTGACTTCCAATCGCTACAGTCAACGCCTTTTGGGTGTTCGATGGAAGAAGTTACATCGACTGGTATACGTGATACTTGGGCTTGGATTGCTGCATATGCTGTGGATCGTACGGGCTGATCTCAAGGAGTGGGCTGTCTATGCTTTTATAGGTGCTCTGCTTCTGTTGCTGCGCGTTCCTCCTGTTGCTCGTCGAGTCCCGCGTTTATTGGCTAGAAAGCAGATTCTGAAAGAAAAGCGAAATTAACGGTTGACGGCAGATTCTGGAAGCCTATAATTCGCCCCACTTCCGGCGCAGTCGAAACGGAAAACTCCTTGAGATTCAATGAGTTATGAGGTTTTCGGCAGCAAGTTGCTTCAGTTCATCGAAGCCAGAAAGAAGTTGAAAAAGAGGTGTTGACAGCAGCGTGTAACGCTGTAGAATTCGCCTCCCGCTGACGAGAGATCGAAGGCGCAAGTGGTTGAAGTTGTTGAAGAATTCTTCGAAAACTTCTGAAAATAACCACTTGAC